>NZ_JAKJST010000030.1:0-101416 GCF_050337275.1 Vibrio wakamikoensis | reverse complement strand
AGGTGTGAGAGTTCAAGTCTCTCCTTCCGCACCATTATTTCTCTTGAAATATAGAGTGATGTGATTGACATCTGAAACAATCTGTTGGGCTATCGCCAAGCGGTAAGGCACCGGCTTTTGATGCCGGCATTCCCTGGTTCGAATCCAGGTAGCCCAGCCACTAATACAACGTCTAGTTGATTCACCAATCGTCAGCTAAGACTACAAAATTGATGCGGAAGTGGCGGAATTGGTAGACGCACCAGATTTAGGTTCTGGCGCCGCAAGGTGTGAGAGTTCAAGTCTCTCCTTCCGCACCATTATTTCTCTTGAAACATAGAGTGATGTGATTGACATCTGAAACAATCTGTTGGGCTATCGCCAAGCGGTAAGGCACCGGCTTTTGATGCCGGCATTCCCTGGTTCGAATCCAGGTAGCCCAGCCACTATTACAACGTCTAGTTGATTCACCAATCGTCGACTATGACTACAAAATTGATGCGGAAGTGGCGGAATTGGTAGACGCACCAGATTTAGGTTCTGGCGCCGCAAGGTGTGAGAGTTCAAGTCTCTCCTTCCGCACCATCTTTCTTTGAAAGACAAAGAAGTTCGAAAGAACTCAGAGTGGCTACGTAGCTCAGCTGGTTAGAGCACATCACTCATAATGATGGGGTCACAGGTTCGAATCCCGTCGTAGCCACCATTTATATTGTAAGTTATACTTACCAGACAACGTTGAGATTGAGTTTTACCAATTACTCTCTTAACTATAACTTTCTCTTAGAAATAAGAGCGTTGCGGAAGTGGCGGAATTGGTAGACGCACCAGATTTAGGTTCTGGCGCCGCAAGGTGTGAGAGTTCAAGTCTCTCCTTCCGCACCATCATTAAGAAGGCTCGTCATTTGACGAGCCTTTTTTCTTTCTATGCTTTTGTCGCTTACTCTTTGATAGAATGAGTGAACACTCAATACCCCGCTAAAAGTAACTAACTCGTATTATCTTTCGCAACACTCATCACAGATTTCCCCATTGGCCCTATCCAAATTGCATCGTCACACAGATCCTTGTTCCATATAGTTATTTATTGAAGTGGTTCACAGCGATATGCAGGCTAACGTATATATTGGTCAATATTCACAACAAGGCCACTTTGGCTTTTCTCAAGTCAAATTCGGAACAAACGGTGTCGCAAGTTTATCCTCCTTCAAAACTGATATCGTTAACCCCTCTTACCTCGCCTATTCTCAATATGGCCTCTATGTGGTCTCTGAGGTTTTTCAAGCGGAAGGGGCTGCTTTGCACTTTCTTGCAGGCAATGAGCAATATTCTCAAAAAGTGATGCTAGACGGGGATGCGCCCTGTCATGTCGCAATTTCCGATACTCTTGATAGAGTCGCCGTTGCCCACTACGGAACTGGAGACTTCGAACTGTTTGCTTTGGAGCCAACAGGAAAGATAGGGCAACGGATAGCCAAGCTATCCAACTATGGCCAAGGTCCTCACGCTACTCGCCAACTATCCCCCCATGGACATCAAGTGATGTTTATTCCTAACACGACTCAATTGGTCACGGTCGATCTTGGTATCGATTTGCTTACCTTCTACCACTGTGAAGGCAAACAAATTCAACAGTCTCAACGTTTGGAATTACCACCAGGAAGCGGACCAAGACATGTCAGCTTTACCCAAGATGGTCTATTCGGTTTTGTATTGTGTGAACTCGACGAGTCTCTGACAGTGATTGCCCGAACAAAACAACAGTGGCAAATAGTCACTACTATCACCGCATTTCCAGAGCATTCATGCCACGAAGCGGCAGCGGCCATTAAACTCTCAGCCGATGAACGTTTTGTGTATTTAACCAGTCGTGGTGATTCAGTGATAAGTTGGTTTGATGTTAGTGAGCCCGAGCATCCTGTATACCAAGGCTATGTAGAGACGCACGGGACATTTCCAAGAGATATCAGTATCACGCCGGATGGCAAATGGTTGCTCGCGGCCAATCAGCATTCAAATAACGTTTCAATATTCGAACTCGACTCTCAGACAGGTAAGCCCAATTGGCATTCAAGCCTACCTGACGTTATTGCCCCGACATGCTTAGTGATCAGTGCTTAGTTGATTACTTTAAGCCAATGGCGTATTTCAACACTTGTTGTTTAATTGGCCCAGAGTGCTCCGCCAACTTAAGTATGGCGTTACGTGCAAACATCAAAGGCGGCAGCGTATTACTAAAGCCTTTGTAGAACACATCCATGCCAGTTTGCATAAGTAGGTTGTCTGGGCGACGTAAACGCTCATATTGAACCAGCGCCTGTTGTGTCATCCCTTTAGACTCAAAACATTCGAGCAGTGTTTCTACATCTTTAAAGCCTAAGTTGACCCCTTGTCCCGCTAGAGGATTAATCGTGTGTGCAGCGTCACCAACGATAACACAACCCTGCTTGTGGTAACTTTGAGCATGACGACGGGTCAGTGGAAATGAACCATGCTGTAGCACTTTCACTTTCCCAAGTTCCGCCGGAAAATAAGTGGCGATCTCCAACTCTAGCTGAGCGGGATTCATATTCTTCAACTGTCGAATACGCTTAGGAGCATCATACCAAACCAGCGAGCCTTGATTACCACACAGGGGCAAAAACGAACGAGGACCACTTGGTGTAAACCATTGCCAGGTAATATCTTGTTGTGGCAGCTCAGTTTCAACATTGATTAGCATACATTCCTGGCGATAGTCCCAGGCGGTAATACCAATGCCCGCCGATTGTCTCACTCTCGAGTTAGCACCATCGGCGCCCACGACCAAACGTGCCTTAAGCACCCTACCCGATTCAAGCGTGATACTGGAGTCATTTGGAGCAAGCTCTAAGCTTTCAACACCATCACCTTCGATGACTTTTAAGTTTTCAAACCGAGCGAACTGGGTCCAAAGACCTAATTGAATCATGCGATTCTCGACGATATAACCCAACTGCGGGAGTGCGAGTTCGTCGGCATTAAATCGAATTCGACAATTGTCTGCCTCCCATGTTTCAAGCCTTGCATACGGACAGACTCGGGTACCTTGAATCGCTCCCCAGGCGTTTAAAGATTGCAGAAGATCAACAGAACGATGTGAAATAGCAGACACACGTAAATCCATAGGCTGGGCTTGTTCAAATGGCTTCGGTGTGAACTTCTCAATAACGGCAACTGAACGCCCCTGCGTCGCAAGGCCAAGAGCCAAAGCTGCTCCCACCATTCCACCGCCCACGACGACTATTTCATACTGTTCCATAGTGCTAATACTGTCTTAAAATCAATGTGTTCTCATTGTACGTAGCGACTTGCTAAAGCGCGAGTTTTTTCCCGTCAAAATCCTTGCTTTTGTGAGGGCTAATTTCGACGTGCACCAATTGAAATATAAGCTCTCAAAGAGATTTTCCCCTACCCCTAGTCAGGCGGTTTTTAAAGCAGTACAATACGCCGCTTACCGCCGAGATGGCGGCTATAATTTGAACAATAGTTCAGCATAAGATTTACATAACTGACGAGCGATAGTGATGAGTAAGAAACTGCTAATTAAAACCTGGGGTTGCCAGATGAACGAATACGATTCATCAAAAATGGCCGATCTGCTTAATGCTGCAAATGGCTACGAGCTAACTGAAGTGCCAGAGGAAGCAGACGTACTACTGTTGAACACTTGTTCGATCCGTGAAAAAGCGCAAGAGAAAGTTTTCCACCAACTTGGTCGTTGGAAAACGCTAAAAGATAAGAAAGAAGGCGTTGTGATCGGTGTTGGTGGCTGTGTAGCGACTCAAGAAGGTGACCACATCCGCGAGCGAGCACCATACGTAGACGTGATCTTTGGCCCGCAAACTCTGCACCGCCTACCTGAAATGATCAAACAATCGCAAAACGACGAAGTACCTGTTATGGATATCTCGTTCCCAGAGATCGAGAAATTCGACCGTCTACCTGAGCCTCGCGCTGAAGGTGCAACTGCGTTCGTTTCTATTATGGAAGGCTGCTCAAAATACTGTACTTACTGTGTAGTACCATACACACGTGGCGAAGAAGTTAGCCGTCCAATGGATGATGTTTTATACGAAATCGCACAGCTTGCAGAGCAAGGCGTACGTGAAGTGAACCTTCTAGGTCAAAACGTTAACGCTTACCGCGGCCCAATGCACGATGGCGACATCTGTTCATTCGCGGAACTGCTGCGCCTAGTCGCGTCAATCGATGGCATTGACCGTATTCGATTCACAACTAGCCACCCGCTAGAGTTTACCGATGACATCATCGCAGTATACGAAGACACGCCTGAGCTTGTAAGTTTCCTGCATCTTCCTGTACAAAGTGGTTCAGACCGCATCCTAACGATGATGAAGCGTCCTCATACGGCAATTGAGTACAAGTCAATTATTCGTAAGCTACGTAAAGCACGTCCTGATATTCAAATCAGCTCTGACTTTATCGTTGGCTTCCCTGGTGAGACAGACAAAGACTTCCAAGACACGATGAAGCTTATCAAAGACGTTGATTTCGATATGAGCTTTAGCTTCATCTTCTCACCACGTCCTGGTACGCCGGCAGCTGACTACCCATGTGATTTGCCTGAGCAAACTAAGAAAGACCGTTTGTACGAGTTACAGCAAACCGTTAACACACAAGCGATGCGCTACTCTCGTCTAATGCTAGACACTGAGCAACGCGTTCTTGTTGAAGGTCCATCAAAGAAAAATCTAATGGAACTACGAGCACGTACTGAAAACAACCGTGTTGTAAACTTCGAAGGTGGCGCAGAGCTAATCGGCCAATTTGTTGATGTGAAAATTACCGATGTGTTTGCGAACTCTCTTCGTGGTGAGCTCGTAAGAACTGAGAAAGATATGGATCTTCGCTCTGTGATTTCACCAATGCAAATGATGGCGAAAACCAAACGCGAAGATGAGCTAGGTGTGGCTACCTTTACGCCTTAATGCCTATACCCAAAGCGCTCCATTGTGCTATTTTGGAGTGATATGGGAAAAAATGTGGAGTCCGGTCAAAATCGGGCTCCGTTCATCGCCCTTAAAGGGCAACATGCGAGGCAACATTGAGTAATCAAATCGTAACTCTAGAAATCAATCTAGAACCTTCAGACAACCGCCGTCTGTCCAGCTTGTGCGGTCCTTTCGATGACAACATCAAACACTTAGAACGCCGTTTAGGTGTCGAAATAAACCACAGAAGCAACTACTTCACTATCGTTGGTAAGCCACATACTAGTGCTGCAGCACTCGACATCATTAAATCACTGTACGTAGACACTGCACCTGTTCGTGGTCAGATCCCAGATATTGAACCTGAACAGATTCACTTAGCAGTCAAAGAGTCCGGCGTACTTGAGCAAAATACCGAGTCGGAAATTGCTCATGGTAAAGAAGTCTTTGTTAAGACCAAAAAAGGCATCATCAAACCACGTACACCAAATCAAGCACAATACTTGGTAAACATGGTCACTCATGACATCAGCTTTGGCATTGGCCCTGCCGGTACAGGTAAGACATACCTTGCTGTTGCCGCCGCTGTTGATGCACTGGAGCGCCAAGAGATCCGCCGTATTCTATTAACTCGACCTGCGGTTGAAGCCGGTGAGAAACTGGGATTCCTACCTGGAGACCTTAGCCAAAAAGTCGACCCATATTTGCGTCCACTTTATGACGCACTGTTCGAGATGCTTGGCTTTGAGCGTGTTGAAAAACTGATTGAGCGAAACGTAATTGAAGTTGCACCGCTTGCTTACATGCGCGGTCGTACTTTAAACGATGCGTTTATTATTCTCGACGAGAGCCAGAACACAACGGTTGAACAAATGAAGATGTTCTTAACCCGTATTGGCTTTAACTCGCGCGCAGTCATCACCGGTGACGTGACTCAGATTGACTTGCCACGCGGCGCGAAGTCTGGTCTTCGTCATGCTATCGAAGTGCTTAACGAAGTCGATGAAATCAGCTTTAATTTCTTCCAATCAGACGACGTAGTGCGCCACCCTGTTGTCGCTCGTATCGTGAACGCTTACGAAAAGTGGGAAGCGGAAGATTCAAAAGCTCGCAAAGAGATAGAGCGCAAACGTCGTGAAGAGCGAGAAGCAGCACAAGCGTTACTCGACAAAGCCGCGGCGACAAGCACACCTTCGGAAAGTAAATAATGAGTATTGAACTGGATTTACAACTTGCTGTTGAATCAGAACAAGGCCTGCCAAGCGCTGATGAGCTTCAGCGCTGGTTAGATAAAACCATTATTCCGTTTCAAAAAGAAGCGGAACTAACCATCCGAATCGTTGACGAGCAAGAAAGCCACCAACTCAATCACGAGTATCGTGGCAAAGACAAGCCGACTAACGTGCTTTCATTCCCATTCGAAGCGCCTCCAGGCGTAGAGATAAACCTCCTTGGCGATATGATTATCTGCCGCCAAGTGGTGGAAAAAGAGGCAATTGAGCAGTCAAAGCCCTTGAACGCACACTGGGCACATATGGTTGTACATGGCAGTCTTCATCTGCTAGGTTATGATCATATTGAAGATGAAGAAGCCGAAGAAATGGAAGCTTTGGAAACTGAAATTATGCTTGAAATGGGCTTTGAAGACCCATATCTTGCAGAAAAGGAGTAGAGGCTAATCTCGCCCCTGCACATGTGCGCTATCACACATCTGATAGCATTCTGAATTGAGAAGTCATGAACGAAGAGTCTTCTCCCTCTCAGCCAGAGGGAAAAAGTAAAAAATCTGAAGGTCCGAGTAGGAAGTCCTTCTTAGAGCGCCTAGGTCAAATTTTTCAAGGTGAGCCAAAAGATCGCCAAGAGCTAGTGGATGTTATCCGCGACTCTGAAGAAAACGACCTAATTGACCACGACACCCGCGATATGCTTGAGGGTGTTATGGAAATTTCTGAAATGCGAGTACGCGACATTATGTTGCCACGTTCGCAAATGGTCACTATCGAGCGTTCCGATAACCTCGATAAACTGATCGCACTAATGACCGATGCACAGCACTCACGCTACCCAGTCATCAGTGAAGATAAAGACCATGTAGAAGGCATCCTCTTAGCTAAGGACCTCCTCCGTTACTTGGGCTCTGACAGCGCCCCATTTGATATTGAAGAAGTGATCCGCCCTGCTGTAGTGGTTCCTGAAAGTAAGCGTGTAGACCGCCTACTGAAAGAGTTCCGTGAAGAGCGTTATCACATGGCCATTGTTGTTGACGAATTCGGCGGAGTATCGGGTCTGGTGACCATCGAAGATATTCTTGAAGAAATCGTTGGTGAAATCGAAGATGAGTTCGATGACGACGATGAGCTAGATATCAGAAAACTGAGTAAGCACACGTTCGCTGTGAAAGCGCTCACCACCATTGAAGAGTTTAACGACACGTTTGGCTCTAGCTTTAGTGATGAAGAAGTGGATACCGTCGGTGGCTTAGTCATGACTGCATTTGGTCACTTACCGATTCGCGGTGAAGTGGTTGAAATAGAAAATTACAACTTTAAGGTGACAGCGGCGGATAACCGTCGTGTGGTTCAAGTCCAAGTGACTATCCCGGACCAAGAAACTGCTTCAAGCGTTGAAGAGTAAACACCTACTTCAACCTTAAGCTCACCGAATAAGTGAGAAAATCATAAATGAAGAAAAGTCTTCGACTACTGCGGCCCATTGGGGCCGCTTTTGTTGGCGCAAGCACAACGCTCGCCTTTGCGCCATATCAGCTTTGGCCTCTTGCCATTGTCAGCCCTTTCCTTCTTATGCTACTTATCCGTGGCCAAAGCAGAAAAAGCGCGCTTTGGACAGGTTACGCATGGGGGCTTGGTCAGTTTGCTACTGGGATCAGTTGGGTTCACGTCAGCATTGATACCTTCGGTGGCATGCCAAAGATAGCGAGCCTATTTCTAATGGCGCTGCTTGTCGGCTACCTTTCCATCTATTCTGCGCTCTTTGCATGGTCACTCAATCGCTTTTTCCCATCAGAAAACAAAACCCGCTATTTTATTGCGGCGCCAGCATTATGGCTTGTATTTGACTGGGCACGCGGTTGGGTGATGACAGGGTTCCCATGGCTGTGGCTGGGATACAGTCAAATTGATTCTCCTCTTGGCAGCTTTGCGCCTATCGGTGGTGTCGAGCTTATCACACTGCTTTCGATCATCATGGCGGGTAGTCTTGCTTATCTAGCGACTTCAAAGCTGTGGCAACTACTACTCATACCTATGGTGGTTTTAGCAACCGGATTTGGCCTTCGAAACTATGAATGGGTCACGCCTGCTCATCAAAGAACCAAGTCCGTGGCGCTGATTCAAGGTAATGTCGACCAAGCACAAAAGTGGCTTCCAAATCATCGCTGGCCAACCATCATGAAATACACGGATCTCACTCGAGAAAATTGGGATGCGGATATTATCATCTGGCCAGAAGCGGCAATCCCTGCAATGGAATTCGAGCTGCCTTCATTTTTAAGCAACTTAGATTCCGCCGCCAAGATGAACAACTCTGCGGTGATCACTGGCGTTATCAACAGAACGGATTCTGGCGAATACTACAACAGTATCTTAGTGGTCGGCCAAACGCCTTACGGTGACTACGAAATGGATCTGGATGAGCGTTACCACAAGCACCACTTACTACCGTTTGGGGAGTTTGTACCTTTTGGCGACATTCTAAGACCCATCGCACCGTTCTTTAACTTGCCGATGTCGTCATTCAGTCGCGGTGCTTATGTACAACCAAACATTGTGGCTAATGGTATGCATCTCGCGCCCGCTTTATGTTACGAGATCATCTTTGGGGAGCAAGTTAGACAAAACGTTACCGACGACACTGACTATCTGCTCACTCTATCCAATGATGCTTGGTTTGGTCGCTCAATCGGTCCTTTGCAACACATGGAAATTGCCCGTATGCGCGCATTGGAGCTCGGTTTGCCATTGATCCGCTCAACCAACAATGGTGTAACGGCAGTCACTGATCATAAAGGTGACATTATTGCCGAGGTTCCACAGTTTGAAACAGCGGTTCTCCGTACAGACGTCACCCCAACGGATGGTACAACCTGGTACCGTGAAGTTGGCAGCTGGCCACTTTATATCTGGGTAGCTCTGTGTCTTGGTTTTGGCGTTTTACGTCGTAAATCGTAATCTCAGTCCTTAGTGGCTTTCCGCGCTAGCGCTTAGCCACTAAGGGACTTTCCACCATTCCTACAGCACTTCAAACGCCTGCCGATAAACTTTCTTCCATAATATATAACTATTTGGTTCTTTTACGTTGCCAAACAAAGTCATATTCTTATCAGGTAATCAATAACCACCACGGTTGAATGAAGGAACATAGAATGAGCAAGATTTACGAAGATAACTCCCTGACGATTGGTAATACCCCTCTAGTTCGCCTAAACAAAGTAAGCAACGGCAACGTTCTTGCAAAAGTAGAAGCGCGTAACCCTAGCTTCAGCGTTAAGTGCCGTATTGGTGCCAACATGATCTGGGAAGCAGAAAAAGACGGTCGTCTAAAAGCGGGCGTAGAGCTTGTTGAGCCAACCAGTGGTAACACAGGTATCGCACTTGCCTTCGTTGCAGCAGCTCGTGGCTACAAACTAACACTAACGATGCCTGAGTCTATGAGTCTTGAGCGTCGTAAACTTCTAAAAGCACTAGGCGCAAACCTAGAGCTAACGGAAGCGGCAAAAGGCATGAAAGGTGCGATTGCTAAAGCGGAAGAAATTGTTGCTTCTAACCCAGAAAAGTACCTACTGCTTCAACAATTCAACAACCCAGCAAACCCTGCAATCCACGAGAAAACAACAGGCCCTGAAATCTGGGACGCAACCGACGGTGAAGTGGACGTCTTCGTAGCAGGTGTTGGTACTGGTGGTACTATCACAGGTACTAGCCGTTACATTAAAGGTGAGAAAGGTAAAGCTATCGTTTCTGTTGCTGTAGAGCCAGCAGAGTCACCAGTTATCACTCAAGCACTAGCAGGTGAAGAAATCCAACCAGCACCGCACAAAATCCAAGGCATCGGTGCAGGCTTTATCCCAGAAAACTTGGATCTTGAGCTTCTAGACCGTGTTGAGCAGGTAACCTCAGAAGAAGCTATCGAAATGGCACGTCGCCTAATGGAAGAAGAAGGTATCCTTGCTGGCATTTCTTCTGGCGCAGCGGTTGTAGCAGCCAACAAACTAGCAGAACTCCCTGAATTTAAAGGAAAAACAATCGTAACCGTACTACCAAGTTCAGGTGAGCGTTACCTAAGTTCAGCATTGTTCGCAGGTATATTTACTGATAAAGAGATTCAGCAGTAATATGTAGCCAAATCAATTTTTACACGAAAAAAGCCCCTTTAAGGGGCTTTTTTGTTGAATCTCTGTCAGCCTTTGGTAATATCAGGACAGTTTTATTTTAAGCTTAAAAATAAATAGGCTGAATACCGAATTTCGTAGGACATGCATACGGCGAAGACTGCAATCATGTCCTACAATTCTAGTCCGACACAATTCTTAACAGTTACGACCTTTGCACTATAGCTGGGCATAACATTTAACGATAAGCTTTGTTTGGTCTAGAAACTAAACATAAAATAAATCAATTGGGGTATAAAAAATGTACGAGAAGCAAGTAGAAATCACAGCAGAAAACGGCCTTCACACTCGTCCGGCTGCTCAGTTCGTTAAAGAAGCAAAAGCATTTGACGCTGACATCACTGTGACTACTAACGGCAAAAGCGCTAGCGCGAAAAGCCTATTCAAACTACAAACTCTTGGTCTAGTTAAAGGCACTACTATTACTATCGCTGCTGAAGGCCCACAAGCTCAACAAGCAGTTGACCACCTAGTAGCTCTAATCCCTGAGCTTCACTAAGAACCCAGTTCTCCTTAAAGCCATTTTGTGAAAACAGAATGGCTTTATTGGAAATGGCTCGGGCTATCAGCTACATATTATAAGTGGCTAAAAACCATCCAATCTTTGATACACTAGACCATATAAAGGTAAAGCTATGATTTCAGGCATCCTAGCATCTCCTGGTATTGCTATCGGTAAAGCACTACTACTTCAAGAAGACGAAATTGTTCTAAACACGTCTACTATTTCAGATGACCAAGTTGAAGCAGAAGTTGCGCGTTTCTTTGACGCACGCAACAAATCAGCTCAACAGCTAGAAGTTGTTAAGCAAAAAGCGCTTGAAACTTTTGGTGAAGAGAAAGAGGCTATCTTCGAAGGCCATATCATGCTTCTTGAAGATGAAGAGCTAGAAGAAGAAATCCTAGCACTCATCAAGAAAGACAAACTATCTGCAGACAATGCGATTCACACAGTAATCGAAGAGCAAGCGACTGCACTAGAATCTCTAGATGACGAATACCTTAAAGAACGTGCAACGGATATCCGTGATATCGGTACTCGTTTCGTTAAGAATGCACTAGGTATCAATATCGTTTCGCTCGGCGACATCGATGAAGAAGTTATCCTAGTGGCTTACGACCTAACGCCATCTGAAACTGCGCAAATCAACCTAGACTACGTTCTTGGTTTTGCATGTGACATTGGCGGTCGTACTTCGCACACTTCTATCATGGCACGTTCACTAGAACTTCCTGCGATTGTTGGTACTAACGACATCACCAAAAAAGTGAACAACGGCGACATGTTGGTTCTTGATGCAATGAACAACAAGATCATTGTTAACCCAACTCAAGCTGAGATTGACGAAGCTAAAGCGGTACGTGAAGGGTTCCTTGCAGAAAAAGAGGAACTAGCAAAACTTAAAGACCTACCAGCAGAGACTCTAGATGGTCACCGTGTAGAAGTTTGCGGTAACATCGGTACAGTGAAAGACTGTGATGGCATCAACCGTAACGGCGGTGAAGGTGTTGGTCTGTATCGTACAGAATTCCTATTCATGGATCGCACTGCTCTTCCTACTGAAGAAGAACAGTACCAAGCTTACAAAGAAGTTGCGGAAGCAATGCACGGTCACGCGGTAATCATCCGTACTATGGATATCGGTGGTGATAAAGATCTACCATACCTAGACCTACCTCAAGAAATGAACCCGTTCCTTGGCTGGCGTGCAGTGCGTATCAGCTTGGATCGTCGTGAAATCCTTCGTGACCAGCTACGTGGTATCCTACGTGCATCTGCACACGGTAAGCTACGCATCATGTTCCCGATGATCATTTCTGTTGAAGAAATCCGTGAGCTGAAAGCAGCAATCGAAGAGTACAAAGCAGAACTTCGCGCTGAAGGTCTAGCATTCGACGAAAACATCGAAATCGGTGTAATGGTTGAAACTCCTGCTGCTGCAGCAATCGCTCACCACCTTGCGAAAGAAGTTTCATTCTTTAGTATTGGTACAAACGACCTAACTCAGTATACTCTAGCTGTAGACCGTGGTAATGAGCTGATTTCTCACCTATATAACCCACTATCACCTGCTGTACTAACAGTAATCAAGCAAGTGATCGACGCTTCTCACAAAGAAGGTAAGTGGACAGGTATGTGTGGTGAGCTTGCTGGCGACGAGCGTGCGACTCTACTTCTACTAGGCATGGGCCTAGACGAGTTTAGTATGAGCGGTATTTCAATTCCTCAGGTTAAGAAAGTAATCCGCAACGCTAACTTCTCTGAAGTTAAAGCAATGGCTGATGAAGCGCTACAAATGGCGACTGCAGCAGAAATTGAAGCGCACGTCGAAAAATTTATCGCAGAAAAGACAAACTGCTAATATAATTGACTAGATTAAAATCAAACCTTTAGGAGCACGACATGGGTCTGTTTGACAAACTGAAGAAGCTAGTATCTGACGACAGCGCTGACACTGGTGCAATCGAAATTATCGCACCTCTATCTGGTGAAATCGTAAACATCGAAGATGTGCCAGACGTAGTATTCGCTGAGAAAATCGTTGGTGACGGTATTGCAATCAAGCCAGCTGGTGACAAGATGGTAGCTCCTGTAAACGGTACTATCGGTAAGATCTTCGAAACGAACCACGCGTTCTCAATCGAATCTGACGACGGCATCGAGCTATTTGTTCACTTCGGCATCGACACAGTTGAGCTGAAAGGCGAAGGCTTCAAGCGTATCGCTGAAGAAGGCCAAACTGTTAAAGCTGGCGACACTATCATTGAATTCGATCTAGCTCTTCTAGAAGAGAAAGCGAAATCAACGCTAACGCCTGTAGTTATCTCTAACATGGACGAAATCAAAGAGCTTAATAAGCTTGCTGGTGCCGTGACTGTTGGCGAAACGCCTGTACTGCGTGTAACTAAGTAATTAGTTATCTCGAAGTAGAAAAAACGCAGCTTAATCGCTGCGTTTTTTTATGCCTGCTGTTTGGCGTTTCACTTGGTAATGAGTCGGCTTACAACTCGATAGAGGCCAGTACGTCACCATCAAAGGTTTGAACACTGAGTCTATTATCTTCCAGCAGACCAAAGCTCGCCGCAAACTCATTGCGCGGGAACGTAATCGACCCCGGATTAAAGATGATCTGCTCGCCTTGCCATTCGGCAACTGGAATATGAGTATGACCATGGGCAATGACATCGCCTTGCTTGAGCGGCGGACGCTTATCACTGTTGTACAAGTGACCATGGGTTAGAAATAAACGCTGCCCAGTCGGCAACATCACCCAGGCGTAATCGCTCATCATTGGAAACTCAAGCAGCATCTGATCCACTTCACTGTCACAATTGCCGCGAACCGCAATAATCTCTTGCTTATACGCATTGAGAAGCTCAGCAACCTTCGGTGGGTTGTAACTGCCTGGCACAGGGTTTCTTGGCCCATGATTGAGGACATCCCCCAATATAACCAGATGCTCAGCCCCTGAGCGGCGGTAATGCTCCAACACTATCTCGGTGGCACCTTGGCTGCCGTGTAAGTCAGACGCAAAGAACAGTTTCATTGATTTTTCTCCAGCACTTTCTTTGTCGCTATTGTATCGAACTTACCGACACGGTGCAGAGCTAATCGAGCCCGAGCATCCCGTTCACAACAATGTTATTGTAACTAACCATACCGATTACACGCCCGTCTTCAATCACTGGCGCTCTACTTATCCCAAATCGCTCAAACAATCGCGCGCAGTACTTCACATTCATATTCGGATCGACACACAAGGCAGGCTTAGTCATGATTTCATAGATATTGGTACGCTGCGGGGAGCGGTTACGTGCCAATACCTTTTTGGCAATATCATTCATTAGCACAATACCAAATTCATCGTCATCGCTGCGCTTTTCGACCACCAGCGCTTTCACTCGGTGCTCTTTCGCCAGCACAATCCCATCGTGCACCGTTTTTAGCCCATCGACCACCACATAAGTGTTAGCCATCACATCGCGTACGCTTACTCTTTTCTGTTGACTCATAGTTCGTCCTCCACGACTTTGGTCAATGTCTCCACTTGATGAGCGACACCCACCGCATCTTCTATATCTATTTGCACTGCAATCCCTTGTCCCGATGTTTGGTCAAACTCCCCTACTTGGCTAATCGTCTCTAGTATATGACGAGACAAATGCTCTTCGACCACAAACAGCACCACATCTTTTTGCACCTCTAACGTTAGACCAAAAAAGGTTTGCTTCTTGTTGAGGCCTTCTCCTCTGGCATGGTTGATTACTGTCGCACCGGTCGCACCCGCATCACGAGCTGCGTCCAGTACCTGCTCTGTCTTGCTATCTTCTACAAAGGCAAGGATCAGTTTAAAGCGCATTGTTCTTCTCCTTAGAAGTAAGATGATGTTCGGCGTCCAGCTCCTCTGTAGAACTAGGATTGACAGAAGAACGAGCCGTTAAATATTGAGTAAGTTGGGCATACGCCATCACAGAGATAATCGGAAATAGACTCGCAAAAGCGATAAGACCAAAGCCATCTATCATTGGGTTTCTGCCGGGTACTGTCGATGCAAGGCCAAGACCCAACGCCGTCACCAGTGGTACTGTGACCGTTGACGTCGTCACCCCACCAGAGTCATAAGCAAGTGGGACAATAAATTTCGGCGCATAATAGGTTTGGATCACCACCAGTATGTAGCCGGCAATGATGTAATAGTGAATAGGATCGCCGACAACAATACGATAGCTACCTAGAGCAATACCAACCGCCACTCCAAGTGCAACCGCAATTCTAAGGCCATTCACCGATATCGCCCCTGCAGACACTTGGTTCGCTTTTATCGCAACAGCGAGCAGCGAAGGCTCTGCAATGGTAGTACTAAAGCCGATACAAAACGCGAACAAGAAAACCCAGTAGTAATCTATCCACTCGAGAGCCCCGTCTAAGGTAATACGCACTTGATTGAGAAAATCTGGCGCAGTGAGCTGCATTGCCATGGTTTCACCCAGTGGGAACAACGCAAGCTCTAGGCCCACTAAAAATAGGCTCAGACCAACAATCACATAGCCAAAACCAATCATGACTCTAACTGGGTTAGCGATAGGCTTTTTGAGAATGGCAAATTGAAAGCCAAAGATAATGACCATGATCGGCGTAACATCACGAATGGTCATGAGTAGCGTGTGTAGAAACTCCCAAACAAAACTCATACCATCACCATCCCATAAACCATCACAAACATCATGGGCAACAAAGAGGCAAAGGCAATGAGTCCAAAGCCATCCAGCATAGGATTGCGGCCTTTAATTGTGCTAGCCAAGCCAACCCCAAGCGCGGTAACTAAAGGAACGGTTATGGTTGATGTCGTCACCCCGCCCGAGTCATAGGCAACACCGATAATGTATTCAGGAGCAAACCAAGTTAACACCACCACCCCAACATAACCGCCAATGATCAACACATGAATAGGCCAACCTTTAAGTATCCTCAGCACGCCAAGTACTATGGCTAGCCCAACAGAAATCGCCACTGAAAGACGCAGCCCATCGGCATAGCTTTGCATTGAGTCTTCGGTCATAGGAATAATGCCACCTTCTGCAGCAACCTCTGCGGCTTCCGCTGAGACTGCAGTTAGCGCGGGCTCCGCTATCGTCGTGCCAAATCCAAGACAAAAAGAAAACACCATAAGCCAAAATACACTCCCTTTGCGGGCGAAAGATTGCGCCATGGTCTCCCCAATGGGGAACAGCCCCATTTCAAGGCCAAAAACAAAAAAAGTCAGGCCAAGCACAACCAGCAGTAAGCCGAATAGAATCGAGAGGACATTAGGGAGAGGCTCTTGAAGAACCACAAGCTGAAAGAACAATACGACAAGGACGATGGGCATAAGATCCTTAAAGCTATTTATCATAGCGCCAAGGAGTGATTTCAAACCTTGCATGGGCACCTCCCTTATTCAGCCTTTACTAAACTAATGATGGCAAAGAAAAGTGTAAGAAAGTGTGACATACGAAGCACTGTCAATGCTGCTACAAAAAGAGTGCCGTTTTTGTGAACCAAAGCGGCTGTGCTACATATAAACATCCGCTGCAGTTGGGTTAGTTAATTCCCTGATTCATTGCTATATTTAAAGCCAAATGCCCGCGACGAGGCGTGTCTGGTAGCAGAGAGCTACTTTTAGAGGAGAGAGAATGAAGCTGTTATTAACCGGCGGGACCGGCTTTATAGGACGTGAGCTACTCAAGCACCTCACGACTCACAGTGTGACGCTGCTTACCCGCGACGTTGCCACAGCTAAACGTATCCTCAATCACACCGACCTTGGCAACATTGACTACATTGACTCCCTTGATACTTATAACGACCTTAACGAATTTGACGCCATCATTAACTTGGCTGGAGAACCTATCGCTGACAAACGCTGGAGTGCAGCTCAAAAACAGCGCATCTGCGATAGTCGCTGGAAGGTAACAGAAAAGATCGTTGAGTTAATCCATGCCAGTACCAAACCACCCTCGACCTTCATCAGCGGATCGGCGGTGGGCTACTATGGCGATCAACAAGATCACCCTTTTGATGAAAGCTTAAAAGTACACCAAGACAATTTCGCTCATACTGTGTGTGATCGTTGGGAGGAAATCGCTATGCGTGCCCAATCGGATCATACTCGCGTGTGCATACTAAGAACGGGGGTGGTACTCGGTGATGGTGGCGGCGCCTTGGCAAAAATGATGCTGCCATACAAACTGGGGGTAGGTGGTCCTATCGGTGATGGTTCTCAATACATGCCGTGGATTCACCTCCTAGATATGGTGCGTGGGATTGTTTTCTTACTTGAGACCGATCATGCCGTCGGTCCTTACAACCTCTGTGCGCCTCACGCCGTCTCTAACGCAACGTTCAGTAAAACACTGGCAAGCACATTGGGAAGGCCACATTTCTTGGTGACGCCAAAATGGGCTTTGAAACTCGCAATGGGTGAGTCTTCGTGTCTGCTGTTTGACAGCGTTCGAGCCAAGCCCAAGAAGCTCACCGAAATGGGGTTTAACTTCTCTTTCCCACATATCGATACTGCTTTAAAAAACATCATCACTAATGCACGGTAATACTTGCTACTCCCTATGAAGTATCGGTAAGGTAGTTGAAAACAAATCATAGGGTTAGTTAAGTAATGGCCAAGTCAGTACTCATCACAGGATGTTCTAGCGGCATCGGTTATGTCGCCGCACATGCACTTCAAAAACAAGGATACCAAGTCATCGCATCATGCCGCCAAGAAGCGGATGTGACACGACTTCAGCAAGAAGGATTGACCTGCATACAGCTTGATCTAGCGGATCCCAAGAGCATTAAACTGGCCGTTCAAAAAACCCTTGCCCTGACTGAAGGTCGACTCTATGGCCTGTTTAACAATGGCGCTTACGGCCAACCAGGTGCACTGGAAGATCTACCAACCGATGCACTACGAGCGCAGTTTGAAGCCAACGTTTTTGGCTGGCATGAACTCACCAAGCAAATTCTCCCAATCATGCGTGCGCAAGGTGAAGGCCGCATCATACAAAACAGCTCAGTGCTGGGGTTTGCCGCCATGAAATATCGCGGCGCGTACAACGCCTCCAAGTTTGCCCTAGAAGGCTGGACAGATACATTGCGCCTAGAGCTACACCAAACCGGTATACACATTTCACTGATTGAGCCTGGTCCTATCGAAACCCAATTTAGAGCCAATGCTAAGCATGCGTTTTTACAATGGATTAACGTTGAATCAAGCCCGCATCGAACGCAATACGAACAGCAGCTTACCCGCCTATCTGCAGACGCCTCTGGTAACCAATTCGTGCTACCACCAGAGTCTTGCGTACCGCCCTTGCTGCATGCGCTTGAATCTCAGTCACCAAAACTGCGCTATCGTATTACTACGCCAACCAAAGTGTTCGCTGTACTAAAACGGATCCTACCTAGCAAGTGGTTAGATCCTATTCTGCGAAAGGCTGCATAAAAAACGATCACTTGTAATTTTAGTGTCACAATAAGTCGTTATATTAACCACCGTGGTGAAACCACACTGAGCATCACTTCTTCAGGTATCATTACCTAAAGACAAAATGCCAGAGCAATATCTAACTCACAGCATTCACGTGGATTACAACGAAAATGACGCTAAATCAGCTTAACTGGTTAGCTGTGGGGGTTACACTAGCTTACTTCGTAATGTTCTAGACACCTTTGCTTGCTGCCGTTCTGGAATCCATTAACGCCGCGTTTACGACGCGGCGTTTTGGCATCTAATCTTCCCATTTCTCTGCGCATAACCTTGAATTTTCGGTCATTGATACCAATCTTGAACTAAGAACGATAGACATCACCTACAAGGAACACTCAATGCAACCTGCGACCATTGTGGAGTTAAACGAACAAAACTTTCGCCAAGTATTAGAAGGCTCAATGACCGCGCCTGTGCTAATCCATTTTTGGGCACCAATGAGTGAAGAAAGCGCGCAAATCATCCCATCACTGCGAGCGCTGACTGAGCAATACGCCGGAGCCTTCTCCCTAGCACTGCTCAACTGTGAAGAGCAGCAAGCTATCGCTGGTCAGTTTGGTGTTCAGGCACTGCCAACCATTGCTCTGTTTGTTAATGGCCAGCCTGTTGACGGCCTAGGCGGCCCTCAGCCTATCGAAGCGGTGAAAGCTATGCTGGCTAAGCACCTACCAAGTGAAGATGAGCTGAATGCACGCAAAGCACTAGAGCTTTCTCAGCAGGGTGAGTACGAATCCGCGATTGAATTATTCAACAGCCTATCAGACGAGTACAAACAGAAAGGCGAAATCAAACTCGCTCTTGCGCAATGTCTACTGGAAACCAATCAGTTTGATGTAGCAGAAGCTGTCCTTAATACCATCCCAATGGAGTACAAAGACAACTTCTACAAGAGCTTGATTGCGAAACTTGAGCTGCACAAACAAGCGGCGGATAGCCCAGAGATTCAATCACTTGAAGCAGCGCTACAAGCAAACCCAGAAGACCTCAAGCTCGTCGCTGAACTGGCACTGCAATATCACCAAGTAAACCGTGATGAAGAGGCACTTGAGCTTATGTGGACGCCACTAAGTCGCAACCTAAATGCCCTTGATGGCGAATTGAAAAAGTCATTTATGGATATCTTGTCGGCACTCGGTCAAGGCAACCCAATTGCCGCTAAATACCGTCGTCAGCTGTATTCTTTGCTGTACTAGTCGCAAGACAATCCGTGATTCATAAAAGGGACCTTTGCGTCCCTTTTTTCGTATTGGTATGAGCAACACTTGTTAACCTGCCGTATAAACTACTGATACAACTAATAATTACCCATCGCAAAAATACACTTCATTACACATAAATGTCTCAACTAAACTGTATACTATTGAGAATATGTACATTTTTAATACAGGGAAATTGTCATGGCTATTGATGCAATGATCACTATTGGCGGGTTTATTCTCGTTGCTGTTGTCTTTATCGTCGCAGGGGTAAAAACCGTTCCACAAGGCAACAACTGGACAGTGGAGCGATTTGGACGCTACACCCACTCACTCAAACCGGGTCTTAACCTCATCATTCCTTTTATCGATAGTGTCGGTAACAAAGTAAACATGATGGAGCGCGTTCTAGATATCCCACCACAAGAAGTGATTTCACGAGACAACGCCAACGTCGTTATTGATGCCGTTTGTTTTGTGCAAGTGGTCGATGCAGCGAAAGCCGCCTATGAAGTTAACGACCTTGAACACGCGATTCGCAACCTAACACTGACTAACATGCGTACCGTACTTGGCTCTATGGAACTGGATGAAATGCTCAGCCAACGTGACTCCATCAATACCAAACTGCTTTCTATCGTTGATGAGGCCACCAACCCTTGGGGCGTGAAAGTCACTCGTATTGAAATCCGAGACGTGCAACCACCCGCAGACCTAACCGCAGCGATGAACGCGCAGATGAAGGCCGAGCGTAATAAACGTGCGGAGATTCTAGAGGCAGAAGGTATCCGTCAAGCAGAGATCCTGCGAGCAGAGGGTCATAAACAATCCGACATTCTTAAAGCAGAGGGTGAAAAGCAAGCTGCTATACTTCAAGCAGAAGCACGTGAACGTGCCGCCGAGGCAGAGGCGAAAGCAACCGAAATGGTATCAACCGCGATTGCCCAAGGTGATATGCAGGCCGTGAACTACTTTATCGCTCAAGGATATACCGATGCTCTGAAATCTATCGGTCAGGCTGAAAACGGTAAGATCATCATGCTACCGCTTGAAGCGACCGGCCTAATGGGCTCTGTTGCCGGTATTGCGGAAATGTTCAACCAATCGAAAGCAAGTAGCAATGAGGACAAAGCGTGATTGAATTACTCAGCCAAGTTAACTATTGGCACTGGTTAGCCCTAGGTTTACTGCTACTTTGTGGCGAGCTGCTTGGCACGGCTGGGTATATGTTGTGGCTTGGCATCTCAGCGATGCTGGTTGGCATTGTATTGGCGTTTGTGCCTATCAGCTGGCAGCTTCAATGGGTGAGCTTTGGTGTGTTCTCCCTCGCCCTTACCTGGCTTTGGTGGCGCAAACAACATAAGGTCGATAAACACTCCGATCAGCAACGTGACCTTAACCAAAAAGACAAGCAATTGCTGGGGCAAACGACCGTACTCGAAGAAGACATCAATCGAGGTAAATGTCGCATCAAATTAGGTGACACCTCTTGGTCTGCCTACAGTGATAAAGCCTTGCCTTCGGGCACGTTAGTCAAAGTCATCGATGTGGATGGCATTACGCTATTGATTGAAAGAGTTGATTGAAAGAGTTGACTGAAAAAGCCGAATAAAAAATGCCCCTGACTCAAATCAGGGGCATTTTTCTCATCAATCTTTTGCTTCGCGTTTGTGCTTTGGCACATAGTTCAGAATCGAGACTGGCACCGGTTTTTTTGGTGCAAAACCTTCAATTTCTACTCGGTCAAGCAAATGGCCTAAACGGCTCTCAATCATACAAAGGTTCTTGAAATTGTCTTTAGAGACCAGCGATATCGCCTCACCCGCGGCTTCAGCGCGACCTGTACGACCAATGCGATGCACATACTCATCAGCAGGGTATGGTAAGTCATAGTTGATCACCACAGGTAGGTTTTCAATATCAATACCACGCGCGGCAACACCCGTTGCGACTAGGTACTGGATTTCACCAGCCTTGAACGACTCAATTAATTGCTGACGCACCTTCTGGTTACGACCACTGTGGAATGCTTCGGCGACAATGCCACGCTTTTCAAGCTGGCTCACTAGCTTAGCAGCGCCGTGTTTAGTCTCAATGAAAATCAGCGCTTGTTTCCAGTCATTCGTTTGCAGCATATGACTAAGCAGCGAAGATTTCATATCTTTATCGACCGTGACAATCCACTGCTTGATGTTGCTCTTTGAAGCGCTATGCTTGGTAATCGAGATCTCTTCCGGATCGCGGATCGCCGATTTTGCTAACTCTCGAACTGGGTTAGACAGCGTTGCCGAAAACAGTAAGTTTTGCGCATCTTCTGGTACGCGTGCGATGATTTTATTGATCGCCTCAATAAAGCCCATATCGAGCATCTTGTCGGCTTCATCTAACACCAACACTTCGAGCTCATCAAAATGAATCGCGCGCTGACCGTACAAATCAATCAAACGACCAGGGGTGGCAACAACAATATCAACGCCATCAATCAGCGCTTGTTTTTGCGGGGCGTAATCCACACCACCAAACATCGCCATCGACTTTACAGGCAGATGCTGCGCGTAGGCTTCAATGCTTTGGTTTACCTGCAATGCCAGTTCACGAGTCGGCGTTAAGATGATCGCGCGAACACGCTTCTTTCGCTGGGTTTCGCTTTGGCTTAGCTTCTCTAGAATAGGCAGCACGAAACTCGCCGTTTTACCGGTACCAGTTTGTGCCGCTGCAATCAGGTTTTCACCTTTTAGGACAATCGGAATTGCTTTAGTTTGAATCGTGGTTGGCTTTTGATAGCCAAGCGACGCTACCGCATCAAGTATAGGTTGGCTTAAGCCGAGGTTAGAAAAAGACATCACGAGTTCTCTTTATCAAGATGAAGACCCGCGCATTCTATAGAGCTTAAGATTGATGCACAATGTTATTGACGGTTAAATGCTCTCACCCGCTTCAATATCAAAGTCTAATTCTATGACTCTCTGGAACTCCACTTGAGGGTTATCGATTCGATCTAACAGCGCAGCCGCCGCGATTCGTCCCATCTCTTCACGAGGAGTCACCACTGAGGCTAAACGCGGCGATACCGCTTGAGAGACGTTTAGCCCATGGAAACCGGCGACAGCAATCTGCTCGGGCACCTTAATACCCATTCGCTGACATTCAAACATCGCTCCAACTGCTAAATCATCATTGGTACAAATTACCGCGTCGATATTTGGGTAAGTCTCCAGCGCACGATGCAAGAACTCAGCACCGCCAGTAAACGAAGAGTTAACCGCATCTGCTAACGGCAAAAATGGCAATCCAGCTTTTTCAACGGCTTGACGATAGCCATCAATACGCAGTCGAGTACGCGTATCACCACCAGCGCCTAGATAAACGATATTCTTACGCCCATTAGAGATGAGTCGCTCAGTCATCACTCGGCTGGCTTTCTGGTTATCAAACCCAACCGCTTGGTGAATAGGCGGTGTCACAGAATCCATCACTTCGATAGTGGGAATGTTGTTTGCCAGCAGGATCTTTTTAGCTCGTTCAGTATGATAGCTTTCCGATAAAATAATCCCGTCCACATTGTAAGATAACAAGGTTTCTATACGCGCTTGCTCTTGCTCAGGACTATAGCCGTAGTGAGCCAACATCGACTGATAGCCTCGAGGCTCGGTCACACTCTCAATTCCGCGGATCATCTCATCAAATACTTGGTTCGTCAGAGACGGCACCAAAATACCAATAGCTCGACTTTTGGCACGAGACAGTAAATCGGGCGCACGGTTTTGAACATAGCCCAGCTCATCCACTGCAATGGCTATCTTCTTACCTATCTCTTGGGAAACCTGTTTAGAATCTCGCAAGTAACGGCTAACCGTCATTTTAGTCACACCGACCTGATCGGCAATATCTTGAAGTGTAGGGCGTTTTTTTGTGTTGGACATGTCTACCTCGGCTAATCAACCAAGTTTACCAAATCAACAAAGGGTCGCAATCGCAACCCTTTTTCTAGATGAATGTTTTATTGATCACACTCTTAGCGGATTAGTTCAGTAATTGTGCTCAAATTTCCAGCAGCAATAGATTTCAATACATCGACACCGTCGCTGGCAGATATAGTCCAAGTATTCATTGGTTGTCCTTTCATTGAGGATATAAGATTGAAGCACCTTGTTCGGCACTCGAGACATGTTGTCTAAACAAATGAAACAGCTCACGTCCACTACCTAATTGGGCATGGTTTGTACTGCTAAGTGTCGCCTCACGATGCTCAAACGATTGTTGGCAGTTAAGCAATCCCGCTTGTGCGTTTACCTCAATGACATCACCGTCTTCAATTTGCGCCAATGGGCCGCCTCGCGTCGCTTCTGGAGTAACATGAATTACCGCTGGTACTTTGCCGGAAGCACCCGACAACCTTCCATCCGTGACCAAGGCGACTTTATGACCAGCTTTCATCACATTGCCCAAAATTGGCATTAGCTTGTGCAGCTCAGGCATACCGTTTGACGCTGGGCCGTTATGCCTTAGCACCACAACCACATCATGGGTAAACTCCCCATTGAGATAAGCACTTTCTACATCGTGTTGAGAATCGAATACTCTGGCAGGAGCAGTGATGGTCTGGTCATTCGGCGCAACGGCACTGACCTTCATGACGCCGCGACCCAAATTGCCATCGAGTAACTTAATGCCCCCATGAGGGTTGAATACCTTTCCTGGACGAGCAATGACTTCAGCATCCAAACTATCTGGAGCAGCTTTGTAGACCAATGCCCCTCCGCTCTCTAGCGTTGGATAGCACATATAGTCATTCATAGTGCCAAATACGGGTGTCGCATCGAGATAAAACAGCCCTCTTTCGGCAAGCGTTTTTATCAGCGTCGGCACGCCACCTGCGTTTTGAAAATCGTTAATGTCTGCTGGTCCATTTGGATACATCTGTGCCAGCAAAGGAACAACGCTAGACAGTGCATCAATGTCATCCCAAGTAATTACCCAGCCCGCAGCTCTCACGACAGCAACCAGATGAATCGTGTGATTGGTGCTGCCACCAGAAGCAAGTAAAGCGACTAGCCCATTCACCACTGACTTCTCATCGACGATTTCGGCAAGCGGGCGATAGCGTTTAGAGCTCGCGGTCTGCGCGCTAATTTCACGGGTGATTTGCTGTGTTAACGCCTCACGAAGCGCAGAGTTAGGCGCCACAAAAGAACAGCCCGGCAACATCAGTCCCATAGCTTCAAACACCAATTGATTGGTGTTCGCCGTACCATAGAAGGTGCAGGTGCCCGGAGAATGATATGAGCGACACTCAACATCAAGCAGTTCTTTATCCCCTGCTTCACCGGCTGCGTATTTCTGTCTGACTTCTACTTTCTTCTTATTGCTGATACCAGTGCCCATTGGCCCTGATGGCACAAAAGCAGTAGGCAGATGCCCAAAGGCTAAAGCGCCCATTAGCTGCCCTGGTGCAATTTTGTCACACACACCGAGCAGAAGCGTTGCATCGAAGGTATTGTGACTTAGAGACATGGCGGTCGCTTGCGCGATAAGGTCACGAGAAAACAACGATAGGTCCATCCCATCTTGACCTTGAGTCACACCATCACACATCGCAGGAACGCCACCCGCCACCTGCGCACTGTGCCCTAAATCGCTGGCGGCCTTTTGAATTATCGCAGGATAATTTCGATATGGTTGATGGGCACTCAACATATCGTTGTACGCCGTCACAATCCCTATGTTGGCTTTAGTGAAATCCAAAATGGTCGATTTTTGACTGCTGGGGCAAGCGGCTACAGTATGCGCCAAATTACCACACGACAGAGAGGCGCGAACCGTACCTCTGTCTGCTTGCGCCTGGATAGTTGCTAGATATTTACTGCGCGTTTTCACGCTTCGCCTTTTAATGTTATCGGTAACATTTAAGATCGCATCTTTCATGTTCCGTATCCTTACTTAGATGAAGTGACTTAAGTGAATGTGATTGGTCAATCTAGGGTCACTTGGCGCATTACGCGCCAAGTTGAGTGCAGACATCTCGCACGATTTGTGTTGGTGAGTTAGCTATGTCCATGTAGATGGCTTCGTTGCGAGAAGGTTCGTCAAGAGCATCAAATTGACTTTGCAACATTTCTGGCCCTTTGAAGTAGTGCCCTTCTCGCCTGGACATTCGATCCCAAATGGTCTTAAAGTCAGCATGCAGATAGACAAACTTTAAGTCAGGCGCATTGTGCCTGAGCATCTCTCGGTATGTTGGCTTTAACGCCGAGCAAGCGATGACCAAGCTATCTTTCTGCTGGATAAGCTCATTTAAAGTTAGCAACCAAGACTGACGATCATCGTCGGTTAAAGGTATACCTTGAGCCATCTTATCGACGTTCGCCTTAGGGTGAAAATCATCACCATCGAAAAACTCAATATCTAAACTTTGAGCCAGTAGCTCTCCGATTGTGGACTTACCACAACCAGAGACACCCATTACGATTATTTTCTTATGCATATCAATCACTCCCAACGACTTATTTCCACCACAGAGCAAGCTCTGGGAATACAATAAATGTTACCGGTAACTTCACGAAAATTCTGAGAGATAGATCACCAATGATATTAAGCTGGATGTTTTTGTAGTCTGCATCACACTTTGTCGTTTGCAAGGCTCTATTTCCGCAATCGAGCGCACTTTGATTTTTGTAACAAGTACCTTTACTTACTTTAGAGCTTAAGACTATCAATAGAACAAAACCCGCTAATTATGCAAGACAATAGAGTATTGCCTGCTAACCCTTATTACTCGATTATTAAAGGATCGGAGAGACCTGCAGATGTCCTGTCGTCCAAAGCAACCAACCCACCAGAGTATAAAATGCAGCCAACGCGACTTGCTGACTTGACTTGACCCAAAACCGATAATCCGTAGCACTTGACTCTGCCACCTTCATACGCTGATAGGAATAGTCCAACATTCGTCGACTGATAAAGACTACGCCTGTTAATGCTAGAAAGCTTCCAACGAAACTGCATACCACTAGCGCGGCTGCCAAACTCCAATCAAACCATAGTAAAGTGAACAGTGCGATCAATGACGTACTTGTGCAAGGTCTAAGACCATACATAAATAGCCCAATTCGAGATGACGTATGCCTATTTTCTGGGGGAGACAAATCGGTGCTAACTGTTAGCTTTCGCCTCATTGAAGTCACTATTAGTTTCAGCAGTAAATACCCCCCAAACAGCATCATCAATAAGCCAACCAATTGGTTAATTGATGACACGTAGCCTAGCGACTGACGATAACCCAGTGAGAAGATCTGGTTCGCAACCATAACGACACCCACTGTCATCACACCTTGCATGACATTTAACAGCAAACAAATACCGACGATTTTCAACTTAGGGTATGACTTTGCCGATACCAGAAAAACCACGGCACTTTTGCCATGTCCTGGCCCTAAAGAATGCACAAACCCATAAACTAGAGTAAACAAGCAAGTGAGTGCTACAGCCTGTTTATCACCGGTATCAATAAGATCAAAATAGTCAGATAAACCGGCAAGCAAGCTTCTTTGTACTGTCACTAAATAATGACGGATAACATTGATGTCTTTGATAACGCTGACTATTGCTAATGCCGTCAGAGCAAACAACGCTAGAGCTGCCCAACGTTTAATTGCGCCCCGCATAGTTACCCAGCGCATAGTTACCCAGCGAAACGCTTTACTAGCTGCCACAGGAGAGACTCACTTTTTGGCTAAAGTGACTACCGAGATCATCATCACCTACATCGCCCACACCCAATGACATCGCATAATCCACAATATCTTGTGACGGTGTTGGGGTTATTAGGTCAAAGCGACATTCCGAACTCAACGCCGCGTCTAGAGTAATGGTTGAGTGATTTTTCCAGGAAATGTCAATATAGTAAGTATTATCAAAAACTTGGATATCCAAGCCTTCTTTATTCAGATCCACAAGCCGTGATAGAGGCAAAGTAAAGTTGAGCACCATTCGTCTTCCTTTTCGGCTGAGCGAATAGACTTCAGGTAGGCGAAATTTGAGCGGTGTCCCACCTGCATACAAATACGTAAAGTAATGAGTATTCAATAGATTTCTCATCAGCCTTAGCGCTTCCTGTTGCGCGCTTTTCTGATAGTCAAACACCGAAAAATCGCCATCTAAGGCGTAGGCACTTGAAAATGGATCGAACGTCCAAGTCATGGTAATGCTGTCTACCTGACTCCCCTCCCCATTCACTTTCAATTCGTTACCTATCCATGAATGCGGATGGGCATAAGAATGCACGGGATAGACAAGCACGATCAGAAACAGCAAGAGACGGTGAGGCATACAAATTTCTCTATCGATATGACTTACAACATCAACTTTGGCGCAAGTCACTAGAGGGAATTAAGTGTTACTTTATAACACTTTGTCACCAAGGAAAAAACAGAGATTTTGTCAAAAAATGCGAATCGCTCGCCCAAAGAAAGGGTGCATAAGATCACATTTTTTCTAATTATGAAACCATCATCACAACTATAACTGTGAAACCAGTCAGTAAACTAGCACGATACCGAACTTCATACTTAATATAGTAGAACGTAAACACCCCATTAATTGAGATGGTTACCTGCAAGATTCGTGGTTGGGACGTTGTAATAAGACGCCTATTTTTTCGGGTGAACCCTAATAAACAAAGACCAATAGCGATGACCGAAACCATTGAAACGAAATCACTGTTTCGTTTTAGTGATTTGATTGACCTACTCTATCAAGCACCCACCCACCAACAGGGGTTCCAACCTTTCTTAGAGTTACTCGTGACCGAGTTCAATCTAGCCGATGCCGTGCTGCACATTCAGAATACCAATAACCTAGCAGTAGAAAGTGCCTGGATTGCTGGACCAAAAACCGATGTCATCATTGAGTACATTGAGAAGAACTTGGAACAAGGAAACTATATTCACGACTATATTGATGCCGCGCCTCCCAGTCGTTTTTATACTTTACTCGGCGATATTGGCCGCCCGGCAACTGAAAGCCTGACGCCTAGCCAAAAACTGGTGGAACAATGGTTTGATGGCAATCAACTACTGGATGTGTCATCGGCTGTCATTGGTCGCATCCAAAACCAGATTGCGATGCTCAGTATTCATAGAGATAAGAGCGTAACGGCCTTTTCAACCGATGATGTGTTGATTCTCAACGAGTTGATTCCGCATATTCAAAGAGCGTTCGTCCTCTATCAGCAGTTTGCTGGCATTCGAAAAGACTCAGCCAAATTTGCAGCAATTGGTCGCGCACCTCCCACATGGTGCACTGCTTTATGACAGTAAAGGCGAGCTAATCTGTGTCAATCAAAAAGCCATTGAGCTTGGTGAGCTACATAGTGATTTAGACGTATCCGAGGCACGCTTTTCCATTAAAGACATCTCGGTAAAACGAGATTATATCGCCAACCTCTTTCAAGTACTAAAGCGCGGCGATGACTCAAAACAAGCCTGCCGCGTGACTCACCTCACCAACAAACAGTCACCCATAACCCTATTGCTAGTGCCATTTGGCATCGAGCACACTCCCCCCTACCAAGAGCAGCCGCTATTCAATGAGTTTGAAGTAGGCGCCATGGTGTATCTGTACGACCGACAACACCCAATACACGTAAATTCCAACTTTCTACAAGCCATATTCGGCCTGACCGAGACCGAGACTGCCGTGTGCGAGCTTATCGCTAAGGGCTATAATCGAAACGAAATCGCCACTATCTTGGAGCGATCTGCACACACAATTAAAGACCACATTAAGTCGATCTTTGTGAAAACGGGCAGCCACACACAATCAGATTTAATAGCAACACTCTTGACCAGTCCCGTCTACCCCCCCGTGTAGGGGATGGGTATTTTATCGAGAGTTTTATAACTTAACTGACAACCTTCTGGTTACAAATAAACATCACACTAACAACATTTACAAAGGAATTTGTCATGTCTATTCGTTCGAAAAAAAGCCTTTTGGCTTCGTCGTTAATGACTTTATTTCTGGTTGGCTGTAACTCTAGCTCTGACGACACATCAGGTGGCGACCCACTTGGCTCTGGTAATAGCGTACAACTCGAACTCACCACACTCACCAGTTGCTCAGTGGATGAAGCAGTCGCTCCAACTGAGGCCGACTACAGAGCAGCCGTCGCTGCATGTTCACCGAGTGCAACCCAAAGCACATTTAGCGACGACAGCACCTACTTCCGAGTTAATAGCAAATCGCAAGTTCGCTCTTTTGAAGCTCAAAGTGATGGGACATTTGTGTACCATTATATTGGCGCGGGTGGTGACTCAGGCACGGCCACTACTGTCGACGGAGCAACGCGTTTTGACTGGGGTGATAGTGATGATTACTTCCTAATTACAGTACTCGAAGAAGATGCAAAAACCGTATCAGCGCTCATTTACGATTACTACTACAACGATGATACCGGACAATACGAGACCGAGTATTACAGCTCTTTGTTTGGCAAGGACTTTACACCTACGCAATGTACACAACGAGATAACCCTGAGTTTGAAACTAATCTAACGCAAGAGTATGCCGTCACCAAAACGGAACTGGAAACGCTGCTGGAAACTGAGTGCCGTGTGACGCTAGGCGGACGATACGCGAAATTCGATGAAGCTCGTCTCATCAAAGCAAATGATGTATACAGCGGTGACGGCGATGGCGACTACGAGCGCTTTGTATTCACAGACACTGATAGTGCCAGCAGACTGGGTTGGTACGATTTTGAAATTCGTGACAAAGACGACGTTGTAGATATTGCCGGTGAGTGGATGGTCGATGATGACGGTGTGTTACTGCTCGCGCTTGAGGAAGAAGGGACAGAATATATCCACCAACTCCACATCACAGCAACCGATGGCTTTACAACAATGGTTAAGGTCTTTTCACAATCAGACGCCCACATCAACCAAGGCTTTGCCGAAGACGTGGGCTCACTTAGTTCATTAGTCTTCTACTCACAAGAACCAGACTTTTAGACTTAAACGGTATTGAATAAGAGTGGTGAGCTTAACGCTTGCCGCTCTTTTTTTGTTTGAGCGTAAAGTAACATCTCGGGAAAACCGACAGATACACGAAATCCACAGCAGCAAGCACTATGTTAATTTAAAGTCTAAGAATAAATATACGGAAAGTATAAGAGAAGGGAAAGAATGGCACGCCCTGTAGGATTCGAACCTACGACCACATCCTTAGAAGGGACGTGCTCTATCCAGCTGAGCTAAGGGCGCGCTATAGGGAAAGGATTATACGAGTTAGGAGAGGTAAATCAATGGCTTTATTACTTTGAGCGGTTTAAACGCCCAAAAAAAAGTCAACATATCAGCAAAAGACGAAAAACACACCGATGCAAACGTTTGCGTTGTAGCTTTTGAAATAGTTTTCTGGGACAATGCACACAAAAATAACAGTCAATTAACTTTCTCAAGGAAAATTATGTCTGCTCAAAACATTGATGGGAAACTCATTTCTCAAACTGTACGCTCAGAAGTGGCCGCTCGTGTTAAAGCGAGAACGGACGCAGGACTTCGAGCGCCGGGGTTAGCAGTTGTTTTAGTGGGTGAAGACCCAGCCTCGCAGGTTTATGTGGGTAGCAAACGCCGCGCGTGTGAAGAAGTAGGCTTTGTTTCTAAGTCTTACGACTTACCAGCTAGCGCAACCGAAGAAGAGCTATTGAGCCTAGTTGACGAGCTAAACAATGACCCAGAAGTTGATGGTATCTTGGTACAACTGCCGCTTCCTGCGGGTATCGATACGACTCACGTTCTTGAGCGCATCATCCCAGAAAAAGATGTCGATGGCTTCCACCCGTACAACGTAGGCCGTCTAGCACAGCGCATTCCTAAGCTACGCTCGTGCACGCCAAAAGGCATTATCACTCTCCTTGACCGATACAACATTCAACTTCGTGGTAAGCACGCGGTGATTGTGGGTGCATCTAATATTGTTGGTCGTCCAATGACGCTAGAACTGCTGCTAGCTGGTTGTACAACAACAACCTGTCACCGATTCACTAAAGACTTAGAGAGTCATGTGCGTCAAGCGGACGTGGTGGTAGTCGCGGTTGGTAAACCAAATTTTGTTCCTGGCCACTGGATCAAAAAAGGCGCTGTGGTGGTCGATGTGGGTATCAACCGTCTAGAAAATGGCACCTTGGTTGGTGATGTCGAATACGACGTAGCTAAAGACAACGCCAGTTTCATCACTCCGGTTCCTGGTGGTGTTGGCCCTATGACAGTAGCAAGCCTGATTGAGAACACCATGATTGCCTGTGAGCAGTTCCACACGGCTAAAAAGTAATCCATCAAGTAAGGGAGCTTGCTCCCTTACTATTACCACCAGCTTGTTGCACGACATTTCCCTCTAAAAATCAATCATATAACGTTAACTCCCTCTCATTTTTCCCTACACTTTGCTCTTGTATTAGTAACTTTGCCTCTTTGTCACAGTATTCGTACCTCACGTTAGGTACAAACAGAGTCAGAGATATTCGTCGACTAACGAGGGGACAACGCTATGTATAAGAAAAATGCCGTAATTACAGCGGAAAGTGGCCTACACACCAGACCTGCAGCACAGTTTGTTAAACAAGCGAAGCAGTACGCTGAAGATGTCGAAATAGTATCAAAAGGGAAAACCGCCACTGCCAAAAACTTATTTAAACTGCAAACACTGCAGTTAGTTAAAGGCACTGAAGTCACGGTTCAATCTGCCAATAAGCAGGCAGTGGATGAGTTGGCGAGTTTCTTGGAAAAAGTGACTGGCTAAGATAATTAAAGGGCTCAACGTACGCGGCCTGAGTACGTTGAGCCCTTTTCTGTTGATTATGGTGTCGGCGCTAACACTTAAAGAACGCCTTCAACCACAACTACTTCATCGCAATACGATCAGCCAAGTGACTCACCGCTAAAGCAAAATAATACGAACGATTCCACTTCATTAGTACGTTGTAGTTGTTGTATACCAAGTAAACACGACCATTTTCATCATCGGGCATAATGAGCCACGCTTTGATGTCTTCATCCAATTGTGGCAACGGACGACCATCGTATTTGGTAACACCTAACTTGCTCCACTCTTGCAATAGCTTGCCTTTTTCAGACTCACGACCTTGCAGCTCTGGAGAAAAACCTTTTGGCACTTTGACTTGACGACCCCAAGTGTATTTATCATCCCAGCCAGATTGCGCAAGATAGTTCGCAGTCGAAGCAAATACGTCTGCTTCCGAGTCCCAAATGTCCTTCTTACCATCGCCGTTGCCATCGGCAGCAAAGTTCAAGAAAGAACTTGGCATAAACTGACTTTGACCCATCGCCCCAGCCCAAGACCCTTTCATGTCCTCTGGTGCAATATGGCCTTGCTCTAGAATAGTCAAAGCGGCAAGAGCTTCACTGCGAAAGAACGCTTCGCGCCGTCCCTCGTAAGCCATGGTAGACAGTGCATCGATGACGCGATAATTCCCCGTGAAGCGGCCAAAGTTACTTTCCACACCCCAAAGCGCCACAATAAAGCGCGGCTGGACACCATACTCATCGCCAATACGTTTTAGCTCAGCGTAGTGCTTATCATGCAGCTCTTTCGCTTGTTTGACTTTCCAGTCTGGCACCGCTCTTGGAATGTATTCATCCAAGGTGAGCTTTTTTTCGGGCTGGTTGCGGTCGGCTTTTACCGCTCTGGGTTTGTATTCAACCCCAGCAAAGGCTTCTGTTAAAATTTGCTCGGAAATCCCTTTGGCACGTGCTTCTTGCTTGAGGCCTGCGACATACTCCTCGAAGGATTCCTTTTGTTGCGCGGCTGCGCTTGTGGCTAGGCTTGCTCCTAGTATCACTGACAATATCGTTTTCACCGTGCCCTCCCCTGAGCATTCGGATTATTTTTGCTGAGCTTTCTGCTCTTTATATTTATCTAGCAAGTTTTCTGGCGGTGGTGGCAATTGTAAGAAAAAGCCCTCCTCGTTAATTGAGGCTTTCACTTTCTCCACGTCCACCACGGCCAACGTGCGACCCGCTAGGTTCACGACCATCACAAACTGTGGTCGACCAAACATCTCCATGAGCGCATCTGGTACTGGAGTAAAGTCGTCTTTCTTAGCAATGTACAGGTATGCCCCGTCTTTTTTAGTGCTTTTATAGATTGAACAAAGCATGGTTGTATCTCTTGTGGTTGCCTATCTTCTCAAGTCGAAGAAATAATTGAGTTAGTTTATGGAAAATTGAGAGTTAATTATCCATTTAGGAGCAAGATAGCTTGCTGTATCTAGTGTTGAAATATAACATGAATATTCCCAAGTGACCTCTAGATACGGTTACATTGGCAAACCTAATCAAAAGCAATGTCAATGGCACAAGGATTTGATCATCAATGTCTCAATCCCCAGATCTGAAAGGCAGTAGCTTCACCTTATCGGTGTTGCATCTTTCTGACAACGATGTTTCCAACGCAGTTCAATTTTTACAACAAAAAGTCTCTCAAGCCCCCACCTTTTTCGCCTCAGCACCTGTGGTGATCAATGTGAGCAAAGTCGAGGGTGACCTTAGTTTCATCGACCTCAAACTGGGTATCGAAGAGATAGGTATGATTGCTGTGGGCATCACAGGCTGTCAGGACAAACGCATTCAAAACCTTGCTTCAGAGGCAGGTTTTGCAGTGATGACAGCGAGTAAAGCGCCCTCTCAAGCGCCTGCTAAAATGGAACCGACCAAAATCGTTCGTACCCCAGTGCGCTCCGGTCAACAGATCTATGCCAAAAACAGTGACCTTGTCATATTAAGCCATGTGAGTGCGGGCGCCGAAGTCATTGCTGACGGCACCATTCACATCCATGGCACACTTAGAGGCAGAGCAATCGCCGGGGCGAGTGGCTCACGCGATGCAAAAATTCTCTGCAACGACCTACAAGCTGAGCTCGTCTCCATAGCAGGGAACTACTGGCTCAGCGATCAGATTGAACGTGAATATTGGGGTAAAAAGGTGCTGTTCGGTATGACCGACGACCAACTCGATTTCGAGATCCTAACGATTTAGAATTTTAAGGAAAACAATAAATGGCACGCATTATTGTGGTAACGTCGGGTAAAGGCGGCGTAGGTAAGACAACTTCGAGCGCGGCTATCGCATCGGGTCTTGCGCTCAAAGGTAAAAAAACCGCTGTGATCGACTTCGACATCGGTTTACGTAACCTCGACCTAATCATGGGTTGTGAGCGTCGTGTGGTGTATGACTTTGTTAACGTCATCAATGGCGAAGCAACGCTAAACCAAGCACTGATTAAAGATAAGCGCACTGACAACCTCTTCATTCTGCCTGCCTCACAAACTCGTGACAAAGACGCTCTGACCAAAGAAGGCGTGCGCCGCGTGCTAGACGACCTAGATGAAATGGGTTTCGACTTCGTGATTTGTGATTCACCTGCGGGTATTGAACAAGGCGCTCTAATGGCGCTGTACTTCGCTGATGAAGCGATTGTAACTACTAACCCAGAAGTATCTTCGGTTCGCGATTCAGACCGCATTCTTGGTATTCTTGATTCTAAGTCGCGCCGCGCAGAAAAAGGCAAAGAGCCGGTTAAGCAACATCTGCTACTGACTCGCTACAACCCTGCTCGGGTAACACAAGGCGAAATGCTGTCGGTTGAAGATGTGGAAGAGATCCTTCATATTTCACTGCTTGGCGTGATTCCAGAGAGCCAAGCAGTACTGAATGCCTCAAACAAAGGCGTGCCAGTCATATTTGATGATGAGTCTGATGCCGGTATGGCGTACTCAGACACCGTTGACCGTCTACTAGGTGAGCAAGTCGACTTCCGCTTCTTAACAGAGCAGAAGAAAGGTATCTTCAAACGTCTATTCGGGGGGTAAGCTATGTCTTTACTTGAGTTTTTCCGCCCACAGAAGAAGACCTCAGCAAACCTAGCGAAAGAACGTTTGCAAATCATTGTTGCAGAGAGACGCAGTGAAGGCTCACCTTCTCCGTCTTACTTGCCACAACTAAAAGAAGACATCCTTAAAGTGATCGCTAAGTACGTCGACGTTGATCCGTCTATGGTGGATCTGTCGTTCGAACACAAAGACGATGACATTTCGGTTCTAGAGCTCAACGTGCAGCTTCCAGAAGACGAAAAATAAACATTAAAAAGGCTCGCAGTTGCGAGCCTTTTGTTATCACTAGCGCTTTAAACTTGTGTCCGTGGTGATTAAACGTCCATCACCTGGTCAAGCTGACGACCAAACAACTCCAATCGCCAACCTTGCATCACATCCGGCAGCTTGGCAGGATCGCGCTGATGCTTCCACACCCAAGATAAATACTGATTTAGCTGCTTTTTAGACGCTAAAAACTCAGTCGCTAAACCGCTGTGCTGGGCGGCCTTTTTCACTTCATCTTTCAGTGTTTTAAAGACTTGTTTGTAGCCAGGGAAGTCCATGAGACGTTCGATTTTCTCTGGGAAATCTTCTTCAGGTGTTTGCTGTGCATGTTTAACGATGGCTGCGATACGCTCACCGTGACGGCGGATCGCTCTTGGGTCGATACCCTCTTGTTCCATCTGCTTTGGCTTTTTTAAGCCATGACGGGCAACCGTCCACAGCTCTTGCTCTTTGATGATAAAGTTCAAGGCCAAGTCACGCTTTATCGCTTCATTCAAGCGCCAAGTCGCCAGCGGCTTTAGTACAGCAAGCTGCTTACGCTTAAGCTGCCATGCCCCTTTAATATCTAGGTAGGCATTCTCAGGGTTAGGCGTTCTGCCGCGCTTTTGCATCAACAGTTCAGATTCTTGCTGCGCCGCTTCCCACCATTGCTTAGCTTCCACTTTTGCAAACAACTTAAAGTAGAGTGGCCATAGATAGTAAACATCGGCCGCCGCATAGTCGAGCTGCTTATCGGTGAGTGGACGCGCAACCCAGTCAGCACGAGACTCACTCTTATCAAGCTCTACATCAAGGTACTCTTGTACTAAGGCAGCGAAGCCTGTCGACAGACCATACCCCAAGAATGCGGCCATGATCTGCGTATCCACCATAGGGTAAGGCATGCAGTTGAAACTGTTAGCAAACACTTCAAGGTCTTCACCACACGCGTGCAGCACCTTCAATACTGAAGTGTCTTTAAGAAGCTCAATGAACGGAGTGAAGTCACTGATTGTGAGTGGGTCGATAAGAGACAGCTGGTCACCATCATAAAGCTGAATCAAACCCAGCTTTGGGTAATAAGTACGAATGCGCACGAACTCGGTGTCCAACATCACGACATCGGATTCACGAGCCTTGCTGCATACCGACTCTAGCTCGGCAAACTCTGTTACTATTTGGTATTCCACTCAATCTCTCTTCATAAAAAATGCCAGCTTTGCGGGCTGGCATTTTAGCACTGATTGTAATCAAACGTTAACTTAAACTGTCTTCTCTGAGGTCTTGAGCAGTTTTGCGTCGTTTTCTTCGCGTAATACGCGGCGTAGAATCTTACCGACATTAGTCTTGGGTAGATCCTCTCTAAATTCAACACGTTTCGGGATCTTATAACCCGTTAGATGCTGACGACAGTGTTCGATGATCTCTTCTTTGGTTAAAGAGTTATCCTTCTTGACCACGAAGATCTTAACGAGCTCTCCAGAGGCCTCGTTAGCTTCACCGATAGCCGCCACTTCAAGTACCTTGTCGTTAAGCGCCACGACATCTTCGATTTCATTTGGATAGACGTTAAAGCCTGAAACCAAAATCATGTCTTTCTTACGGTCAACAATGTGCAAGAAGCCATCGTTATCAAACTCAACGATATCGCCTGTCGACAACCAACCCTCTTGATTGATCACTTCTTTTGTCGCTTCAGCACGCTGCCAGTAGCCTTGCATGACTTGCGGGCCACGAACTTGCAGCTCACCTTTATCGTCACCCTCCACTGGGTTGCCGTCTTCATCGACAATGCGCACTTCTGTTGATGGTACCGGTAGGCCAATAGAGCCATTGTATTCCGTTAAATCGTGCGGGTATGCTGCAACCAATGGTGAACACTCGGTGAGACCATAACCTTCCAGTAGGAAGCAGCCTGTGGTCTTTTTCCACTGCTCTGCAACCGCTCGCTGGACTGCCATACCACCACCCACTGATAAACGAAGACCACGGAAATCCAGCTCATGGAAATCTTCATTATTAATCAACGCATTAAACAGGGTGTTTACACCCGTAATCGCAGTAAATGGGTATTTTTGCAGCTCCTTGATGAAGCCTGGAATATCACGCGGGTTGGTGATAAGCAGGTTTTGTCCGCCCATCTCGACAAACAGTAAGCAGTTCACCGTCAGTGCGAACACGTGGTATAGCGGCAGTGCTGTGACTACTAGCTCACGCCCCTCATTCAACACTGGCGCGTACATGCCTTTCGCCTGCATCACGTTAGCAATCATGTTTCGGTGTGTCAGAATCGCCCCTTTTGCAACACCTGTGGTACCACCTGTGTATTGCAAGAAGGCAATATCGTCACCCGTCATAAACGGCTTCACGTATTGCAAACGACGACCTTTACTAAGCGCTTTCTTAAATGAAATCGCTCCTGGCAAATCATACTTAGGTACCATGCCTTTTACGTACTTAACCACGAAATCAACAATCGTACCCTTCGCGGTCGGCAGCATCTGACCAAGGCTTGTCAGTACTACGTGCTTGATCGGCGTTTTATCAACGACTTGCTCAAGCGTATTGGCAAAGTTTGAAACAATAACGATGGCTTTCGCATCGGCATCATTCAATTGGTGCTCAAGCTCACGCGGCGTGTAAAGAGGGTTCACATTCACGGCGATAAGGCCAGCACGTAACACACCAAATAGCGCGATTGGGTATTGCAGCAGGTTTGGCATCATGATCGCAACGCGATCGCCTTTTTGCAGTTTTAGCTCATTTTGCAGATACGCTGCAAACGCTCGGCTACGCTCTTCCAGTTTGCGGAATGTCATTACCGAACCCATATTCACGAACGCAGGTTGGTCTGCATATTTGTGAATCGATTGTTCGAACATTTCGACTAGAGAGAGGTACTGATCAGGATTGATTTGCTCAGGCACATCGCTTGGGTATCGAGAAAGCCAAGGTTTATCCACAATTCTACTCCTTGCGTGTAAGGTCACTCTTTCGTTTCATAGGCAGAACTTAGTGTTGTTTTAAAATATTGTTAACACTTTATGGGACTATGAATGTTTTATTATTCCTGCTATTACAACACAGCAGACCAGTTAGCGCACGAAAGACTCAAACACTTGTTTAATTTTTGTTAACTCGTCCAAGTATTAGTTCAAATACCTGCTCAGGTGATTCCAAATGGCAATGGTGATCACCCTCTACCATCTCAATCTGCGCGTTACGAAGCGGCTGCAAACACTCAGGGCGCTGCAAATAAGCGTAACCTCGCTGGCCAAGTATTATCAGGTGCGGCACGGTGACTGCTTCCATAATCGCCATGGCTTGCGGCTCGCTCATCCGATAGACTGACTCGCATTTGAGCTTACTATCATGTCGCCAGACCCACTTATCTCCCGACTGACGAAGATCTCGTTCGACAATCGGCAGTACCGCTTCGGTTGGGAGTTTGGTCGCGCGTTTACGCATCGCAATCGCATCTTGTTTTGAAGGGATGGATTTGGCTGTTTTATTTCGCCAGCGCTCTCGGCTTTCTATGCCTTTTCTCAAACGCTCAGGACTCAGCTGCGGCGATTCCGAAAGTGGGATATGCGCTTCGATTTGAACTAAACAGGACACTTTTTCTGGAAAGGCTGCACTATAGCAACTCGCAATCAATGCACCAAGTGAATGACCAACTAGGCAGACATCAACCGCGTGAAGTTTAACCAAAATGCGGTGAAGATCGTCAATGTAATCGTGAAAGTTGTAAAAGTGATGCGCGCTTTTATGGCTCGAGTGACCATGACCGGGTAAATCAATCGCGATGACTCGCCAATCAGGGGCATACTGCTCAATAAGCGGAAAGAGTGCGTGAAAACTAGCGGCATTATCCATCCAACCATGAATAAAAACGACCGTCTTGGCGGCCGTTTTTATTGTTGAGCGTTCAAGGTAGGCAACCGTTCTGTCATCTATCTTGAGCGACTGTTCTTTGAAACTAGAGTCCAATCCTACTTCACCTCTTTGATGACTCTGCCGGTACTTGGTCCGCCATGATAATAGAAGCCGTCACAATAGTAGCCCCAACAAGAGTTATAGCCGCCAAAATCTCGGTTGATGATTAGGCGCTCTTCAACACGCCACAAGTAATTACCATACGCTTTGATAACAGGGAAATCACCTTCGTACTCGCCAATTTTACCGCGCTCAAGCCCCTCTTTATGACCACCGACTGTGATTAGACGTCCTTGAGCATAAGTAATCGGATCGACGAAGCCGTCGACATAGGCAATAAAGCGGCCATTAGGCTCTTCACTGATGTCAGGTTTTCCGTACTTATCGATTGGAAGGTTGACCACCTCGATGCGCGTTCTATCAGCGAGGTTTTTTACCGTATCAATAACACCGCCTAAGCGGACTTCGGTGTTGTCTTTGGTATCCATGACACCTTGATAAGTCGCGACGACGCTCTCATTGTTGGTCGCTAACGTGTCAGGAAGACTGCCACACGCACTCAAAACGGCACTTAGTGCCATAATACTGCTGAGTTTCAGAAGTGTTTTCATAACTGGGTGTACCCTAATTGAAGCAAGTTGGCTCTAAGGCAATTTCGTCTTAAAGCAATTTCGCCTTAAAGCAAATAACTCTTATTATCATATATAGATATCGACACCAAGCAACTGTTGGAGTTCCTCGCGCTTGGCTCGATTCATGACATTCATATACTCTTCCAGTGCCTTCTTCGATCGGCCTTCCGGAAGATCATACTGAACCTGAGCCTTGTCCATGTCAGCGTCGGATAAGTGTTTGACCGAGTGCGCCACCGCTTGAGCGACTTTGGTGACCTGGGTAGATTGGTTTGTTGATTGCGAAGATTGAGACGTGGAGGCTTTCGACACTGCCTTTTTTGCATTGGCTTTTTGTGTCTTACGCGAGTTGGGTATGGAAGGTAAGCCGTTTATCGAAACCATAGTCTAGTCGGGCTAGCGATCTACTAGCTAGCCCTCTCCTTGATTACTCTCTGCCCGGCAGCTTTTTCCAAGCTACGGTATCGCGCAGATACACTGGGCTGGCTTCTTCTGCTGGAACAGTATTGCCCTTTGCCAGTTCAAACTGAGCAAGATAAGCAATATCTTGCGCTTCTGGGAACTGAACCTGTAATGCTTCAGTGTCGATAGCTAAGGTTGATAGCGTTTCTGCGTATGCTTCCCAACCCGTGCCTGCAGTTAGCCAAGTGTGCTCATCTTTCTCTAGGTTCTCAGCTAGCACGCTCGGCGGAACGACTTGCTCTTGATCCACGTCCTGCCAATCACCAGACTCAAGACGCTCAAAGCGTCCCCAATACACCTCGTTCATGCGAGCATCAATCGCACTTGCGACCGTTGTTGCGCCGCCAACACGATAAGCGCCTTGCGCCATCGCTTTTAGCGTCGAAATGCCAATCATTGGCAAATCAGCACCAAAGCCTAAACCTTGCGCGATGCCAATACAGATACGCACACCAGTGAAACTACCTGGGCCGCGAGCAAAGGCCAACGCATCCAGTTCAGCCAGTGTCAGACCGGCTTCTTTCAACAGCTCATCCACCATTGGCAGTACTTTTTTAGTGTGGTCACGTGGAGCAAGTTCACTGCGTGCGTAAGTGGTGTCACCCACAAGTAAAGCCACTGAGCAATTTTCGGTTGCGGTATCGATCGCGAGTATTTTGTAAGTCATTTATTTCTCAATTTGTTCTTCTGTCGCTTCAGGCGCCATATCCTGAGCTAAAAACTGTTTTATTACACCAAGATCACGAGTGCGTGGGATCGGCGGCAAACTGGATAAAAAGGTCGCACCATACTCGCGCGTCACCAATCGGTTATCGCAGATAATGAGTGCCCCTCGGTCTTTCTGGTCGCGAATCAAGCGCCCCACGCCCTGTTTCAGGGTAATCACCGCATCGGGTATTTGTACCTGCTGGAACGGGTCGCCACCTTGCAGTTTACAATCTTCGATCCGAGCTTTAAGCAAGGGATCATCGGGTGCGGTAAACGGTAATTTGTCGATGATAACACAGCTCAAGGTGTCACCTCTAACATCTATTCCTTCCCAAAAAGCCCCTGTCGCTACCAGCAGTGCGTTACCAAGCTCCATAAACTCTGCCAGCGTTTTTTGCTTGCTGGTTTCACCCTGAAGCAAGACAGGCAGTGACAAGGTTTCACGAAACTTCTCCCCCAGCTCACGCATCATGCTGTGTGAGGTACACAAAAAGAAGCATCGTCCTTGGTTTTGCTCAATCACGGGCGCCAACATACTCACCAACTTATTAGCGAGTCCCGGACTGTTTGGCTCCGGTAAATAACGCGGCACACAGAGCCTTGCTTGCTCTGGATAATCAAACGGACTCGGCAGAGAAAACTGCTGCTTAGGTACTAAGCCGAGACGCGACGTGAAATGCCCAAAATCATCAGAAACTGCGAGGGTTGCCGAGGTGAATATCCACGCGCCACCTTTCATTTCGACCTGCTCATGGAACTTATCCGCGACGGTCAGCGGCGTGATATGTAGGCTGAAATGTCGCGGAGAGGTGTCATACCAATAGGAATAACCGGTAATCGTCACATCACAAACACGCTCTAAGCGCCCTTTGATTAAGTTGGCACGTTCGAACGCGGTATCCAGGAGCTGACTGCGGCCTAAGGCCAGCTTTAGCACCTCAATGACAAATTCCAGTGCGTCCATCAAGCGTTCCATTTCTCGCTTGATGTTCGGCGATGCAATGGCGTCACGCCAGTTGCCTCGAAATCCAGTGTCACCTAGGATGATTCGCATCTCCATCGCCGCTTGCGATAGGCGTTCTCCCGCTTTTTGTAGCTGACGCATGTCACGCGCTTCGGTGCGATAACCTATCTCGATGTCTTTGCACAAATCCTGAATTTGGCGACTCGATATGGACTGACCGAAATATTGGCTGGCGATGTCTGGGATCTGATGTGCTTCGTCAAAGATAAATACGTCGGCTTCAGGGATAAGCTCGCCAAATCCGGTCTCTTTGATGGCTAAATCTGCCATAAAAAGATGGTGGTTCACCACCACAACATCAGAATCAAGCGCGCGCCGCCTTGCTTTGAGCACAAAGCAATCTTCATAGCTTGGACACTCTTTACCTAGGCAATTGTCATTGGTTGATGTGATCGTTGGAATAATCGGGCTGTCTTCAGCAATAGCGTCACACTCACCCAGGTCTCCAGACTTGGTTTCCGATGACCAGGAACGCACTTTCACCAGTTGTGATAGCAAATCGGTCTGAGTTTCAGTGGTATGACTCTCCACCATTTGGCGGCTCAGTCTATCAAGGCACAAATAGTTAGAGCGACCTTTCAGCAGTGATACTTGTCCATGAAAACCCAGCGCTTCGACCATCAAGGGTAAATCACGGTGAAACAACTGCTCTTGAAGGTTCTTCGAGCCAGTACTAATGATGGTTTTCTTGCCACTGAGCAGCGCTGGAACCAAATAGGCAAATGTCTTACCCGTCCCCGTTCCTGCTTCAACCACCAACTGGGTTTGATGTTCAATCGCCTGTTCGACGGCGTTCGCCATATCGAGCTGAGATTGACGAGGCTGAAAACCCGGAATAACCGAGCCAAGCGCGCCATCGGAGGCGAAAGCTTTGTTGATTGTACGTGAACCCATTTGGCACCGCTGATTGCAAACAATTGGCCTAGTATACCCAAACCCTCTGCAGTTCAAAAACTGAAATCAGCCCGCTCAAACTGGTTCTGAAAAGCAAAATGTCTTCTTGCACCCGATAACAATCCTGTTTAGGTCACTTCTTTTGTTGAAACCTTACTCAGAATAGATTAATAATGTCGGTTAGATTGCGTACAACCTTCATAGATCGCACCCAAATTAAATCCTTATATGAGCCCTACACAACTCAATGTTTGTGTCCGCAACAAGCGTTTGAATCGCTAATGAGTCGCTCGTATCGAGGTAACAACAATATTTTCACGGAAGCAGTAAATCATGGAAAAGAAAACCCTTCTCACGCATTGCAGTGATGCACCTGGCCTGATCTCAAAGATCACCAACATCTGTTACAAGCACCAGCTCAATATTATTCACAACAATGAGTTTGTGGATAATACCAGTGGCCATTTCTTTATGCGCACTGAGCTTGAGGGCTACTTCAACGATGAGACCTTCCTTGCTGACCTAGACCACGCGCTTCCAGAAGGCACCAAGCGCAAGCTTGTTGATTCATCTCGTAAACGCGTCGTTATTCTCGTCACCAAAGAAGCACATTGCCTTGGTGATATCTTAATGAAGAACTTTGATGGCAGCTTAGATGTCGACATTGCCGCTGTCATTGGTAACTATGACATTCTTCAAGGCTTAACAGAGAAGTTTGATATCCCATACCACTGCGTCTCTCACGAAGGTCTTAGCCGCGAAGAGCATGAAGCGAAAATGCTCGAAGCCATCGATCAATACGATGCTGACTATCTAGTGCTTGCCAAATACATGCGTGTACTTACTCCGACCTTTGTTGAAAAGTATCACCATAAGATCATCAATATTCACCACAGTTTCTTGCCAGCCTTTATCGGCGCGAAACCTTATCAGCAAGCCTATGACCGCGGCGTTAAAATCATTGGTGCAACGGCACACTTTGTGACAAACGATCTAGACGAAGGACCAATCATCAAGCAGGACGTGATCCCAGTAGATCACAACTTTAGTGCAGCCGATATGGCGCAAGCAGGTCGTGACGTTGAGAAAAACGTATTGTCGAAAGCGCTAAACAAAGTGATTAACGATCACGTGTTCGTCTACGGCAACAAGACGGTTATCTTATAACGAGTTACCTTGTCATGATTCAAAAAAGCCGCCCTCAATAAAATGAGAGCGGCTTTTTTTTGTCCACTGCTAGTAAGAGTCGCCTTTGGAATAGTCCACCTGATAGCCTAAGTCGTCCAGCATCCCCAAAGTCACAGGCCCAATTAGGGTGCCGTTGGCCATGAGTTCTTGACTCATGTTCGGCACAGGCTGCCCATTCTTATCGTAACGTTTTTCGTCCTCACTGCCTTTAGAATCATAGAGATGTCCTCCATCATCGCTGATAGGAAGTTCACGGAAACTGGCTTTATACTGCTCATTGAAACGTTTGACGGCTTGACTATCACGCACCATAAACAGGTTTCCAAGCTGGCTGTCTCGGCGCGTGTAGTCCATGGAATAGGCACCAATGCCAAATACATGTCCCATTTCGTGCAGAATATTGGCGTTGAACTCAACAGGATCAAACCCCGGCTGATACGTATGGCTACCAATAAACACCGAACCTTCGGTGGGAATTAACCGCCAATTGACGTCAATCTCCGCCTCGGGCCCGGCCATCCCATTGGCGTTATCCATTGGGACTACATGAAAATTAATGTCTAGAGTGTGCTGCTCGAGATCATCCACAGCAACGATCACCTCTAGCCAGCGATTCGCTGCAGACAGGTAAGGGGCAATGCGTTCATCCGTCCACTTACTCTTTTTGCCATTATGGCGTATTAGCTGATTACAGAAATTAAGATTGAGTTCTAGATGATCATTGGAAACCGTTCGAGCGGCGCTGCGCTCACAGGGGGCATTATCAAAATCAAACGCCTCAGCATGGCTATTGCTAGTTAAGCTAAGTAGCAATAGCCATGCTGAACCTAATAAAAATGAACGAATAAGTTTCCTTTGCAGCACGCGTCGCTTCCTTCACCACTGAATACTCTATTCAGTGTAGCTTGCTAATGCGTGCTCATCGGTATCAGGCCGTCACAGATGTGTTTAAACTTCAACCAATCATGTCATGATTTATCAGCGTAGTGTAAGGCTCAGAAAAGTCATTACTCTTGCTCAGAAGCCACGATGTTTTTCAAGCTGTGTGGATGTAGCTTGATACATATACCATTGAATTTAAGTGCAACTGTTGGGTTAGCCAATCGCTCCCCTTCGCCTTTCGGGCTCGATAATTTCACTTTCACACCTTGCGCTTTTGCCTTCTCTAGCTGGCTTCCAAATTCAGGAAACTTCGCATACAAGTCTTGCAAAAATGCGTCTGCTGTCTGCGCCTCAGATGGCACCACAAACTCAACATGCTCCCAATCTTCAACTGGATGTGTTTTGCCAATGGCAGGGTACGGCAACTCCAAACACTCGATCGACCAGCCATGACTTGTAATAGGGTTGTCGAATTCCAATACAATAATCGGGCGGCCATTAATTTGCGCCTCAGAGATCACTTTGCCGTAGTCGAGCCATGCGTGATGCGCAGCTTTTGCCAACTCACCATCGTTGATACGTAGCGCAATGTGATCGGCTTGATAAGCAGATAAATCGATAGCTAATAGGCTGCATAAAGCCTGAATATTATCTAGAAAATCATCGATTTTATTCAACATCACAGAAGGCACTAGACCTTTTTCTATCAGGGTTTGTTGCATTTTTTTGTGCTCACTTTGGTCATCAAACGCTAAATAGTAGCAGGATTGAGCTAGAATCAGAAAAAATACAAACTTTCCCCCTAGGTGAGCGGCGCTAAAGTTGCTATTATGTGCGCCAATTTACTAGATTAAATCCAATTCCAAGAATTGAAGCCAAGTTTTGAAGGAAATGCGTGTGAATATCCAAGCACTGATCAACGACAAAGTATCTCAGGCTCTCGAAGCCGCTGGCGCACCTGCAGGCAGTCCTGCGGCTGTTCGCCAATCTGCAAAACCACAGTTTGGTGACTACCAAGCAAACGGTGTAATGGGCGTTGCTAAGAAGTTGGGCACTAATCCACGAGAATTCGCGCAAAAAGTTCTGGACGTTTTGGACCTAGATGGAATTGCTAGCAAAACTGAAATTGCAGGTCCTGGTTTTATCAACATCTTTCTAAGCGAAGAGTTTCTAGCTAAGCAAGCTGACGAAGCGCTTGCAGATGCTCGTCTAGGTGTTGCGACACAAGAGCAACAAACTATCGTTGCTGACTACTCGGCTCCAAACGTTGCTAAAGAAATGCACGTTGGTCACCTTCGTTCAACCATCATCGGTGATGCAGTTGTTCGCACTCTAGAGTTCCTTGGCCACAAGGTTGTTCGTGCTAACCACATCGGTGACTGGGGTACTCAGTTCGGTATGCTTATCGCAAACCTAGAGCGCGTTCAAAAAGAGTCTGGTGAAGTTTCAATGGAGCTTTCTGACCTAGAAGCCTTCTACCGTGAATCGAAAAAGCTTTACGATGAAGACGAAGAATTCGCAGTACGCGCTCGTAACTACGTAGTTAAGCTGCAAAGCGGTGATGAGTTCTGCGCAGAGATGTGGAAGAAACTGGTTGATATCACTATGATTCAAAACCAGCGCAACTACGACCGTCTAAACGTTTCTCTGACTCGCGAAGACGTTATGGGCGAGAGTATGTACAACGACATGCTTCCAGCTATCGTAAAAGATCTTCAAGAAAAAGGCCTAGCGGTTGAAGATGACGGCGCACAAGTAGTATTCCTTGATGAATACAAAAACAAAGATGGTGAGCCAATGGGCGTTATCATCCAAAAACGCGATGGCGGCTTCCTATACACCACTACTGATATCGCATGTGCTAAGTACCGTTACGAGCAACTAGGCGCGGATCGCGTACTTTACTTCATCGATTCACGTCAGCACCAGCACTTACAGCAAGCGTGGACTATCGTTCGCAAAGCAGGCTATGTGCCAGAATCAACGACACTTGAGCACCATGCATTTGGCATGATGCTGGGTAAAGATGGTCGTCCATTCAAGACACGTGCTGGCGGCACTGTTCGTCTTGCGGATCTTCTAGATGAAGCTATCGAGCGTGCAAACGCGCTTATCGAATCGAAGAACCCTGAACTTGCTAGCGAAGAGAAAGCAAACATTGCGAACACGGTTGCAATGGCAGCGGTTAAATACGCAGACCTTTCTAAGCACCGTACCACAGACTACGTGTTCGACTGGGACAACATGCTTGCGTTCGAAGGTAACACCGCACCATACATGCAGTACGCTTACACGCGTGTTGCGTCTGTATTTGCTAAAGCTGGTGTCTCTATGGATGCGCTTACTGGCGACATCAAGATCACTGAAGAAAAAGAGAAAGCACTGGTAGCTAAGCTTCTACAATTTGAAGAAGCGGTTGAGTCAGTGGCTCGTGAAGGTCAGCCTCACATCATGTGTAGCTACCTGTTCGAACTAGCAGGGCAATTCTCTAGCTTCTACGAAGCGTGCCCAATCCTAGTTGCAGAAGACGAAGCTGTGAAGCAAAGCCGTCTACGTCTTGCTGCACTGACTGCTAAGACTATCAAACAAGGTCTTGATCTACTGGGTATCGAGACACTAGAAAGAATGTAATTTGTTGAATTACAGTTCATAATAGAAGGCGAGATGCGTAAGCAACTCGCCTTTTTTGTATCCCTTTTGATGTGAGCAACCGCAATGAGCTTTGAACTGCACCCACAACTAAAAAAAGACACTACCCTACTTGGTGAGTTTCCATTGAGTTTGGCACTACTGCACCGCGACGACTCCGTGCCTTGGGTTATCCTTGTCCCGAAAAAAGCCGATCTAACCGAACTGCACCACCTACCAATGCAAGAGCAGCAACAATTCTTAATTGAGTCGGAAGTGGTAAACCTAGCATTGGAGACACTGTTTACTCCAGACAAGCTCAATTTCGGCGCACTGGGAAATATGGTGCCGCAACTGCATGTTCACCATATTGTAAGGTACAAAAATGACTTGGCGTGGCCAGGGCCGCTTTGGGGGAATGCAAAAGGTGAGTATCGCAGCGATGACGAACAGCTAAGTTTGGCTGAACGCATCCAAGCACAACTTTTGAATAGTGAACTATTCGCAAAAGCATAACGGTTCAGGTGTACGTAAGTCTCGCCCAATAAAAAGCTCCGACAGTGTCGGAGCTTTTTGCTATTACATTGTTTTTGAGACTACATGGTTACGCTCAAAGAGAGGCCATCTGCCTGATTCACATGATACCTTACACGAACCACCTGTCCTTTCTTATCACAGTCTTCCGTCCTTGAAAGCTTTCCTTTTCGAATCCAGACCGCAAGCATCGCATCCACACCATCCTCACTAAGAGCAAACTGCTTTGCCAAATCCTGACGACTTACGCCTGGGTCTTCTTCAATGTGTGCTTTCAGCTGGGACAGAATCATACCACTTGGATCTCCAGCTCGGTCTGCTTCTTGCCTTGGCTTTTAAGCAGCTTCCAGACGATGGCACAAATGGCCAAGATAGCGACAATCCACGCTGCGCTGGTCATTGGATGCAGAGCGAAGTGAGTCACTTGGTAGTATAGCGTCGCGCCACCGTAAGCTAGCCCCATAGTCCATACCGCTATAAAGCGTGCGTACTTTTGACCAAACTCTTTAACGTAGGCACCCATCGCTGCCACACATGGCGTGTACAGCAAGATGAAGATGAGGTAAGCAAACGCGGCATTGCTCGTAACAAAATAGCCTTTTAAGTTACCAAAGATAGAGCTATCAACTTCTTGATCTTCTGCCACTGCAGATGAATCCGACAGGTCACCGACATCGACACCTAGCGGATCTGAGTAGCTAAGGTCTGCCAGGTTTGCTGGAATAGACTCGACGGCTTCCTGCAAGCTAGCAAATAGATCGTACTCACCCTCTTCACCTTCGCTTGAGGTGTAAAGACTATTTAGCGTACCAACCACTGCTTCTTTCGCAAAAATACCGGTAATAATACCAACAGTTGCAGGCCAGTTATCTTGCTGCACACCCATAGGGGCAAACACTGGTGTCACCACTTGAGCCGCTTTCGATAGAACGGAGTTTTCGCTGTCTTCGTTACCAAATGAGCCATCAGTACCTACTGAGTTTAGGAAACTTAGGATTGTCACTACCAAAACAATGGTTTTACCTGCGCCCAATACAAAGCGCTTTAGCTTTTGCCATGTTTTGATCATCACGTTTTGGAATGTCGGCAATTCATAGTCAGGCATCTCCATCACTAGACTATCACTCGAACCTGGGTAGATGGTGTGCTTAAGCACTAAACCTGTGAAAACAGCCGCAACAATACCGAGTAGGTAAAGCGCGAATACCACATTTTGGCCACTGTCTGGGAAAAACGCCGCAGCAAACAGCGCGTAAACCGGAAGTCTAGCGCCACATGACATAAACGGCGCCATAGATGCGGCGAGTTTACGCTCACGCTCTTGGTCTAGCGTACGTGTCGCCATGATAGAAGGCACGTTACAACCGAAGCCAAGTACAAGCGGTACAAACGCTTTACCCGGAAGGCCGATTTTTTGCATCACCTTATCAAGCACAAACGCAGCGCGTGACATGTAGCCAGAACTCTCTAGTACCGCTAGGAATAAATACAGTGCAGCGATCACAGGAATGAAAGTCGCTACCGTTTGGATACCGCCGCCAACGCCATCAGCAATAAGCGTCACTAACCAAACCGGTAAATGGTCATCAAGAAGGTAGTGTCCACCATCAACCAGCAGGGCACCGACACCGATATCAAAGAAATCGATGAAAGCACTACCTATGTTGATAGAGAACATGAACATGAGATACATGACCACGAAGAAAAAAGGAACGCCAACATACTTATTCAGAATAAAGCCATCGACTTTTTCCGTGAAGCTACGGCTCAGCTTACCTTCACTGCGACGCAGTTTCTTACACTGCTCATGTAGATAGGTATATTTGGTGTCAGCAACTTGCAGGTCAATATCCACACCAGTTTGATTGCCCGCTAGCACGATTTCATCTCTTTGCTCTGACGATAGTGCATTAAGCACCATTACGTCATTTTCTAGGCCGCGAATAGCCAGCGCACGTGGGCTTACTGATTCTGAAGCAAAGATAGGTTCTACTTGAGCAATCGCCTGCTCCATCTCCGCGCCATAATTGATGCTCAGTGCGTCGAGGGTCAGCCCTTGAACGACAGTTTTATGCAAACGCTCTTTTAGCGCACGAACCTGATCTTTGTCAGTGGCTGATAGTGTCATCACAGGACAGCCAAGCGCTTTCTCAAGCCCTGCAATGTCTAGCTTAATACGCTCTCTTTTTAGCGCATCCATCTTGTTGAGCACAACCACCATAGGACGGCCAAGCTCGCGAAGCTGAAGGGTCATATAAAGGCTGCGCTCTAGACTCGTTGCATCGACCACATTGATAATCAGATCTGCTGGGTGAGTAAGAACGGCTCGCGATGCTATGGATTCATCGATACTGTTGCCATCGTTACCGCTATCAAGCGCGTAAATTCCTGGCAAGTCAGTCAACTCGAAATGATCACCAGCATGACTGTATTGACCCGTTTTCTTTTCAACGGTCACACCCGCCCAGTTACCCACTTGCTGTTTGGCACCGGTTAACCCATTGAACAAGGTTGTTTTACCGCTGTTGGGATTACCTACAGTAAGAATGGTGTAGTTCATTATGCAGGCTCCACTTCGATTGATTGTGCAATAGCTTGGCGAACAGCCAGCGAAACACCACGCACTTCAATTTGCAATGGATCGCCCATTGGGGCACGTCGAATCACTGTTACTTCTGTATTCGGCAATAACCCCATTACCATCAATTTTTTACGGACATCATTCGATAGTCCTGTCAACGCAGTGATCTTTCCACTGCTTCCGATGTTCAAATCAGCAAGCTTCATCTTATTCACCCAAACTATGATTGGTAATGAGAAATATTAACATTAACAGTAATTCTAAAGGCGTAACCTTATTTTCCGCATTGCGCTATGTCAATTTAAACCGGATTGCAAACGTATTATTTGTCAAAATATGTCCGTCAATTACGTCAAAACGTCGACCAAAACGCTATCTTGGTGACAAAACAATGACATAAATGGAATCTGAATAAATATAAAAACATTAAAATACAACAACTTATTACACTATCTATAAAATGGCGCGATCTTCATGGTAAGTTGCCGTTATTTTTATAAGGAAATTAAGTCGAATTACTTATAGTTAATTCCAACAGAGCAACCTGCTCCTGTTAATCGAAATTCCAGAGGTGATGTGGGCGACCATATCACTCCGGCAGCAAGCGAAGGTGTCATTGACACCCGCGGTATGGTCCCCCGGCTATGCCGCGATTTTTTTTGCCTGCGACAAACTGCCCAGTATATTTTCTGCTTATTATTTCCCTGCTCTAATCACTCTTTCCATAAATTCTTTACTGACAACTTTTCGGCTCACAAATCCTCTTTTCACAAATTGTAAATCGCTCCCCCTAACGACATAATTTATTCCTAAGTAACCGGCTGGTGCTGTTCAATACAGAAAAGGAAGTGGTTTTATGTTGACGTTAAATGGGGATGTTGGTGAAAGTTTTGGCCATTGGAACATGGGCAGTGATGCAACGCTCATCCCACTGCTGGATATGGCAAATATCGCTTGTGGCTTCCACGCGTCAGATCCTGAACACATGTCCAAAACCGTCGCATTGTGTCTGAAACACAAGGTCACCATTGGCGCACATCCAGGCTATCCCGACTTACAAGGATTTGGCCGTCGTTCTATGGCAATGGAGAGCAACACGGTTACCCAATTAGTCCTTTATCAGGTAGGGGCGCTTAAAGCGATAGCCGAGCATCAAGGAGGGAAAGTAACTTACATTAAACCTCATGGCGCGCTCTATAACGATATGATGTCCTCGCCTGAGATTTATAATGCCCTATTGTCTGCAGCACAATCGCTCAGTTTACCTCTAATGATCTTGGCAACCAGAGAGCATCAACAGTATCAAGCGCTAGCGGCAGGCAAGGGAGTTTCAGTCATCTTTGAAGGTTTTGCTGACCGCAGTTACCTAAACTCAGGCCAGCTGGCACCGAGAAGCATGGACAACGCTGTCCTGCATCAGCAGGATCAGATTTTAACTCAAGCCGATGCGTTTATTGCCCGTGCGCCAATTAAAACCCTCGATGGAAAATCGGTAACTCTTACCATTGACACCCTATGCGTTCACGGTGACAACCAAGCGTCAATTGATGTGGCAAAGGCGCTGCGTATCCGAATCGATAGCGCCATAGCAGTAGGTGGAGGTAAACAGTGAACAAGCCTCTAATATCCCCTGTGGGTGAATCGGCCATTCTGCTTGAGTTTGGTCACAAGATAGACCTTGATTTACCTTTTATCATTGGGCAGTACACAGCCATGATAAAACAAGCCTTTGCCGGAGCACTGGTCAACTGCACCCCCTCCTACACGAGCCTCTTGATTGAGTTTCACCCTATATATTGTTCAGCAGAGGCACTTACCCACTATATTCAAAACCTTAATCTTGCTGACAAGCCGCCGCCAAGCAGTGTGGATATAAAAACCCTTCCGACTTATTACGCTCCCAAGGTAGCCCCTGATTTGGAGTCACTTGCTCGGCATTGCTCTCTTAGCGTCGACGAGGTCATAACACTGCATAGCAGCTCAACCTATACCGTTTGTGCGATTGGTTTTACCCCTGGTTTTGCCTTTCTTGCAGAGCTGCCTAAAGCACTGCACATGCCAAGGCATCAAACGCCACGAACTCGAGTACGCAAAGGCAGTGTCGGTATTGCCAACAACCAAACGGCTGTTTACCCCAGTGATACCCCTGGAGGCTGGCAAATCATAGGTAACTGCCCGCTAACTTTATTTGACAAGATCTCGCCAGAACAATCGTTACTAAACATTGGTGACAAAGTGCGGTTCGAGCCGATTGACCACCGCACATTCTTAAGCTTAGGAGGGTAGCAATGAGCGCACTTGTCGTGATCAACGCCGGACACCACGTCACTACGCAAGATTTGGGTCGTCCTAATGCCTCTCATTATGGACTAACACAAGGCGGCGCCGCCGATTGGCATGCGCACTGTTGGGGACAAAAGTTACTGGGTAATCCAATGACGGCGACCAGTCTAGAGATCGTTCTAGGCCGGATTAAGTTTCGTGCCAACCAAGACTTAACCTTGGTACTCACTGGCGCAGATTGTCTCGCGGAAGTCCATTCGCCACAACGCATTGTCGCCAAGCACGTTCAAAGTTGGCGCCCTTTTGGCTTAAAAAAGGGACAAGAGCTGCATCTGAAAGTGCCTCGCAGCGGCTGTCGAAGCTACCTATCCGTATCAGGCGGCTTTGCGATAGAGCCTTTCCTAGGCAGTAGTTCGACAGTGGAGCGCGACGGCGTAGGAGGTTTAAACTCTGGACAACCTCTCGCTTGCGGCGACAGCTTAGCCGTCAACTCTAACTTGCCTGGTCACCTAAACGATCTTCAGCACAAAAATCCGCAACCTATCCCCAGAAGTGCGATCCCAAGCTATGCCGGAGTAAGAACCTTGCACTTACTCCCTTGTTTTCAGTTCCAGCACTTTGATAAAGCACTTAGAGAATTGCTACTAAGCCAAATCTATACCGTGTCTGCGCAGAGCAACCGAATGGGGATAAGGCTAAAATCCAGCGACAGTGAAACCGCTCGACTCACTCAAACTCTACCTTCATTAATCTCTGAGGGGATCCTATCCGGCTCGGTGCAAATACCGCCAGATGGTAACCCCATTATTATGCTTAGCGATCACCAAACCCTAGGTGGCTATCAGAAACTAGGCGTGATTGCCTTTCGTGATTTAGCTAAAGCAGCGCAGCTAAGACCAGGAGAGAAGCTTCGCTTTAAACTCAGCACCTTGCCTCTCGAACGTTTGAAGCAACAGGCATTCTATCGATACTTTGATCTTTAGAATTGGCGACTAGTCGCCTTCGGTCATGTCCATCATGGCAAACTTAGATGGTGGGACACCAAAATAGACTTTGAAACGTTGAGAGAAATAGGACGGATCGTTGAAACCACAAGCAAAAGCCACTTCAGAGACTTTTTCGCCTTGCAGAAGCATCTCGCAAGCTTTCTCCATGCGGACATCGGTCAGATAGTCTGTAAAGGTTCGCTCAAATTGAGATTTGAAGCGCCTTTGGAAGCTTCTCTCGGAGATGAACAACGCTTTGGCTGCTGAGGCGGTGCTAAATTCAGCATCATGATACTGCTCGGCCACCAGCTGAGTAACTTGCCGTTTCCATTGTTCATGCTTATCCGGCTTAACTTCATGCATCTCTTTTTCAGTCACTAGGCTCATCAATGGTCTTTCGGTTTCCAAAGACGACTTAGTTGAATGTGAAGACAAGTTAGCGGGCAACTGCTGAATCGATAGCATCCAACGCAGGGTTAGGCGGTTTGTGTTTCCACGCTCAACCGGCTGAAGCTCACCACCAGAGCGATGAATATGGGATGGCAGGCTCGAAGGGCTAAAATCGAGCTGACTTTCTTTCACATCGAATGCCCCAGTAGCGCTTTGCGAGTTAAAGTTCGGCAACGGCAATCCATTGTCCTCAAACGTCACATTCAACTTACTACCATCATCATCCACGGTAATGTTGATCACTTGTCCACGCACCATTCTACGCAGTGCATTGGCAACAATTGAGTTGAAGATGATGTCTAGATTGCAGGTATCCAACACCACGTTGTCACTGCTTGCCAGCATCTTTAATTCTACTTTGATCCCGTAACTATCGAGCTCTTTTCGCCACGCATCGACGGTAAAATTGAGCACACTCGATACTGAACATACCAACGGATAGGAGCTTTGCTCATCAAAGATGGCTTTGACATTATCTAAACCATCAAAATTACTAGCAGACGTTGAATTTAAGCTAGATAAGGATTCAAGTTTAAAGTTGGCACTGTGCTGTGCTGCTTGTTCTACCAGCTCTTGAATCAGTTGCTGACGAATTTTAAACGCTTTACGCAACTGCTGGTTATTACCGACTAACACACGACTTTGATGTTGTAACTGCTCAGTCTTTAATGCGACCTGTGTTTTAAGGGCGCGGTTCATAAAGCGAATGCGTCGAGAACGCCAATAAATCACCGCCCCGACTAAGACTAGGCTGCTCAGCGCCATTAACAGGTAAAACATCCCCGTCATAAACCATGGGGTGCTGACCTGGTAACTAAACTGAACACTCGACTCAGAACTCGTATTCCCTTTCACAGCTACTTCTATGCTGTGTAGCCCCGGCGATGGTTTATCAATATTAAGTTGAAAACCCTGCATATCTTGCCAGTCACCATCACCGGTTCGATAAACAAGACTGTGTCCTTGCGCTGATGGCCATAAGCTGAATTGAATCGCCACCGAATCCCCATATCCAACATTAGGAATGGCGTCTTGAACGTCCCCAAGGTGGCGAGCAGTGTTACTCACCGACACTTGAGATATTAATACACTAGGTGTCGGTACTGGGTTATCGAGAATGCGTTTCGGATCGAACTCTACAATGCCGTAACGCGAGCCAATCACAATGGAACCACTCTGCTCACTATAAGCGCAGCTACCATTGATGAACTCATTGCTAATCACTCCATATGGAGCACCCAAGTGCCTGACGATCTCTCCTGTTCCTGTATAAGCAGTAAGACCGGCAGAGCTGACCAACCAGAAAATCCCATCGCTTTGAGTTACACACACAGGGCGGGTGCTATCTTGGAACAGTTCTAGTCTTGTAAAGGTCTGTTTCTGATCTTCGTACAAAAAAGCGCCATAGCTGCTGGCGGCCCAAATTCGGTGTTCATCCGCTACTAACTCTGTGACGCTACCAAATGGTGCGCTAGCGCCGATATAACGACTAAGCCCTTCATCTATGATATACAGGCCGTGGTCAGTTCCAACGAGCGCCTTACTATCGCTCAATGCATAAATTTCAGTAACCTTCGCAGGTAAGTGTTCACTTACTATCCAGTCATCACCATAATCATTGACTCGCTCGGTTTCAACATTAAAGCTGAGTAAGCGTAGGCCATCATTGAGCCAAAGCGTATCGCCGCTGCCAAGCGAAATATGCTCCACTTGCGCGGGCATATTATCTATCTTTTGTCTCAAAGCTGTAATTTGATAAGCATCGAGATCAAGGTGCATTAACCCCCTCTTCGTCGCTATCCACAGATGCTGTTCACGCTGTGCCAACGATGAGACCTTACCCCAGTAAATCATCGCGGACTCACCCTCTTCATCGACGACATAGAGTGCGCTACTGGTGATAACCCAGTACCCTCCAAGTGGGTTTTCCATGACTTCGAGTTTAGGTTCAAGGCGATTGAGGTTTTCGTCAATTGACACCGAGATGCGCTCAAACAACTTGCCGTATTCTGAGAAGTAGCGAACACCATTGTTGGTGGCAATCCACATTCCCAAAGTGCCATCAGCGACTAAGGCATAGATCTTGTCGCCAGCTAGACCAAACTCGTCGTGAGGGTTGAACTCAACCTGCTCAAGATCAAGGGTATCTCGCTCAAGCCAGTATAAGCCTTGCTCTGTACCAACCCAAAAATGGCTGGCTGTGCTTTCCAATGATAGGACGTGTTGACCAAGCGGGAAGAAAGTACGCTGCATTGGCTCATCGAGAGGGAAAACCTCGACGCCAGAATGATACCCAATCACCAAGCGATTCGATTCTGGTTCAAGCAACAATGTAGAGACGGCTCCCCGATGGACGTTGCCGACATAATCTAACTCACCATATTGCCATCGATATAAGCCAACATTGGTACCGATGTACCACGCGCCGCGAGTTTCTATCGCAGCCGTAATGTTCACCCCAACTCCACCGTAGAAACGCTCAAACTCATCCATTGAGATAATTTCAAACCTAGATGGATGTTCATTGCCAAGGTAAACCTGATTATCGGTTGAGAACCAGACATATTCCCCACCATGACCCAGTGATTGAATATGCTCAGTTAATTTAGTGGTAAAGACTTGATTGACCTGACCAAGTGGCTGCCGAGAAAACAGTTTATTTGCTTTGGCATACCAAAACTGTCCTCGAAAAAAAGTCACGTCGTTGTTGTCAAACGCCAAGTTATCGAGCTCAATAAATCGGGTACCGTCATAAAAACGGACACGATTGTGTACATCGATAGACCAGAGTCCACCTTCCACACCAGGAAACAATTGCTTAGCCGCTAGAAACTGGCCATTAGCTTGCAGTGACAGCGGATAGAATACTGGCGGCAGTGGTTTACTAACGCTCATTTGTGGAGCGAGCAGCAGCGATAACGCGAATAATAACGGGACACAACTCAGTATCTTACGCACGCGTGAGCACATGCTGGTCGCTTTATGGCCAACAGCAAAAACTAAACAGCGTGATAAGGAAGCAGAGAGTATCAAAAGGAGCCCAGTTAATTTGCATCGATAAATATCGTAAATTTACTGGATTTGTGTGGGTTATGAAAGAAAAAAGGTAACAAGATCCATCTAAATGGCTCATCGATCACAGGCAAAACTCAGTTGAACACATATAAATCTTGTTGTTCATACCGAGTTTTGCTTAGCTGATAGCTACTGTGCTAGACAGCTACTAAAGCTATTTGCCATCGACTTTAGGAATACAAAGTAGCTACCATCTTCAACCGGAATATCACTACCTAGTGGATCAAGTTGTCCAACTTTTGTGCCAGTACCTCGGATCACCGAGTTCACTACGGCTGGTGTGAATTGTGGTTCGGCAAAAACACATTTTACTTGTTGTTCACGTAATGTGGTTTTAATGGAAATTAACGTTTTCGCACCTGGTTTACGTTCTGGGCTGACAGTAAAGTGGCCAAGGTTGTTCATCTTAAAGAATTCTTCATAGTAGCCATAAGCGTCATGGAACACGTAATAGCCTTGGTCTTGTATTGGCTCAAGCTTAACGTGGATCTCTTCAATGGTTCTATCTAAGGTGCGCTCGAAAGCGGCCAGCTTGTCTTGGTACGCAGCTTGATTGTCTGGATCAATCGCTTGAAGCTTGGCTGATATAGCACGCGCAACTTGACGACTTTGCTCTGGACCAAGCCAAACATGAGAGTCAAAACTACCGTGGTCATGACCTTCGTGACCATGCTCATCCCCATCCTCACCAAACTCCCTCAATGACACTCCATCCAGATCTTGTATTTCGAGTGAGTTCGGATTGCCTTCGACAGACTTGGCTAAAAAGCTTTCTAGATCGTGTCCAAACCACACCACGATGTCGCTACTGCGAATTTTCTTTACGTCCGAGGGCTTAAGTGCGTAGTCGTGAGGTGATGCGTTCGCGTTGAGAATCGACGAGGTAGACTGCCCTTCGATGATCAACTCATGGGAGATCATCTCAAAAGGCTTTATACTATTTAGCACTTGCAGTGCTTGTGCTTGAAACGAAAGCAGTGAAGTAAGTGCTACAACTGGAATGTAACGATACATAGGGCTTAAAATCCTTCTGGCTTGCAATAGCTCAGAATGTTACATTATAACAAGACGTAATTGCAAATGAGTTCTATTCATGTCCGAACTGATTACACTCGACCAAGTCTCTGTCGAGTTCAGTAAACGAAAGGTTCTAGATAACATTAGCTTAACCATTAGCCGAGGGGAAATTTTAACCCTCATCGGTCCTAATGGTGCTGGTAAATCAACCTTAGTCAAAGTCATTCTTGGGTTACAGAAGCGCTATAAAGGCACGATTCGCCGCGCTAGCAAGCTCAAAATTGGCTATGTACCGCAAAAACTTAAACTTAACGATTCCTTGCCCCTAAACGTTGAGCGCTTTCTTGCACTTGCAGGAAAATACAGTGTTCAAGAGCGATTAGACGCGCTGAAACTTGTCGGTGCAGAGCATCTAATCTCGAGTAACATGCATCAATTATCCGGCGGGGAAACCCAACGAATACTCCTAGCACGTGCTCTACTACATCGCCCTGATATTCTGGTACTCGACGAGCCAGCACAAGGGGTGGATGTTCAAGGCCAAATCGATCTGTATGAACTTATCGATACACTTAGACATCGATTCAACTGTGCGGTATTTATGGTATCCCACGACTTGCATCTCGTCATGGCCAAATCAGACAATGTGATTTGTCTTCACCATCATATTTGCTGTCAAGGTACGCCACAAACGGTAAGCCGTCATCCATCTTATGTAGCGTTGTTTGGCAGTGCGACTCAAGAAACACTGGCTTTCTATCAACATCAGCACGTGCATCACCATCATGATTTAGCAGGCGACCCTGTAGAAGGCAGTGCTTCACAATGTTCACACCATAAACATGGGCACTCGCATCATGATTGAGTTTTTGCTTCCATCCATTATCGCGGGCATTGGAATCGCTCTGATTGCTGGCCCACTTGGCTCATTCGTTGTTTGGCGCAGAATGGCCTATTTTGGTGATACGCTCGCCCATGCTTCGTTAATGGGGCTTGCGCTCGGCTTCTTGTTTGATATCAACCTATACCTAGCTCTCGTCATCTGTTGTATGGCATTGGCTGTCATTCTGGTCACGCTACAAAAGCAGCAGCTCGTGGCCACAGACACACTGCTCGGCATCCTGGCGCATAGTGCACTGTCATTAGGTTTGGTTGCCGTCAGTTTCCTCGATAACGTCCGAGTTGACTTAATGAGCTATTTGTTTGGTGATTTGCTCGCCGTCTCTCCAACCGATCTGATTTACATCTATGCTGGTGTGACTCTGATCGGCGCTTTGCTGTTCGTGTTTTGGCGACCACTACTCTCAACGACGGTAAATGAAGACCTAGCGGCTGTAGAAGGCGTGAATGTCGACCTTATGCGTTTGGTCATCATGCTGATGGTCGGTCTGGTCATCGCCATCGGCATGAAGTTTGTCGGCGCGCTGATTATGACGTCATTACTTATCATTCCGGCGGCCACGGCTCGTAAGTTCACGGCTACTCCAGAGCAAATGGCCTTCACAGCCTCAGCGATTGGTATCGTGTCAGTATTCTGCGGACTCAGCCTCTCTTGGTTTTATGACACACCAGCGGGACCATCGGTGGTCATTAGCGCTGCTGGCTTTTTCTTACTGGCCCAGCTTGTTCCCTCAAGAGACTAAGCCTAAAAACTTCATAAGCACAAACAAAAAGCTCCGATCGTAAGACCGGAGCTTTTTTAATTTTGTTTTTAACTCTATTTAAAACCTAGAGCTAATGTGAGTCATTACCAACCGGTAATTTCTCTTAGACCTTTACCGATATCAGCAAGGCTCTTAACCGTCTTAACACCTGCAGCTTCAAGCGCAGCGAACTTGTCTTCCGCTGTACCTTTACCGCCAGAGATAATCGCACCAGCGTGACCCATACGCTTACCTGGAGGCGCTGTAACACCTGCAATGTAAGAGACAACTGGCTTAGTGACGTTTTCTTTGATAAACGCCGCCGCTTCTTCTTCCGCTGTACCGCCGATCTCACCGATCATAACGATAGCTTCCGTCTCTGGATCTTGTTCGAACAGCTTCAGGATATCGATGAAGTTTGAACCTGGGATTGGGTCACCACCAATACCGACACACGTCGACTGACCAAAACCTTCGTCTGTTGTCTGCTTAACCGCTTCATACGTAAGCGTACCAGAGCGAGATACGATACCCACTTTACCTTTCTTGTGGATATGACCTGGCATGATACCAATCTTACACTCATCAGGAGTGATAACGCCTGGACAGTTTGGACCAATCATCACAACACCCGCTTCGTCTAGGCGCACTTTCACGTCTAGAAGATCAAGCGTTGGAATGCCTTCTGTGATAGTCACAATAAGTTTGATACCCGCATCAATCGCTTCCAAGATTGCATCTTTACAGAAAGGCGCTGGTACATAGATAACTGACGCTGTTGCACCCGTCACTTCAACAGCTTCGCGTACAGTGTTGAATACCGGTAAACCTAGGTGCGTTTGACCACCTTTACCAGGAGAAACACCACCGACCATTTGTGTGCCGTAAGCGATCGCTTGCTCTGAGTGGAACGTACCTTGACCACCAGTGAAGCCTTGGCAGATAACTTTTGTATCTTTATTAATTAGTACAGACATTATTTGCCCTCCGCTGCAGCAACTACTTTTTCCGCTGCTTCTGTTAGCGAGCTTGCAGCAATGATATTTAGACCACTTTCCGCGAGTTTTTGTGAGCCTAGAGGTGCATTGTTACCTTCTAGACGAACCACTACTGGAACTTCAACACCCACTTCTTCAACTGCACCAATGATGCCGTCTGCGATTAGGTCACAACGTACGATTCCGCCGAAGATGTTAACCAGAACCGCTTTCACGTTGCTGTCAGATAGGATGATCTTAAACGCTTCTGTCACACGCTCTTTGGTCGCGCCGCCACCTACATCTAGGAAGTTAGCAGGTTGACCGCCGTGTAGGTTTACGATGTCCATGGTACCCATTGCAAGGCCTGCACCGTTGACCATACAGCCGATGCTACCATCAAGTGCTACATAGTTAAGCTCCCACTGAGCCGCGTGCGCTTCACGCTCATCTTCTTGCGAAGGATCGTGCATTTCACGAAGTTTAGGCTGACGGTAAAGTGCATTTGAATCGATGTTGATCTTGCCATCAAGACATAGAAGGTTGCCTTCGCCTGTGATAACCAATGGGTTAATCTCTAGCAGTGCAAGGTCGTACTGAGCAAACATATTGCCTAGACCCATAAAGATTTTTACAAACTGCTTGATTTGGTCGCCTTCAAGACCAAGTTTGAACGCAAGCTCACGGCCTTGGTAAGCCTGTGGGCCAACGAGCGGATCGATCGCCGCTTTATGAATCAGTTCCGGTGTCTCTTCCGCAACTTTTTCAATTTCAACACCGCCTTCTGTTGATGCCATAAACACGATACGACGTGTTGCGCGGTCAACCACTGCACCAAGGTACAGCTCATTAGCGATGTTAGATGCTTCCTCAACTAGGATTTTAGTCACTGGTTGACCATTCGCATCTGTTTGGTAAGTCACTAGATTTTTACCTAGCCACTTCTGAGCAAATTCTTTAACACCGTCTTTGGTGTCGTGAAGTTCCACGCCGCCCGCTTTACCGCGGCCACCAGCGTGAACCTGACATTTAACTACTTTCTTTTCAGTACTGATACGACCAGCAGCTTCGAACGCTTCCTGTGGGGTGTCACATGCGTAGCCTTCTGGTACAGGCAATCCGAATTCTGCAAACAGCTGTTTGGCTTGATATTCATGCAAATTCATTGTGCGATTCCATTTGTTATATCCCTGAGGGATTTTTTATTTCCATATACCGAATGTCGGTACGTCTGTAGGAGTACTCGTTAGAGTCGCCTCTTGTGGGCTTACTAAGGAGCTAGACGTTGAGCTAGTCTAGCTCCATTTATTTTGGACGTCTATACATCCAAAACAAAAAACAACGCTTGGTTACACATCAAGTAGCAAGCGTGCTGGATCTTCCAGTAGTTCCTTGATAGTTACCAAGAAACCTACTGACTCACGACCATCGATCAAACGGTGGTCATAAGATAGCGCTAGGTACATCATAGGTAGGATTTCTACTTTGCCATCAACCGCCATTGGACGCTCTTGGATTTTATGCATACCCAAAATAGCCGCTTGTGGTGGGTTAATGATTGGCGTAGACATCAATGAACCAAACACACCGCCATTAGTGATGGTGAAGTTACCACCTGTCAGCTCTTCAACGGTTAGCTTGCCGTCACGACCTTTGATCGCCAGCTCTTTAATGCCTTTCTCGACGTCAGCAAAACCTAGAGAGTCACAGTCTTTTAGTACTGGTGTCACAAGGCCACGCGGCGTAGATACCGCCATGCTGATATCAAAGTAGTTGTGATAAACGATTTCATCGCCATCGATAGACGCGTTCACTTCTGGGTAGCGTTTTAGCGCTTCGGTTACTGCTTTCACATAGAAAGACATGAAACCAAGGCGAATACCATGACGCTCTTCGAACTGGTCTTTGTATTGCTTACGAAGATCCATGATTGGTTTCATGTTCACTTCGTTAAACGTCGTTAGCATCGCTGTGCTGTTCTTCGCTTCAAGTAGACGCTCAGCAACACGCTTACGTAGACGAGTCATTGGCACACGTTTCTGGCTGCGAGCCGATACTGGAGCAACAGGCGCCTGTGCTTCTACTTGTGGTGCTGCTTTCGCTGCTGCTAGGTGCGCTTCGATGTCTTCACGAGTGATTCGACCGCCAACGCCAGTGCCTTTCACGTCTGATGCCTGAAGATCGTTCTCAGCCAGCAAACGGCGAACCGCTGGGCTAAGAGCGTCGTTCGACTCTTCCGTTAGCGCAGCTTTGTGGCGCTTGTCTGGTGATGCTTCTGTAGATTCCGTGGTATCCGTAGTCGGTTCACCAGCAACAGCTCCTGGCTTAATCTTAGCAATCAACTGCTTAGACAGTACTGTCGCACCTTCTTCTTCGACAATCTCTTCAAGAACGCCGGCCTCTGGCGCCGGGACTTCAAGAACAACTTTATCGGTTTCGATATCAACGATAACTTCATCACGCGCTACCGCTTCGCCTGGTTTCTTGTGCCACGTTGCGACGGTCGCGTCTGCAACTGATTCAGGTAAGTCTGGAACCAGAATTTCAATAGTCATATCTGTTTCTTCCTTTTTTCTTCTAGTTCTTAATCTAGGGTCAACGCGTCAGAAATTAACGCTTTCTGTTGTTTCAAGTGTACCGACATATAACCAACGGCCGGAGATGCAGATGCTGGTCGACCCGCATATTTCAAGTCAGCACCCGCAGGGATAGCTGCGCGGAAATTATGTTGACTTGAATACCAAGCGCCTTGGTTTTGAGGCTCTTCCTGACACCAAACGAAATCTTGAGCATTGGTGTAGGCGGCTATCTTGGTTCTTACATCATCCAGTGGGAATGGGTACAACTGTTCAATACGCACAATAGCTACGTCATCTTGCTCGTTGTTGCGACGCTGTTCGAGCAGGTCGAAATAAACCTTACCTGAACAGAACACAACACGTTTGACGTTTTCTGGCTTGATATCATCAATCTCACCAATCGCCGGCTCAAATGTGCCTTCTGCCAAGTCTTCAATGCTAGACACACACAGTGGATGTCTTAACAGTGATTTAGGTGACATCACAATCAATGGACGACGCATTGGGCGAACTACCTGACGACGAATCATGTGATAAACCTGAGCAGGCGTCGATGGAATCACCACTTGCATATTTTGTTCAGCACAAAGCTGCAGGTAACGCTCTAAGCGCGCTGAAGAGTGCTCTGGGCCTTGACCTTCATAGCCATGTGGCAACAGCATCGTTAGACCACATAGACGGCCCCATTTTTGCTCACCAGAAGAGATGAATTGGTCGATAACAACTTGAGCACCGTTAGCAAAGTCACCGAACTGCGCTTCCCACAAAGTCAAACCACTAGGCTCTGCGGTCGCATAGCCATATTCAAATGCCAGTACCGCTTCTTCTGACAACACCGAATCAAAGACCTGGAATGGACCTTGTTTGTCGTGAAGGTTACAAAGCGGAATATAGGTACTCGCATCTTCTTGGTTGTGCAGTACTGAGTGACGGTGGAAGAAAGTACCACGGCCAGAGTCCTGTCCCGAGATACGGATACGCTTACCGTCATCAAGAAGGGTTGCGTAAGCCAGCGTTTCTGCCATGCCCCAATCGATCATTTTCTCGCCGGTCATCATCGAAGCACGATCGTTGTACAGCTTGTTTACACGACTTTGAAGTTTATGACTGTCTGGGTACTGTCCAAGTTTGTTACCGAGGCCTACAAGACGCTCTGTACCAACCTGGCCACCCCACTCTTCATCCCAATCGCGACCGAGGTATGGAGACCAGTCTACTGAGTGCAATGCCATTGGGCGCCACTCTTTACACACCACTTCACCGCGGTCTAACGCGTCACGATACTCATTGATCATCTGCGTAGCGGTTTCAATATCGCTTTCGTCACGCTCAATCAAGACATCCGCATACAGTTTGCGAGGCGTTGGGTGTTTTTTGATTTTCTGGTACATCAACGGCTGAGTCGCATTGGGCTCATCCGCTTCGTTGTGACCATGACGGCGATAACAGACCAGATCAATCACCACATCTTTACCAAACTCGTTACGGAAATCGAGTGCAATTTGCGTAACAAGCGCGACCGCTTCTGGGTCGTCAGCATTCACGTGGAAAATCGGAGCCTGTACCATCTTAGCGATGTCAGTACAGTACATGGTTGAACGGGTATCGCGTGGGTTAGAGGTAGTAAAACCAACTTGGTTGTTGACCACGATTCGAATCGTACCACCCACTTTAAAGCCGCGCGCCTGAGACATGTTGAAAGTCTCTTGCACAACACCTTGACCCGCAATCGCTGAGTCACCGTGAATGGTAATTGGCAGTACCATGCTACCGTCTTTGTCGCCTAAGCGATCTTGACGAGCACGAACCGAGCCGATAACTACTGGATTTACAATCTCAAGGTGAGATGGGTTAAATGCTAAGGCTAAATGCACATCACCACCCGGAGTTGCAAAGTCAGCAGAGAAACCTTGGTGGTACTTCACATCACCCGTACCCCATGTTTCATCATGCTTACCCGCAAACTCATCGAACAAGTCTTGAGGCTTTTTACCCAAGACGTTGACCAGCATGTTCAAGCGACCACGGTGCGCCATACCAATTACCACCTCGCGCATACCTTGGCTACCGGCATGACGAATCAGTTCTTTGGTCATTGGAATGAGGGCATCACCACCTTCTAGCGAGAAACGTTTCGCACCTGGGAATTTTGCGCCAAGATAACGCTCAAGACCTTCAGCCGCAGTTAGCTCTTCTAGGAAAGTGTGTTTGTGTTCGGAATCGAAAGAGGGTTGGCCAACCACTGACTCTAAACGCTGTTGGATCCAACGTTTTTGAGCGGTGTTTGTCATGTGCATGTATTCTGCACCGATTGAGCCGCAGTAGGTTTTTTGAAGTGCTTTGTGAAGATCGCGAAGCGTCATGCTTTCTTGGCCAATAGCAAAAGAGCCGACATTGAACGTTTCGTCTAAATCATCTTCCGTCAACGAATGGAACGCAGGTTCCAATTCATCAACCGTTGGGCGCTTCCATAAACCTAGAGGGTCTAGATTTGCAGCTTGATGTCCGCGAAAGCGGTACGCATTGATAAGCTGTAGAACTTTTACTTGTTTAGCATCGACCTCGGGGTCACTTACTTGAGCACTTGAATGCTTTGTTTCTTGAGCGAGTCGTCGGAAGTAATCACGGACACGTGAATGCGGCTGTTCAACCACATCAGGCTGCACAGGCAACCCATCAAATACACGTCTCCACTCCTCACTTACCTGTTCGGGATCACTTAGATACAGTTCGTAGAGATCTTCTACGTACGTTGCATTGGCGCCTGCCAAGTGTGAAGACTCGAGCCATGCCTTCATCACACCATTGTGCATATTTTCCCTTAACCAGTAGTTTTCACGTATGCTTCGGTCTACGCCGAGCTATAAGAAGCCGACCCTCCGGGACGTCGAGTCGGCAATTTTTATTTGTTGTTACACCGAACGATTCACAAGCATTGATTTGATGTGACCAATGGCTTTCGTTGGGTTAAGTCCCTTAGGACATACACTGACACAGTTCATGATGCCGTGACAACGGAAAACACTAAACGCATCATCAAGATTTGATAAGCGTTCATCCGTTGCAGTATCTCGACTGTCAATCAGCCAGCGGTACGCAGCGAGAAGACCTGCAGGTCCAATAAACTTGTCTGGATTCCACCAGAAAGATGGACAAGACGTCGTACAACACGCACACATGATGCACTCATACAGTCCATCAAGGTGAGCACGTTCTTCTGGCATTTGCAGATTTTCTCGCGACGGCGGCACATTTCCTTCAGAAATAAGAAATGGTTTAACTTTCGCGTAGTTATCATAAAACTGAGTCATGTCGACAATCAAGTCTCGAACCACCGGAAGTCCCGGTAATGGTCGAATGACAATCTTGCCACCCTCAAGCGCAGATAGCGGTGTGATACAAGCAAGGCCATTTTTGCCGTTCATGTTCAAGCCATCGGAGCCACATACCCCTTCCCGGCAAGAGCGACGGAACGCAATCGTTGGGTCTTGCTCTTTCAATAGTATCAGAGCATCAAGCACCATCATGTCCGACCCTTCGTCCACCTCTAAGGTGTAGTCTTTCATGTATGGTTTGTTATCTGCATCCGGATTGTAACGGTAAAGAGAGAAATTAAGGTTCATAGTAGTGTCCTCCCTTTAGTACGTACGTGCTTTCGGTGGGAAAGCTTCACGGTGAACAGGCATCATGTTGACATCACGCTTCGACATCTGCTCAGTTTCAGGGTTGTAGATTGAGTGGCATAGCCAATTCTCGTCATCACGCTCTGGGTAATCAAAGCGAGCATGAGCGCCGCGACTCTCGGTACGGTAGTTTGCAGCGACTGCAGTCGAGAATGCAGTCTCCATCAAGTTATCAAGCTCTAGACACTCCACACGCTGGGTGTTGAACTCTTTCGACTTGTCTGCAAGATGCGCTTCTTTCAAGCGGTCACGAATCACTTTAAGCTCTTCTAGACCGGTTGCCATCGCATCACCCTCTCGGAATACCGAGAAGCTGTTTTGCATACAAGTTTGCAGATCTTTACGGATTTGAGCTGGGTCTTCACCCGATGCACTGTTCTCCCAGCGCATCGTGCGAGCCAGTGATGCTTCAATGTCTGACTCCGTCGCTGGGCGAGCTTCAGTTTGCGCAGCCAGCGTCTCACCAAGGTGAAGACCAGTTGCACGACCAAACACCACTAGGTCAAGCAGCGAGTTACCACCAAGACGGTTCGCGCCGTGTACAGATACAGAAGCGATTTCACCACAAGCGAATAGACCTTGAACTTCATGATCGTTACCAGACGCGTCTTGTTTAATCGCTTGACCAGACACCTGAGTCGGTACACCACCCATCATGTAGTGACAGGTTGGAATAACTGGGATTGGCTCTTTCACTGGATCAACGTGTGCAAACGTACGAGACAGCTCACAGATACCTGGTAGACGAGACTCAAGGACGTCTTTACCCAGGTGATCCATTTTAAGCTTAATGTGTGGTCCCCAAGGGCCGTCACAGCCACGACCTTCACGAATTTCGATCATCATCGAACGTGCAACCACGTCGCGACCAGCAAGGTCTTTTGCGTTTGGTGCGTAACGCTCCATAAATCGCTCGCCATCTTTATTGAGAAGGTAACCACCTTCACCACGACAACCTTCGGTAACGAGTACACCTGCGCCAGCAATACCCGTTGGGTGGAACTGCCACATTTCCATATCTTGCATCGGTACGCCAGCACGCAGCGCCATACCAACACCATCACCCGTGTTGATATGAGCGTTGGTGGTTGAAGCGTAGATACGACCCGCACCACCAGTAGCTAAGATGGTTGCTTTTGATTTGAAGTAGCAAATCTCGCCCGTTTCCATGCAAAGCGCAGTACAACCCATAACCGCGCCATCTTGGTTCTTAACCATATCGAGCGCATACCACTCCGAGAATATGGTTGTTTTGTGCTTGATGTTTTGCTGATAAAGAGTATGCAGCAGTGCGTGGCCTGTACGGTCTGCAGCTGCCGCAGTACGTGCAGCCTGCTCCCCACCAAACTCTTTAGACTGTCCACCAAATGGACGCTGGTAGATAGAACCGTTTTCAAAACGAGAGAAAGGTAGACCCATTTTCTCTAATTCAATGACCGACTTAGGACCATTCTTACACATGTACTCGATAGCGTCTTGGTCACCGATGTAGTCAGAGCCCTTGACCGTGTCATACATGTGCCACTGCCAATCATCTTTATGAGAGTTACCCAACGCAACCGTAATACCACCCTGGGCAGATACGGTGTGGGAACGAGTAGGAAATACTTTTGATAGCAACGCACAAGATAGGCCTTGCTCTGAAATTTGTAGTGCAGCGCGCATGCCTGCACCACCAGCGCCGATTACTACGGCATCAAACTCACGAACTGGAATAGACACTTACGCACCCCACAGAATAAAGAAACCAGAGAAGAAATAACCAAGCAGCACTGCAATAACCGTCAGTTGCAGCGCACCACGTAACATGGTCGGCTTGATATAGTCTGTAAGAACTTGCCATAGACCAATCCAGGCATGGATAAGCAGAGATGCCAATGCCAGCATAGTAAACACCTTAGTGAAGGTGCCACCGAAGAAGTTGGTCCACGATACGTAGGAAATGTCTCCTGCAAACGCGCAGAAGCTCACAAGATAGATAGTGTACAAGGTCATAATAATGGCGCTCGCACGAATCAGAAGATAATCGTGGACACCGTTACGACCGAATGATGAAACGTTGTTTACCATACCAAAACTCCCGCCAATAGCGACAGAACGCCTGTCACGATAAAGGATACCTTGGCACTTTTCGCGCCCGATTCGAGCTCTTCAAAGTAACCTAGATCCATGATTAGATGACGAATACCACCAACAATGTGGTACGCAAGAGCAGTCAAAATGCCCCAAAGAATAAGCTTGACGAAGAAACCGTCGACGATATCGACTGCCTCGGCAAACCCCATAGGGGACGAGAGTGACTTGGCTAGTAACCAAAGGAGAATACCGATCGACACAAACGTGATCACACCTGACACTCGGTGCAAGATGGATGCGATTGCAGTGATCGGAAAGCGAATTGTCTGTAAATCAAGATTAACAGGTCTGGACTTTCTTTCTTTCACGGGCTTGCTCACTCAGCTCCATTGAGCATTTATTGTTATGAATAAATTTTGGTCTGTAAGCCTCAAAAGTTAACATAAACTTAACAGAAATCTCGTGTTACAAGGGAGATAATTGTTGCAACAATGTTAACAAATGAGAATCCAAAACCACCTCACTTCGGTTTGTATACTCGATTTTTAAAGGCTAGGACCAACAATTTCACCGCAACTATACGGTTGGCAACATTCTAATACAATTGATGTAACAAAATATGCTACACAGAACAGATTTTTAACCATTTTTCTATAAAAAATCATAACAAGTGCACACATCATCGTATAAAAATTGACTTTGCTTCCGAACCAAAGTAAAAAATTGGCACACAAACATCCTGGACGGATTAAATAATAAACAAAGGAGATTGTTATGGCAGATAAGAAAGCGACCCTTCATATTGAAGGTCAAGCGCCAATCGAGCTGCCGATTATGGAAGGTTCTATCGGACCAGAAGTAGTCGATGTTCGTAAGCTTGGAGCGAATGGTTACTTTACATTTGACCCAGGTTTTCTTGCCACTGCATCCTGTGAATCTCAAATCACTTATATCGACGGCGGCAAAGGTGTTTTACTGCACCGTGGCTTCCCTATCGATCAGTTAGCTAACAATGCAGACTACCTAGAAGTATGCTACATCCTTCTTGTTGGCGAAGCCCCATCACGTGAAGAATATGAAGAGTTCAAGCAAATTGTTACTCGTCACACTATGGTTCACGAGCAAATCGCGAGTTTCTTCCACGGTTTCCGTCGCGACGCTCACCCAATGGCCGTTATGTGTGGTGTAGTTGGTGCACTTGCAGCCTTCTATCATGATTCCCTCGATATCAACAATGACTCACACCGTGAAATTGCGGCTTACCGCCTAATTTCTAAGATGCCAACCCTTGCAGCTATGTGCTACAAGTATTCTATCGGTCAACCATTCATCTACCCACGCAACGACCTAACGTATGCGGAGAACTTCCTACACATGATGTTCGCAAACCCTTGCGAAGAGTACGAAGTAAACCCTATCGTTGCGCGTGCAATGGACAAGATCTTTACACTACACGCAGACCACGAGCAAAATGCGTCAACGTCAACGGTACGTCTAGCAGGTTCATCTGGCGCTAACCCATTTGCATGTATTGCAGCGGGTATCGCGTCTCTATGGGGGCCTGCACACGGCGGTGCTAACGAAGCGTGTTTGCGTATGCTTGAAGAGATTGGCTCTGTAGACAAGATCCCTGAGTTCATCGAACGAGCGAAGGACAAAGATGATCCATTCCGCCTAATGGGCTTTGGTCACCGTGTTTACAAGAACTACGACCCACGCGCAACAGTTATGCGTGAAGCATGTCACGATGTACTGAAAGAGCTTAACATTCAAGATCCACTACTGGATGTTGCGATGGAGCTTGAGCGCATTGCGCTATCAGACGAGTATTTCGTTGAGAAGAAACTGTATCCAAACGTAGACTTCTACTCAGGTATCATCCTTAAAGCGATTGGTATCCCAGTGTCTATGTTCACCGTTATCTTTGCTATGTCTCGCACTGTTGGTTGGATTGCTCACTGGAACGAAATGCACAGCGATCCAGACAACCGCATCGGTCGCCCACGTCAGCTTTACACTGGTGAATCAATGCGTGACTTCAAACCGCTTCACGAGCGCGAATAACGATAAACACAACATCACAACTCAAAAGAGCAGCCTAGGCTGCTCTTTTTATTTCATTGGTGGTTTTATACCGGATTGTCGATATCTTTAAACTCAACGTCCAAACCATGTTCGCTTGCCAGCCACTCACCCAGCGCTTTGATGCCGTAGCGCTCAGTCGCATGATGACCGGCCGCAAAGTAGTGGATACCCATTTCACGTGCAGTGTACGTCGTACGCTCAGAAATCTCCCCTGAAATGAAGGCATCTAACCCCTTTGACGCTGCTAGTTCAATGTAATCCTGTCCACCACCGGTACACCAACCTACCGTTTCAATCGGCTTGTCAGCCAACTCTGGTGCGATGTGCAGAGGTTCACGATTTAGGGCTTTTGCAATCTTAGTCGCAAACTCAGCACCAGAGATAGGTTTTGCCAGTTTACCAAACATAGCAACAGACTGTGGGTGACCTTCTAGGCCATCGATGACCTCAATATCAAGCAACTGTGCTAATTTAGCGTTGTTACCTAGCTCAGGGTGGATATCAAGCGGCAGGTGATAACCAAACAAGTTCACATCGTTTTTAATGAGAGTGCGAATACGCTTGCCCTTCATGCCACGAATTGGCTCTGGCTCTCCTTTCCAGAAATAGCCATGGTGAACTAATATGGCATCCGCTCCGACACTTACTGCGTAATCAATAAGCGCTTGTGATGCCGTGACTCCGGTAATCACTTTTTTGATATCAGTCGCACCTTCAACTTGAAGCCCATTTGGGCTGTAATCTTTAATCAGTTGCGGTGAGAGTTTTTCATTGAGGATAGCTTCAAGCTTTAGGTTATTCATGGCACTTCCTGAGCAAATTCTTGATTTCCGTGGTTATAGCAATTTACTCTAGCAATGTCGAAAGGAAAACGTAAAGAATACGCTATGCAAACCATCAGGGACTTTATTACCTGGATAAACGAAAGCCAGAGCCTCGTCACGGGACATTCGAGCGTGGCTGGGGGTTTCCCTAAGGTATCCCCTCAATCAAACTCTCAGGACGATTCTGAGTACCAAGGCAACCCTAGGCTTGGGTTTCTTTATCAGGAGCTGTGCCGACGTTTATTTGAGCAAAGTAACAGCCACAGCGTCTTTGCTGAAGAGATACAACTGCAGCAAGATGGTCGTACCTTGGGTGCTATCGACTTTCTTATTAAAAAACCAGACCAGCAACAACTCGAGCACTGGGAGGTAGCGATTAAGTTCTATTTGCTAAAAGATGGGCTTTGGTATGGACCGAATGCAAAGGATAGACTAGACAAAAAATTGAGCCGCATGCTCGAGCATCAACTAAAGATGTCTGATACCCCTGCGTTCAAAGCTCAGTTCCCTAATATTGCCAGCCCTTCTCAACACCTATTGATGCAAGGGCGGTTGTATATCAACCCGTTTGACCCAGAAAAGACGCCAACTCGCTGCTTAGAACTTGATATCAATCCACAGCGCGTTACTGGCCATTGGTGCTACCAATCTCAATTTCATCTTATCGATGAACCGATATACCGATTAGAAAAACCGCTTTGGGCAACAGGAAATCCGCGACGCGCAGAGTACGATTCAGTGTCGGCGCTACCCAAGCACTTTATCCATTGCCAAGCCAAAAGCGGCCAATTCTGGTTTGTCGTCCCTGATGACTGGCCGCAAAGCAGTATGTAACCGAACGCTGGCGGTTACTGAGCCAAAACGAACTCCGCCAGCATTGGATTATGATCTGATGCATCACTCTCTGGCGTGCTCATCGTCTCCAACGTCATGCCTCGATAAAATATATGGTCGAGAGGGAGTCCGGTGACAAAACGTTTTCGATGATCCGGAGTAAATTTGACCTCTTGGATCTGATAGTCTTTGAGTGCTTGTTTAAGTACTGCCATTCGCGACTCGCTCCAGCTGTTAAAGTCGCCAGCAATGAGCAGTGGCCCTGAGTGAGACTCAAGAACTTGCTTAAATGACTCGAGCTGCTGCTTGTACTCTTGTGTGCCAATGGTAAAGTTCACTGAATGAAGGTTCAGCGCAATCAGGGTCTGCCCATTAGAGAGCGCATATTCCGCGTAGAGACCCGATTTAGGCAGTTGTAACCATGGCTCAACCTGAAGGTTTGCACACGCGACCTTTGGCATGGTTCGACTCAAATTCAGAACACCACTTGAAACATCAAAAGCTTTGAAGGCGCTGACTTGGTTACTGCCCCAATCAGAACGCTGAAGCCAATCGAGGAACTGATCATCCAGGCTTGCCTCTTGAAGTAGTACCAACTGCCTGTCTTGAGAGCGCTCTGTTAGCTCGGAGAGAAGGTTCTCCCTGTTTTGTTTGTAAACATTCCAAACCAATACATTGAGTCGTCCCTCATCATCGAGCGCCTGAGGCGTTGGATTGTGATAACACTTTAATTCAGTATCAACCTGATTGCCGCGAACAGTTGTGATCTCGGGAGTGTCAGACACAGTAAACACGACCTGAAAGCCGCCTACCGCCATAAAAACTGCGGCTAATACGCCAACTAAAATCCACTTCAACTTCATCGCTCACCCCAAAAGTAAAAAAGGAGTAGTTGCCTACTCCTTTTAATGTTAGTGCTACTCGCGGTTTAGATCGCGTCTTCGTCTTCTTCGCCGGTACGAATACGAACAACACGCTCGATGTCAGTGATAAAAATCTTGCCATCACCAATTTTACCCGTTTGTGCCGTTTCAATAATGGTTTCTACGCATTGATCCGCAACATCGCTAGCCACCACGATTTCTAGCTTCACTTTTGGCAAGAAATCAACCATGTATTCTGCACCGCGATACAACTCAGTGTGGCCTTTTTGACGACCAAAACCTTTCACTTCAGAAACCGTCATCCCTGTGATGCCAACTTCTGCCAATGCTTCACGCACATCATCAAGCTTGAATGGTTTGATAATCGCTTCAATCTTTTTCATGTTCTTCCCTTACATCACTTTTGTTAACGACATTATCTGGTAGGTCGCGATAACAATCAACGAAAACAAAAAGCTCGAAGGCCAGCTTCGAGCTTTTTATCAAAGTTATTTGCAACACGTTGTTTTGTTACGCTTACATCATGCTAGAACCATCTAGGTGTCATTCAGAACACTCTATTTAAGGCTTGCGTAGTATGCCGCTAGGTTAGCAATGTCTTCGTCGCTAAGCATTGATGCCTGTGCTTGCATTACTGCCGCTAGGCCACCGTTACGCTGCTTGCTTTTGTATGCATTAATAGAGGTAACCAAATACTGCTCGTTTTGACCTTTAAGGTTTGGATACCCAGGGATCACTGCGATGCCATCTGCGCCATGACACGCGGCACACACTGCTGCTTTTGCTTTACCCGCTGCAACATCGCCTGCGACTGCTGCACCGCTCATCAAACCCGCTGCTACCAATGCGCTAATCATCAACTTTTTCATTGCTTTTCCTTGTGATACGTCCATATTTGCTCGGAACCAGCCCACACTACTCTGGTTTGTACCGCTTCCTAGCGTTTATTATAGTTACGATTGTGACATGAAAAAGGGTCACTTGTCCCATACGAGTTCACAATCTGAGCCGTAAAAGTCCTTGTCTACAAATAAGTTAGCCACGGCAACCACTTTGTCACCCATCATCAGAATAGGTGTTCGGCGGCGTTGCCAACTTGGGATTTGATACTCTTGAAATAGCTTCTTGAGCTTACGTGACCCCGCTCTGCCATGAGGATGCGCAGACAAACCTTCTGGTTCAAACATGACCACCATCGGCTCTGTCAGAGCTGCGCGGTTCAGCGTCATCAAGCTGTTTTTTTCACTACTGTTACCTAACGTTAGCTCGCCTAACCTATCGGGCAATAGCACGGGAGTTTCAATCGTTAGTGACTTGCTCCACTGAGTGACATCTTCCTGTGGTGCTACCCAGTAAAGGTGGGATTTGAATCGGCGAATGCTACCTGAGGCCAGAACCAAATTTGGATTTGCATCGGGTTTAGCCAAGGCGACATCATTCCAAAGCTGCTGCAATTGAATCTCGCTTGGCAGCGCTGACGTTTGCGCTTCAAGCCACATGCGCAGTAGTTGATCTCGTTTCAGTGGAGAGCTGCGACTTAAGGTATCTATCTCAACCCCTTGAAACGAATTTAAACAAGCCTCTAGCTCGGGCTTAAGTAACTCCGCCAAAAGCTGCTCTTGCTTCGCACACAATCGAGCACTGCGACGAACCGCTTTGTTAAAGCTAGGCCAGCGCTTATTAATGACAGGCACCACTTTGTGGCGCAAGAAATTGCGGTCAAAGCGGGTATCTTGGTTACTGTCATCTTCAAGCCAAGTTAACTGCTGAGTATGTGCAAAATGCTCGATGTCGCTTCGGGACACATCAAGAAGTGGCCTCAAAAGCTTCCCTGACGCAAAAGGGGCTGACAGAGCCATTGAGGATAGCCCCTTGGGCCCGCTACCTCGCTTAAGAGCCAGAAGAAAAGTTTCAGTTTGATCGTCAAGGTGCTGGCCGGTCAGTAAAACATCGTCCGTATTAACGTGGGATGCTAGGACTTGGTAACGAGCATCACGTGCCAATTGCTCAATGCTGTCGCCGCTCTCTAGGTCAAGAGATACATACTCTGCGACGAAGGGGATTTGCTCTGCTTTAGCCCATAATTCACACTGTTCTAGCCATTGATCCGCGTACTGGCTCAAACCATGATGAACATGCACAGCAAGCAACTCTAGATCAGGATGCTGAGCGCGATAAAGCGCCGCTAGATGCAGCAAAACGCGGGAATCCACCCCGCCACTGAATCCGATAACAACACGACCGCCATCTGGCAGGTGGCACCGCAGGGTATCAATAAAGTGCTGCGCTAATGACATAGACAATTTCCCAAAAGACAAAAAATAAGGCGAGCATCATGCTCGCCTTATTATATAAACCAAATCGGCTTAGCAGTAGCCGTAACTCATCAAACGTTGATAACGACGCTCTAGTAAGTTGTCTTCTTCAAGCTGCTCTAGCTCTTCTAGCTGACGAAGTAGCGTTGCCTTCATGTTCGCTGCCATTTGAATCGTATCACGATGCGCGCCGCCAAGTGGCTCTTCAATGATTTCATCGATAAGCTCTAGCTCTTTAAGACGCGGAGCAATCAAGCCCATCGCTTCTGCAGCTTGTGGGGCTTTGTCTGAATCGCGCCATAGAATAGAGGCACAGCCTTCAGGTGAAATTACTGAGTAGGTAGAATATTGAAGCATGTTCACGTAATCACCCACACCAATAGCCAATGCGCCACCAGAGCCGCCTTCACCAACAACGTTACAAATAACCGGCACTTTCAGGCCTGCCATCACTTTCAGGTTCATCGCAATCGCTTCAGATTGACCGCGCTCTTCTGCGCCAACACCTGGGTAGGCACCCGCAGTGTCGATAAAGGTGATAATTGGCATGTTAAAACGCTCAGCCATACGCATCAAACGCAGTGCTTTACGGTAGCCTTCTGGTTTAGGCATACCGAAGTTACGCTTAACTTTCTCTTTAGTCTCACGGCCTTTTTGATGACCAATGATCATCACAGGACGGCCTTCAAGACGAGCCATACCGCCAACAATCGCTTTGTCGTCAGCAAATGCACGGTCACCCGCCAGCTCATCAAACTCAGTAAATACGTGCTCTACATAGTCCAACGTATACGGGCGTTGTGGGTGGCGAGCAAGCTGCGCAACCTGCCATGCACCAAGGTCACTAAAGATTTTCTTTTTAAGCTCTAAGCTTTTCTTCTCTAGTTGTTCAATTTCTTTATCTAAGTCAATTGCACTGTCACCACCATGACGAGACACGTCACGCAGGGCTTCAATTTTTGCTTCTAGTTCGGCAATTGGCTTTTCAAATTCAAGAAAGTTCAAGCTCATCTATGAATCCTTTTCGATTCCGCTCAGGCACCGATGTGTGCCCAAGCTCAATTAGTTAAATTCGAGTTCTACCTGGTCTTTACCAAGTAACTGCTGTAATTCTTCCAGTAACGCATCGTTGGGCGTTACTCGCCACTGTGTTCCTAACGTGAGCTTCGCTCTTGCATCTGCACGTTGGTAGTAAATATTAACAGGTACTGTGCCATCTTTGTGAGGCGTTAATATTTCTGTGAAGCGTTGGTAAAAACGCTCATCGATCTGTTGCTCTAGCAACGAAATGGACAACCCTCGAGTAAATTTCTCTCGAGCGCTACCAAGATCTAAAACTTCGCGGGCGGACATTTTAAGCCCACCATTGAAGTCATCAAAGCTGACCTGTCCAGAAACGACCACTATTTTATCTTTTTCTAACAATTCAGCATATTTATCTAGTGCATCTGAGAACAACATCACTTCCATACGACCACTGCGATCATCGAGTGTCATGATACCGATACGCGTACCGCGCTTTGTGGTCATGACACGAGCGGCAATGACAAGGCCAGCCACGGTCAATGACTGATCACGACGTGTCGGAGTGGCATCCTTTAATCGACAACTGGTGTATTTAGTAAGTTCCTTCAGATAGGCGTTTATTGGGTGCCCGGTCAAATAAAGCCCCAAGGTTTCGCGCTCACCTTCAAGCCATACCTTCTCTGGCCACGCTGGTACTTGGGTGTACTTGTGTTCCACTTCCTCAGGCGCATCCGTCAATACGCCGAACATATCACCTTGTCCAAACGCTTCAGCTTGGTGATGTTGACTCGCCGCCTTCACTGCGTCATTAAGCGACGCCATTAACGCCGCTCGATGAGGTCCGAGCTTATCTAGTGCACCAGCCATGATCAACTTCTCAATGACGCGCTTATTGACCTTTTTCAGGTCGATTCGGGCACAGAAATCGAACAGGTCGCGGAAGTAACCATCTTTGTTTCTTGCTTCAATGATGGCATCAATTGGGCCTTCACCCACCCCTTTGATTGCGCCGATACCATAAACAATGGCACCTTCATCGTTAACATTAAATCGGAATAAACCGGCGTTAATATCTGGCGGTAACACCTTGAGTTTCATGCGGAAACATTCATCGACAAGGCCGACGACTTTCTCGGTGTTATCCATATCTGCGGTCATAACCGCCGCCATAAACTCTGCTGGGTAGTGTTTCTTTAGCCACAGTGTTTGGTACGACACCAATGCATAAGCGGCTGAGTGCGATTTGTTAAAGCCATAACCTGCGAACTTTTCTACCAAGTCGAAGATCTTCATCGCCAATTCGCCATCGACGCCATTGTTAATGGCACCTTCTTCGAATACAGCACGCTGCTTGGCCATCTCTTCTGGCTTTTTCTTACCCATCGCACGACGCAGCATGTCTGCACCACCTAGCGTATAACCCGCTAGGATCTGGGCGATTTGCATGACCTGCTCTTGGTAAAGAATGATGCCATAAGTTGGCTCTAGCGTTTCTTTCAGTGTTTCGTGTTGCCACGTCTCATCTGGATAGGAAACCGCTTCTCGCCCGTGCTTACGGTCGATAAAGTTATCTACCATGCCGGATTGCAATGGTCCAGGACGGAACAGTGCTACCAATGCGATGATATCTTCAAAACAGTCTGGCTGAAGACGTTTGATAAGCTCTTTCATACCACGTGATTCCAACTGGAATACCGCCGTGGTTTCTGAATTTTGCAGTAGCTGGAATGACGGCTGATCATCAAGAGGAATCGATTCGATACGAACCGGCTCTTTGCCCTCTTTTTCCAGACGTGGGTTAATCAGCCCTAACGCCCAGTCGATAATGGTTAGGGTTCTTAGACCTAAGAAGTCGAATTTAACTAGGCCGGCCGTTTCTACGTCGTTTTTATCAAACTGCGTGACAGGGAAATGACCTTCAGAGTCCGCATAGATCGGCGCAAAATCGGTGATAGTAGTTGGCGATATAACAACACCACCAGCGTGTTTACCGGCGTTACGAGTACAACCTTCAAGGATGCGACACATGTCGATGAGGTCGCGAACCTCTTCATCAGCGTCATACAATTGAGGCAGCGCAGGCTCGACGTCAAACGCTTTTTGCAGCGTCATGCCCGGGTCAGCAGGGATCAGTTTGGAAATACGATCCACAAAGCCAAACGGATGCCCAAGTACACGACCTACGTCTCGAATTACCGCTTTCGCCGCCATGGTACCAAAGGTAATGATCTGCGATACCGCGTCTCGGCCATACATTTCTGCCACGTGATCAATCACTTGGTCACGTTTATCCATACAGAAGTCGACATCGAAGTCGGGCATGGAGACACGTTCAGGGTTCAGAAAGCGCTCGAAAAGCAAGTCGTATTCAAGAGGATCAAGGTCAGTGATTTTAAGCGCGTATGCCACCAGCGAACCCGCACCCGAACCACGCCCAGGACCTACAGGTATTTCATTGTCTTTTGACCACTGGATGAACTCCATTACGATCAAGAAGTAGCCAGGGAAGCCCATCTGGTTGATAACATCGAGTTCAATCTGTAATCGCTCGTCGTACTCAGGTCTGCGCTCAAGTCGTACTTGCTCATCAGGGAATAGGAACTCCAAACGCTCTTCTAGGCCTTCTCTCGACTTCATCACCAGGAAGTCGGTCTCTTTCATACCTTCTGTTGGGAAAGCAGGTAGGAAGTACTCACCTAGTCTGACAGTCACGTTACAGCGCTTAGCGATTTCCACTGAGTTTTGCAACGCTTCTGGAATATCGGCAAATAGCTGGCACATTTCCTCTTCACTGCGCAGGTATTGCTGTTCACTGTAACGCTTAGGACGTCTAGGATCATCGAGCGTATAGCCATCATGAATGGCCACGCGGATCTCATGGGCATCGAACAGCTCTTTATCAACGAACACCACTTCGTTGGTCGCTACGACTGGAAGTTCTAACTCTTCCGCCAAGTCGACGGCAAAATGCAGATAGCTCTCTTCATCGGCACGTCCGGTGCGAATAAGCTCAAGGTAAAAGCGGTCAGGAAAATGCGTTTGATAAAAAGCCGCACACTGTTTGGCTAAGCTTTGATTACCTTTGAGTAATGCTCTGCCCACCTCACCGTCTTTTGCGCCTGAAAGGATGATCAGGCCTTCCGACAGCTCAGCTAGCCAAGCCTTATCAATAACAGGTTGATGTTGAACATGACCCCTAAGATATGCCTTGGAGATCAGTAACGTTAGGTTGTTGTAACCTGTGTTGTCAGAAGCAAGCACTGTGAGGCGAGTTAGCTCTTCGCCAAACTCATCCGATTGCACCGAAAAGTCAGCCCCAATCAGCGGCTTAATGCCTGCTGAGTGAGCATTGCCATAGAACTTTACTAGGCCACATAGGTTGGTGAAATCGGTCAATGCCATCGCTGGCATGCCCAACTCAGCCACCTTCTTCACAAGTGGTGGTACCTTAGACAGGCCGTCCACCATTGAGAAGTCACTGTGAACACGTAAGTGTATAAACTTGGGGTCTGACATAATGAATCCTAAATCGTCATGACATCCTAACGGCTACACAGAGCCATTAGTGCTTAATTTGTTTTACTCTTAAATACCTAGTCTTCAATACCTAGGGCGCGCTTTACTGGTTTGAAGCTTTTACGATGCTGGGCAATGACGCCGTGCTGCTCAATGGCCTCAAAATGCGCTTTAGTTGGATAGCCTTTGTGCTTAGCGAACCCAAACTCAGGGTGCTGAGCATCAAGTTCGTCCATTTCTTGATCGCGAACCACTTTAGCAATAATGGAAGCGGCACTAATCTCAGCAACACGAAGGTCACCTTTGACCACGGCTTGTGCATCCATTGGAAGCTCTGGCGTTCGGTTTCCGTCAATCAACACCATATCAGGCTGAACCTTAAGCCCTGCAACCGCGCGCTGCATCGCCACCATGGTCGCTTGTAGGATATTGAGCTCATCAATTTCTTCAGGAGAACAACGCCCTACCGCCCACGCGAGCGCCTTTTCTTTAATTTCAGGATACAGCGCGAGGCGTTTTTTCTCAGACAGTTTTTTCGAGTCGTTAAGGCCTTCAATCGGATTATTCGGTTCTAGGATAACCGCTGCAGTGACGACGTCTCCAACCAATGGTCCGCGACCCACTTCATCCACACCTGCAATAGCGGTATAGCCTTGCGGGTATTCAAAAGAAGGCAGTTCTATAGGCGTTTTTTTCTTGGTCATAATCTATCTATCAATTTTAGTACGGCGTCTGCGGCCTGTTTATCGGCACCTTTACGGATCCAATGATGCATTTCGGTGAACTTTTCAATCATATCGTGATTTTCACCATTGAGCAGGCGCGTCAGCTCGGCATGTAAGTTTTCTGGGGTACACGCATCTAAGAGGAACTCTTTGACTATCTCATCATCGGCCAAAATATTTGGCAACGAAACGTATTTCGTCTTCACCAAACGCTTTGCCAAAAATGCCGTGATAGCATTCATCTTGTACCCGACAACCATAGGCCTTTTAAGTAGCATACATTCTAACGCTACAGTGCCTGAGGCCAAAAGCACGGCATCGGATGCTGTGATCACGTTGCGTGCTGTATCTTGCACAATATGAAAGTCTAGCTCTGGCGCATAATGCTGCCATGCTTCGATAAACTGCTGCTTGCGCTTATCATTCACAGCTGCGACCACAAACCCTAAACTCGGGTCGTCGTTATTGAGCTTCTTACATGTTTCAATAAATGGCTGGGAGAGCATCTTCAGCTCGTTACCACGACTGCCTGGCAGTACCGCAAGCCATTTCTTATCTTGATCTAGCCCTAACAACTGCTGCGCAGCGGCTTTGTCTGACTCCAAGGGGATCGCATCAGCGAGCGTATGTCCTACAAACTCGCACGGCACATTGAATTTGTCGTAGAAGGCTTTTTCGAATGGTAGAAACGCCAGTACCAAATTGGTCGCTTCAGCGATGCCATGAATACGTTTTTGACGCCAAGCCCACACGGAAGGGCTCACGTAATGGACGGTTTTGGTGCCCGCTTTTTTTAGGTCTAGCTCAAGCCTTAAGTTGAAATCCGGCGCATCAATGCCGACAAACACATCCACAGGATTTTCGGTAAAGTATTTCACCAACTCAGCTTTGACGTGCAGCAAGCGCCTCAGTCGACCCAATACTTCAACCAGCCCCATAACGGCGAGCTCTTCCATATCGAACAGAGACTGACAACCCTCGGCAATCATCTTTGGACCACCAACGCCAACAAACTCAGCATCAGGGTAGCGCACTTTGAGCGCCTTGATGAAGCCCTCACCAAGCGTATCCCCCGAGAGTTCGCCAGCGACAATGCCGATGCGTAATGGTCGTTCCATTGGTGTTCCCTACTTGCTTAAATTTATGGTTTTCTTAAAACAGAAAAAGACCGCCAGTCAGACTGGCGATCTTTTCAGCTTAGTCGTGCGCGGATCTAGCGAATAATGCCACGCTCAGAGGCTTCCAAGATCTCAACAAAGCGACCCACAGAGCTCCATTCTTGCGCCATTTCTTCAAGTACTGGCTTCACTTCTGCAAGTGTCTTTCCTGAACGATAGATCTCTTTGTACGCTTTTTGTAGCGCACGCAGCTCTGGCTTCTCAAAACCGTTACGCTTAAGGCCTACTAGGTTAAGACCAAATGGCGTGGCGTGGTTACCCTGAGCCAGTACGTAAGGAGGTACGTCTTGAACAACCGCAGAGCAGCCGCCCACATAAGCGTAAGCGCCAACCGTACAGAACGGGTGAATCGCAGACAAGGCCATGACTCCAGCGTAATCACCCACAGTCACGTGGCCGCCAAGGATGGCGTTGTTACCAATGTGAGTGTGATTACCAACAATCACATCATGGGCAATGTGAGCATTCACACACAACAGGTTGTCATTACCAACCACGGTCTGTGTTTTGTCTTGAGTGGTCCCGCGATGGATTTGTACACTCTCACGAATGACGTTGCGATCACCGACGATAACTCGCGTATCTTCACCGCCATACTTTTTATCTTGGTTCTCTTCGCCAATAATCGCTTGAGGGAATACACGATTATCATTACCAATCGTTGTGTGACCTTTGATCACAACATGCGACATGATTTCGTTGTTTTCACCAATGGTGACGTCACCCGAAATGTAGGTAAATGGCCCTACAGTGGTATTAGCACCGATAGTGACGTTACCTTCAATAACGGCACTAGGGTGAATAGTGGCAGACTCATGAATCATATTAAAACTCTCTACGAGCACATTTCAGTTCAGCTGAACAAACGATTTCACCGTCAACTTTTGCTACACCGTTGAAGGCAGCAATACCGCGACGCTCTTTTACAAATTCAACTTCAATAACAAGCTGATCACCTGGTACAACAGGCTTACGGAATTTCGCCTTATCAACACTTGCGAAGTAGTACAGTTCATTATCCTTCGGTGCACCAAACGATTTAAATGCCAATAGGCCTGTCGCTTGTGCCATTGCTTCTAGGATCAATACGCCTGGGAATACTGGCAACTGTGGGAAATGACCCGTAAATTGCGGCTCATTCACAGAAACGTTCTTGATAGCGGTCAGATACTTTTCTTCTTGATAATCGGTCACACGGTCGATAAGCAGAAACGGGTAGCGATGTGGCAGTAGTTCCTGGATCTCAGTGATGTTCATAGTTTTAGTATCGGTGCTCAAAGTAAAAATCCTATATCAATTCTTTGCTAATCTAGAGGCATTATATACCCAAATGCCTCGCAGTGTCAGTCAGGGAGCAAAGCTCAACCTGAACTAAGTTCACGCACATAAAAAGACTCGCCTTAAGCGAGCCTTTTTCATTGAGCTGAGTAAGAGAATTAATCCTCTTGCTGCTCGAGCAGTTTTTCCACCGCTTTTAGGCGCTTGTTCATCTCATCGATGCGATGAACGCGAGTCGCAGTCTTTCGCCACTCTTTGTTAGTCTGAAGAGGAATACCGGACGAATAGATGCCCTTTTCTGGCAAGCTGCGCATAACCATGCCCATACCCGTGACGATAACACCATCGGCGATCTCAATGTGACCATTAACCACACTTGCTCCGCCGATTTGGCAATATTTGCCAATCTTAGTACTACCAGCAACAATAGTACCACCCGCCATCGCTGTGCCATATCCGATGTGCACATTATGGGCAATCTGTATCTGGTTATCGATGATCACGTTATCTTCGATAATAGTGTCATCCAGAGCGCCGCGGTCAATCGTAGTACAAGCACCGATTTCAACGCGATTACCGATTCTCACCGTGCCAAGCTGAGGGATCTTAATCCACTCACCTTTTTCGTTGGCATAACCAAAACCATCAGAGCCAATAACGGTACTTGATTGCACTAGGCAATCCGACCCCATCACGACATCATGATAGATGGCAACGTTAGCCCAAAGCTTGGTATTGGCACCAAGTTTTGCACCTTTACCAATGAAACAACCTGCACCGATAACCACATTGTCACCAAGCTCTGCACCCGCTTCTACAACAGCATTCGCGCCAATAGCAACGTTGTTACCCAAGACGGCGTCTGGGGACACTACAGCGCTAGCTGCAATGCCTTCAGAAGCTGGGCTTGGCGTACTATCAAGCGCTTGAGCGACTTTTGCGTAAGCAACATACGGGTCTGCAACAACAAGAGCATTGGTTTTGCAATGTTCTAGTTCTGAAGCTTTTACCATAATCGCCGATGCGCGGCATTCGCCAAGATGCTTTGCGTACTTAACGTTGGTTAAAAACGTAATTTCGCCTTCGCAGGCTCGATCCATAGGGGCAACGGTGTGGATCTGAACATCCCCTTCACCATGTAATTCACCACCTGTGATTTCAGCAAGCTGTGCTAACGTCAATGCTGTCATGTTATTCCTACTAGCTAACTAATTACTTAAGAGAGTCGATAACTTTGCTTGAGATATTAAACTCTTCTTTCGCGTAGCCTACCGCTTGAATGTCGATGATCATGTCGTAGCCTTCTTTCTCTGCGACTTTTTCAACAGCTTCTTGGATAGTTTTGAATAGCTTTTGCTTTTCTTCAGCTTCGCGACGTTGGCTATCTTTCTCTAGAGCTTGGCCTTTGATCTTGTACTTGCTATCAAGCTGACCAATTTCGATACGCAGTTTTTCTACTTCTTCAGAACCTAGAAGCTCACCATCACGCTGTAGCTTTTCCATTTTCTTGGTAGCTTCCGCTTGGATTGCTTGTAGCTCAGCCGCTTTGTCTTTGAACTCGTTTTGTAGCTTTTGAAGCGTTGCTTCACGTTGTGGAAGCGCTTGGAAAACTTGTAGCGTGTTCACGTAGCCAATTTTCTGAGCCGCTTCTGCTGCTGTAGCAAACATTGAAGAGGTAAGGATAACTAGGCCAAGACCAGCCGCTTTCATCATATTTTTCAAGGTCGATTCCTCTGTTTAAAAAACTTGTAGTTGCTTACGCTGTGGGAGTGAATGCCACAGAATTAGAATGTGTTACCAATCGTGAAGGTGAACGCTTCTGTTTTATCACCTTCAAACTTCTTAACTGGAGTCGCTAGTGAAAACACCAGAGGTCCCATCGGAGACATCCACTGAACTGCCACACCAACCGATGCACGATAGTTCGATGGATCGGAGTAATCATAATAGTATTGCTTGCCTGGCATATTTGGATCCGGTGCTAGGTAGCTAAACTCAGTATCCCAAAGACTTGCTGCATCAAAAAACAGACTCGTACGGATCTGGTTACGGAATTCATCCGACGCAAACGGTGTTGGTACAATCAACTCAAGACTGGCCAATGCAACGGCGTTACCACCCACTGACTGCTCGGTTGCAGAGTAACATGGGTTGTTACCGCCAACGTTACCACAACCACCGCCATTTGGATCGTTATAGACCGCTTTAGGGCCTACCGAGTTCTGACGGAAACCACGTAGAGTAGAGAAACCACCCACATAGAAGTTTTCGTAGAACGGTAGCAAGTTGTCATTGCCGTTCGTTTGACCATAGCCATTGCCGTAGCCTAGACGACCTTTCAACAATAACGTAAAGCTGTGGCTTTGGGTAATCGGAAAATACTGTCTGACATCATATTGTGCCTTGAAGTATTGAACATCCGAACCAGGTACGGTCACTTTTCCGTAAAGTTTTTGATGGTTGCCCGCTGTAGGGAAACGACCACGGTTTAGATTGTTACGTGTCCAAGCTGCTGTCAGGTGGAAATCGTCGGTAATCAAGTTACCTTCAGCGTCGCGGTTCTTCTCTTGTGCTTGTAGGAATTTCTCAATCTGCACGTACTCTTTAATATTACCAAGACGGCTATGAGTGTAGCCACCACCAAACTCTAAGTAGTTAAGTTCATCAACCGGGAAACCCCAAGTCAACGTACCGCCGTAGCTTTGGTCGGTATAGTCAATAATACCTGCTTTCGATGCTTCAAATTCGTTGTAGAAGATCTGACCACCCAAACTTACTCCATCGAGGTTCCAGTATGGGTCGCGGTAATCAAGAGTAATGTTCTTCTGGTATTTGTTGGTCATCGCACTGATACCAACTCGATCACCGGTACCAGCAAAGTTATCCTGCTGCAAACCAACCTGGAAGCTGATACCCGATTCTGTACCATAGCCAACACCAAAGTTCACGCTGCCTGAGTTTGCTTCTTTGACATCGTAAACCAAATCAACTTGGTCTTCAGAACCTGGGACTCGTACCGTTTGGACGTCAACGGTTTCAAAGAAACCTAATCGATTCAGGCGGTTTTTACCCGTTTCAATCGATTTCGAGTTCAACCAGCTAGACTCCATCTGACGCATTTCACGGCGCAATACTTCATCTTTAGTTGAGTTATTACCTGTGAATCGGATATCTCGTACGTAGATTCGGTTGCCCGCTTCAACGTTGATCACCAACGATACTTCATTGGTCTCATCATTGAACTCTGGAATGGTTCTTACTTGTGGATACGCATAACCAGACTCACCAAGCACACGCTTAATGTTCTCTTCCAGTGCCGTCACGCTTGAGCCGTTGTAAGTGTCACCGTCAGCAAACGGTACCATACCCTCAAACTCGGCTTGCTTACCGATCAACTGGCCACGGAAGTTCACATCTTTAATTCGATACGCTTCGCCTTCATCGATACCCAGCGTGATGTATACGCCTTTTTTATCTGGTGAAATAGATACTTGTGTTGTATCGACTTTGAATTTCAGATAACCGCGATCAAGATAGTAAGACTTGAGCGCTTCGATATCGCCGGCCAGTACCTGTTTCTGATACTTATCGTCAGACAAGAAGTTCCACCAAGCCACATCCACATTCAAGTTGAATCGAGACAATAGCTCTTCGTCTGGGAATACCGTGTTACCAATGAAGTTGATCTGTTTGATCTTAGCAGAGACACCTTCAGTAAACACAAACTTCAAGTCCGCACGGTTACGTGGCAGAGGTGTCACGACCGCTTGAACTTTTGCGTTGTATTTACCCACACTGTAGTAAAAGTCTTCTAGACCTTTCTCTATGTTGCTCAGGGTCGTACGATCCAAAGCCTCACCGACAACCACACCCGATGCATCCAAGTTTTGTTGCAACTGTTCTTCTTTGATGGCTTTGTTGCCAGAGAACGAGATGCTAGCTACCGTCGGTCGCTCTTTAACGCGAACGACCAGCGCGTCATTGTCGCGCAATACTTTAATGTCTTCAAAGTTACCGGACTGGTAGAGAGCATTGATGATTTCTGAAATGTCTTTGCCATCGATAGAATCACCAATACGCACAGGCATTTTTAGTAGCGCCGCACCCAGTGCAACCCTCTGTAAACCCTCAATACGAATGTCCTGTACAACAAAATCCTCAGCCCCATTCGCCGACACGCTCGTCGCCAGTAGAGATGCGAATAGAATATGCTTAATCGCCATACCTGCTCTAATTATTCCTTGCTAATACTGCTGCCCGAATTCTGATATCAAAGGCGTGTAAAATCGTTAAAAATCGCGATGAGCATCAATGAGAAGATAATCGCGCCTCCCACTCGATACCCTATTTCTTGTACTTTTTCTGGTACTGGTCGTCTAATCACTGCCTCAATGGCAAAAAACATCAAATGCCCACCATCTAACATTGGTAGCGGCACTAAATTGATGATCCCTAGGTTGACACTAATTAGCGCCAAAAAACCTAAGAAATAAACCAGTCCATAATCTGCTGTGGTACCTGCGCCTTTGGCAATTGAGATAGGTCCACTCAGATTGTTTAGCCCCACATCACCGACAATAAGCTTCTTCAGCATAGTGATGGTGAGCTCTATAATTTGTCCGGTCTTAACGACGGCTTTACCCACCGCTTCAATAGGACCGTATTGTAGATCAAAGCGATAGCTTTCCGGCCACTCCCCTACATCTGGAGCGATGCCTGCAAAACCAATCTGTGAACCGTCTGCCAGCTCTCTTGAACCTGGCACCAAGGTCAAATCAATGGCTTCGCCTTGTCTTTCAACCGTCAAAGGCAATGGCGTGTTTGCGCTTCCCTGAATTGCCACGACCACCTGCTGCCATTCGCTTACCTGTGCACCATCAACCGCCGTAATGGTATCTCCTGCTTGCAAGCCTGCAGTCGCGCCAGCGCCATCCGCACTCACATTGACAAGGGTCATCTTGATCTCAGGGGTGAACGGCGTAAAACCAAGCGTCCCCATAGCAGACTCTGTTTCTGGGTTAAAGTTCCACGATTGCAGATCAAGTGTTAACTTTTTGTCCATTCCTATTTGGTTGTCTGATGACACTGTGATCGTCATCTGGTTATCACCAATATGTGACACCAAGCCGAGATTGACCGATTCCCAATCGAGAGTCTGCTTACCATCAACCGATAATATTTGCATGCCAGACTCAATGCCAGCTTGCGCAGCAATCGAGCTTGGCGTGACTTGACCAACGACTGGCTTCACCGCTGGCACACCAATAAGGAACACTAACCAATAAGCGAAAACCGCAAAAAAGAAGTTAAATGCTGGCCCCGCCCCTACAATAGCGGTTCTTTTCCATAGAGGCTTTTTATCAAAAGCATACTTGTGATCTACTTCAGAGACTTCATCCACGCGGCTGTCGAGCATCTTGACATAACCACCGAGAGGAATAAGAGAAATGCTGTATTCCGTGCCATCTTTGCCCACTTTAGACCAGATTGACTTACCGAAACCAATCGAGAACTTCTCGACATACACGCCACAGCGGCGCGCCACCCAGAAGTGCCCATATTCGTGCACGGCAACTAAAATGCCAAGTGCGACGATAAAGGACGCCAGATTCCACAAAAGTTCAGTCATAACAGGGTCTCTTACTAAAACCGGTCTTTAAATTATACCGTTCTAGGATAAACAGGTTTCAATTAAAACGAGCGCGCTATCTCACGTGCATAACTGCGAGCCATTCTATCTAGCTCAAGAATAGTTTCCAAGTTATCCAATTGTTTAAATTCATTTGATGCGCAGACTTTCGACATAACACGTTCATTTATTGAGCTTATATCGGTAAATCGAATGCTTCCTGCTAAGAATGCTTCCACCGCAACTTCATTGGCAGCGTTAATAGCCGTTGTCGCATGCTGACCTTCGAAACATGCCTCCATCGCCAACGCCAAGCATGGATAACGAGAATAGTCTGGCTCAAGGAATGTCAGCTCACCGACCTTAGTGAAGTCTAGCGGCTTAACGCCGGCTGAAATACGATCTGGATATGACATAGAGTAAGCAATTGGTGTGGCCATATCAGGCTCCCCCATCTGCGCTAATACCGAACCATCACTGTATTGAACCATAGAGTGAATAACAGACTGCGGGTGGATTATCACTTTCAGTTGATCTTTGGACGTGTTGAACAGCCAACGTGCTTCAATAAACTCAAGACCCTTGTTCATCATCGTCGCTGAGTCGACGGAAATTTTAGGCCCCATAGACCAGTTGGGGTGCGCAATGGCTTCAGCTGGGGTTTTATTTGGCAACTCGACCACATCAGTGTAGCGGAAAGGACCACCCGAACCAGTAAGAAGGATATGATTGACCCCAGCGTCACTGAGCTGGCAATGGCCAAGATTAGTTTGAATATGGGCTGGCAAACATTGGAAGATCGCATTGTGTTCACTGTCAACAGGCAGTAATGACGCTCCATGCTCTCGCACAGCATCGATAAACAATTGCCCTGACATCACCAACGCTTCTTTGTTGGCGAGCAGCACACGCTTACCGGCTTTAACCGCAGCAAGTGTTGGCATCAGACCCGCAGCACCAACAATCGCAGCCATCACCATATCCACTTCACTCGCGCTGGAAACATCACACATGGCTTGCTCGCCAAAAAGCACTTGTGTGCGTGCACCAGGTACAAGCAGTGATTTGAGCTGCTTAGCATCCGCTTCTTCGCTCAACACCGCATACTCAGGCTGCCATGCAGCACAAAGCTCTGCCATTTTGGTGACATTTCTGCCGCCAACGAGCGCGTAGATATTGAAAGCTGATGGGTTTTCCGAGACAACTTTTAAAGTGCTAGCGCCAATAGAGCCAGTAGCACCTAAAATGGTGAGATTTTGCATGCGAATTACAACCACTGTTAAACCAAAGAGAGAGTGACGAATTCACTCTCTCTTTAGAACATTAAAACACGAGATATAGGAGGGCAAAGACTGGGAAAGCTGCTGTCAGACTATCAACGCGATCAAGCACCCCTCCATGGCCAGGTATGATGTTACTGCTGTCTTTAATTTTCGAAACACGCTTAAACATACTTTCTACCAAATCACCTAATACGGAAATCACTACTGTCGCTAAAGTAATGATAGCCATACTGGTGAAGCTGGCAAATTGGATATCAAAGATCGTTGAGCTACCCCAAGCCACAATAAGCGCCGCCGCAATGCCTCCCAATAAACCTTCAATGGTTTTGTTAGGACTAACATTTGGCGCCATTTTGCGCTTACCCATGCTTTTACCAGCAAAGTAAGCACCACTGTCGGCTGCCCAAACAATCAGGCACACAAAGAGCACTAGCTTAGAGCCATAGTAAGGATCAAGGTTATAGTGCTGACCGCGAAGAATAACGATACTCCACAAGAATGGAACGAGCGTCAAAATGCCAAACAGATGCCGAAGAAAGTTAGAACGCTCCCAAAGTACCGAAGACCTAGGGTATGTCATCGCGAGTCCACTTGCGAGCAACCACCAACCAAACCCGACACCGAGAATCGCGATGTGCGCAGGAGCAACACCATTGAGAGACACTACATCAAACGGAACCAAAGCCAATGAGGCAACCAGTGCACCTGCTGTCGGCAACATCGCAAGTAAGCGAGACGGAGTTTTAGTAAACTGTGCCCATTCCCAAACGCCAATCATAGTAATTGCGGAAACAAGGCCTAAAAACCACAAAAGTGGCAAAGAAAAGATCCCCCAGACCACCAGCGGTGCTAGGATCAGGGCGGTAATAATTCGTTGTTTCAAATCAAATCGTCCTTAATTGGCTTCCATTAACGCTTTGACTTGTTCTCCGGTACACCCGAAGCGTCGCTCGCGGTTAATAAACCAGGTAATCGCTTTAACGAGAGTATCTTCGTTAAACTCTGGCCAGTACTCATCCATAAAGTACATTTCAGCATAGGCCATCTGCCAAAGCATGAAGTTGCTGATGCGACACTCACCACTGGTGCGGATAAGTAGGTCAACGTCTGGCAAGTCTGACATGGTGACATTTTGGCTGATCATGTCTTCGGTAATATCCGATGCATTCAACTCGCCTTTCTCGACCATCGCGGCCAAGGTTTTTGTCGCCTGCAAGATATCCCACTTGCCGCCATAGTTTGCTGCAACATTGACCACCGTACCGGTGTTGTTTTCGGTCAGCGCTTCCGCTTCCGCGATTTTGCGTTGCAGTCTGTCGTTAAAGCGCGACTTATCGCCGATAATGCGCAGCCTTAGATTGTTCTTATGGAGTTTTTTAATTTCACTTGATAGAACGGTGATAAAGAGTTCCATCAATAAGCCAACTTCGTCCTCAGGACGACGCCAATTCTCGCTGCTAAACGCAAACAAGGTCACGGCTTGAATATTTAGCTTAGCCGCCGCTGAAATCGTTTTACGAACCGCGGAAACGCCTTTTTTGTGCCCGAATACGCGAGGCTTGCCTTTGGACTTTGCCCAACGGCCGTTGCCATCCATGATAATCGCGATATGTTTAGGAAGGGCTTCGTTGAAGGTGTCTGAGTTCTGCATAAAAGAGTGTAGTTATAATTGGGACGAACAGAGTAGCATAAAAAAACGCTGTGCTGTCAGCACAGCGTCTTCACAAGAGTCAATCGATGAAAAATTAGACTTCCATCAACTCTTTTTCTTTCGCTGCTAGCAACTCGTCAACGTTCTTAACGGCTGCGTCAGTGATCTTCTGGATTTCGTCCTGCGCTTTACGATCTTCGTCTTCAGAGATCTCTTTGTCTTTAAGTAGCGCTTTTAGTTCGCCGTTAGCATCACGACGGATGTTACGGATAGCAACGCGGCCACCTTCTGCTTCGCCACGAACAATCTTAACGAGGTCTTTACGACGCTCTTCTGTAAGTGGTGGAAGTGGAACACGGATAACCGTACCCGCTGACATTGGGTTTAGACCTAGGTCAGACATCATGATCGCTTTTTCAACTTTAGGCGCTAGCTCTTTGTCGAATACCGTGATTGCTAGAGTACGTGCATCTTCAGCAATAACGTTAGCAACTTGGTTCAGAGGCGTTGGCGCACCGTAGTACTCAACAGATAGACCTTGAAGAAGGCTTGGGTGTGCACGACCTGTACGGATTTTAGTTAGGTTGTTTTTTAGTGCTTCTACACTTTTTGCCATGCGCTCTTGAGCGTCTTGTTGGATTTCGTTAATCACAATATCACCTTAAATAATAGTAACCTGAAAGCCACTATGCTTTCAGGCTATGTCCTTCGATAATTCTGGTTAAGAGTGTACTCTTATTCTGCGTCGCTGATAAGCGTGCCTTCTGCTTCACCCATCACAACTCGGCGAAGTGCACCTGGCTTGTTCATGTTGAATACACGAATTGGCATCTTGTGATCACGTGCCAATGTGAATGCAGCCAAGTCCATTACTTTCAGTTCTTTGTCTAAAACTGAGTTGTAAGAAAGCTTATCACATAATACTGCATCTGGGTTAGCCACTGGATCGGCAGTAAATACACCATCTACTTTGGTTGCTTTAAGAACAACGTCAGCTTCGATTTCGATGCCACGTAGACACGCAGCAGAGTCAGTTGTGAAGAATGGGTTACCTGTACCTGCTGAGAAGATAACAACGCGACCTTGACGAAGTTCGCGAATCGCATCAGCCCAGTTGTAATCGTCACATACACCTTTAAGTGGGATAGCAGACATTACGCGCGCATTTACGTAAGCACGGTGTAGAGCATCACGCATTGCTAGACCATTCATCACAGTCGCTAGCATACCCATGTGATCACCAACAACACGGTTCATACCTGCTTCCGCAAGACCTGCACCACGGAATAGGTTACCACCACCAATTACGACACCAACTTGAACACCCAGTTCTACTAGCTCTTTTACTTCCTGAGCCATACGGTCTAGGACTTTAGGATCAATACCAAAGCCTTCTTCGCCTTGTAGAGCCTCGCCACTAAGTTTTAACAGAATACGTTGATAAGCAGGTTTTGGGTTCGTTGTCATGGAGTATACCTTCCAAAGAGTTATCGATTAACGGTCATGGGTAGAGACTCGGATTAAATCCCAACTCATGACGGCTAAAAAATAACGACTAGCCTAGTCGTAAAAAGACCGCAGCCTTGGCTACGGTCTTGAATTCAGCAAAACATGAAAGGATTAACCTTTCTGTACCGCCGCAACTTCTTCAGCAAAGCTCATTTCAGCTGCTTTCTCGATACCCTCACCAACTTCTAGACGAACGAAGTTAGATACTGTAGCGCCTTTCTCTTTCAAGATTTCGCCAACAGTTTTCTTAGGTTCCATGATGAAAGCTTGACCTGTTAGAGAGATTTCGCCCGTGAATTTCTTCATACGGCCAACAACCATTTTCTCTGCGATTTCAGCAGGTTTGCCTTCGTTCATAGCGATTTCAACTTGAACTGCTTTTTCTTTCTCTACTACGTCAGCTGGTACGTCTTCTGGGTTAACGAACTCAGGCTTAGAAGCAGCAACGTGCATAGCAACGTGCTTGATCGTTTCTTCGTCTGCTTCACCAGCAACAACAACACCGATGCGGTCGCCGTGACGGTAAGAACCAACTTTAGCGCCTTCGATGAACTCAACACGACGGATGCTGATGTTCTCACCGATTTTAGCAACTAGAGCGATACGCGCTTCTTCAAACTTAGCTTGAAGCTCAGCAACGTTAAGCTTCTCAGCTAGTGCAGCATCAGCAACTTCGTTAGCAAATGCTAGGAAGCTCGAATCTTTAGCAACGAAGTCTGTTTGGCAGTTAACTTCAAGAAGAGCAGCAACGCCAGCGTCTTCTTTAATGATAATAGTACCTTCAGCAGCAACGTTACCTGCTTTTTTAGCAGCCTTAGCAGCACCGCTTTTACGCATGTTTTCAATTGCTAGTTCGATATCAGCATTTGCTTCAACAAGTGCTTTTTTACATTCCATCATGCCAGCGCCAGTGCGCTCGCGAAGTTCTTTTACAAGAGCAGCAGTTACAGTTGCCATTCTTAAATCCTCAGTTGATTCCAATTAAGGTAAAAATCAGGGGCACACATTCGGCCCCTGATGCTAACTATAACTCAGTCTATATGACGACAGTCATGTCGACAAAACTAAGTTAGGCTTGAGCCGCTATTATTCAGCTTCTTCTACGAAACCGTCTTTATCAGCTACAGCAGCAACGTCTTGGTTGCGACCTTCTTTAACCGCGTCTGCAGCAGCGTTTAGGTAAAGCTGTACTGCACGGATAGCATCGTCGTTACCTGGGATAACGAAATCAACGCCGTCTGGGTTAGAGTTAGTATCAACAACAGCGTAAACTGGGATACCTAGGTTGTTTGCTTCTTTAACAGCGATGTGCTCGTGATCAGCGTCGATTACGAATAGAGCGTCTGGTAGGCCGCCCATGTTCTTGATACCACCAAGAGACTTCTCTAGCTTCTCCATTTCGCGAGTGCGCATTAGAGCTTCTTTCTTAGTTAGTTTCTCGAAAGTACCGTCTTGAGCTTGTGCTTCGAAATCTTTTAGACGCTTGATAGACTGACGAACAGTTTTGTAGTTCGTTAGCATACCGCCCAACCAACGGTTGTTCACGTAGAACTGGTCAGCGTTGATTGCAGCTTCTTTAACAGCTTCAGATGCAGCGCGCTTAGTACCAACGAAAAGAACTTTACCTTTCTTCTCACCGATTTTAGCTAGCTCAGCTAGTGCATCGTTGAACATTGGTACAGTTTTTTCTAGGTTGATGATGTGTACGCGGTTACGAGCACCAAAGATGAATGGCTTCATTTTTGGGTTCCAGTAACGAGTCTGGTGACCGAAGTGAACACCAGCTTTTAGCATATCGCGCATTGATACAGTTGCCATTTTAAATTCCTCTATGGGGTTAGGCCTCCACATTTCCCATGGTTCCGACTTGGTATGAATGATTACTCAAGCACCCCGGAACATGTGACGAAATGTGTGTGGATTTAAATTAAAGTATGTTGATGCACAACCCAACTCGCCACTATCCTGCAGAGAGTGAAGAGAATAAGTCCTGTCATCGGCGCGCTTTATACCATATTTAAGGGGTCTATTTCCAGAAAAATCGCAATAAATGTACAAAGTGACAGCGATTCAATAGATGAACTCTTAGCAAACCCAAACTACACTGAGTTACGTATCAACAGGGAAGTGAGAGTTATTCTTGTTGCGCTTAATCTCGCCACTGATAGAATAACGCGTCAATTTAAAACACAGAGAACACAGATGTCTATCAAAATCAAAACTGAAGCTGAAATCGAAAGAATGCGAATCGCAGGTAAGCTTGCAGCAGAGCTTTTAGAAATGATCGAACCTCATGTAAAAGAGGGAGTCACGACTGAGGAGCTAGATAGAATTTGTGCTGAATATACTCGTGAAAAAGGGGCGTATTCTGCGCCACTCGATTACCACGGTTATCCAAAATCGATCTGTACATCTATCAACCACATCGTTTGTCACGGCATCCCGGCACAACAAGACGAGATGGGCACGACAGGTAAACTCAAGCCAGCCGTTCTTAAAAACGGCGACATTGTAAACGTCGACGTGACGGTGATTATCCCTAACGATGAAAACGCATCGCTGGATACTCGCCCTGAAGGCTACCACGGTGACACATCTAAAATGTTCCTAGTAGGTGACGTGTCTCCTGCAGACAAGCGTCTAGCTATGGTTGCACAAGAAGCGCTATACCTTGGCATGAAAACCGTTAAACCGGGCTCAACAGTTGGCGATATCGGTACTGAAATTGAGAAGTTTATTAAAGCGAACAACAAAAAGAACCCGCGCAACAAGTTCTCTATTGTTAAAGATTTCTGTGGCCACGGTATCGGCTCTGAGTTCCATGAAGAACCACAAGTGGTTCACTACAAGAATAACGACCGCCGCGTTCTAAAAGAAGGCATGGTGTTTACTATCGAGCCAATGATCAATGCTGGTAAGTTTGGTTGCAGCATTGACGCAGAAGACGACTGGACGGTGTACACAGGCGATGGCAAAAACTCCGCACAGTGGGAGCACACTATTGTCGTAACTAAGACAGGTTGTGAAGTACTCACGCTGCGTAGCGATGAAAGCATTCCTCGCCACATGAACAACCTATAAGCTTCGCTTATCACGTTGGTAAAAATATCCCCATTCGCTGGGGATATTTTTTTATCCGGCCTATTTTGGTATAACCCTTGTTAGTGACATTTTTTTGCTTGCACGGATTGCACATATGACTTTTCAAAGCCCAACATCGCTCAGTGATGAGCAACTCAATATTCAAGAGCTCAAAGCTCAACTCGAAACCTTTGCCGAACATCAAAAACAAGAGTTCCTCAATCACCACCCAATAACCGACCTGGTGCTCGGCCGTTCGGACTACATCGACCAGCTATTACGTCGCCTTTGGTCAGCCTCTGAACTGTCTAACCAAACCTATCTGTCACTAGTGGCGGTCGGGGGTTATGGTCGTGGTGAGCTTCACCCGCTTTCTGATATCGATATTTTACTGGTATCACGTAAAAAGATACCCACCTCTTTAGAAAGTACTATCAGCGAGTTCATCACCTTACTCTGGGATCTCAAACTAGAAGTCGGTCATGCAGTGCGCACCGTCGATGAATGCATTGAAATCGGTCAATCCGATTTAACCGTTGCCACCAACTTACAAGAAGCCAGACTTCTGTGCGGCAGCGAAGACACCTTTTCTCAATTAAAAGCACAAATAGATTCCGACAACTTTTGGCCTTCAGAAACGTTCTATAACGCAAAAATCGAAGAGCAGCGCGCACGTCACGCTAAATATCACGACACAACGTACAACCTTGAGCCCGACATTAAGTCCACTCCCGGCGGCCTACGTGACATCCACACACTAAGCTGGGTGGCACGCAGCCACTTTGGTGCTACGTCGCTCTATGAGATGAGCCGCTTCGGTTTTCTCACTGATGCTGAGTACCGCGAGCTAGTCGAGTGTCAGAACTTCCTATGGCGAGTGCGTTTTGCTCTGCATATTGAGCTTAGACGTTACGACAACCGTCTGATGTTCGCCCACCAAGCACAAGTGGCAGAAAACTTAGGGTTTGTCGGTGAAGGCAACGTCGCTGTAGAGACCATGATGAAAGAGTTCTACCGCACGTTAAGACGGGTTGCTGAGCTCAACAAGATGCTCCTCAAACTGTTCGATCAAGCCATCGTAAACAAAGGTCAGATCCAGCAAGCCGAGATCCTCGATGACGACTTTCAACGTCGAGGCAAGCTGATTGAGGCCAGAAAGCCCGCGCTATTTCAAGCACGCCCAGAGACCATACTCGATATGTTTATACATATCGCCAACGACTCCAGTATTGAAGGTGTCAGCCCCGCAACGCTAAGGCAGCTGCGCACCGCAAGACGCAGATTGAATAAGTTCTTACACACTATCCCTGAAGCAAGGGAAAAGTTTATGGACTTGGTTCGCCATCCGAACGCCCTTCACCGCGCATTTCGATTGATGCACAAGCTTGGCGTGCTGGCGGCTTACCTTCCACAGTGGAGCCAAATCGTTGGCCAGATGCAATTTGACCTGTTCCACGTTTACACCGTCGATGAGCACAGTGTACGTCTTCTCAATCATATCCATACCTATAGCCTTGAAGAGAGCTATAGCAAACATCCTATCTGCTGTGAAATCTACCCAAGGATGCACAAGAAAGAGCAGCTGATATTAGCGGCGATTTTCCATGATATCGGCAAAGGACGCGGCGGTGACCACTCTGAGATTGGCGCAGTAGAAGCGTATGACTTCTGCATGCAGCACGGCTTATCAAAACCAGAAGCAAAGCTCGTTTCTTGGCTGGTACAAAATCACTTGCTGATGTCAGTGACCGCTCAGCGCCGCGACATTTACGATCCCGATGTCATCATAGAATTCGCTAAAAAAGTCCGCGATGAAGAATACCTCGAGTATTTACTTTGCTTAACTGTCGCTGATATCAGCGCTACCAACCCTGAACTTTGGAACAGTTGGAAGCGCACCTTATTGGCGGAGCTTTTCTACTCTACTCAACGCGTGTTGCGCCGAGGGTTGGAAAACCCTGTCGATGTGCGGGATCGTATTCGTCACAATCAGCAGTTGGCTTCCGCCCTACTTCGCAAACAGAATTTTGTTGCCCGTGAAATAGAAGTTCTATGGCAGCGCTTTAAGGCGGATTACTTCCTGCGTCATACGCATAAGCAGATCGCATGGCACAGCGAACATATCCTCAAGCTTGAAGATCCATCCAAACCGTTAGTTTTGATGAGTAAAAACGCCACTCGAGGTGGTACAGAAGTCTTTGTCTACAGCAAAGACCAACCAGCTCTGTTTGCGACCGTAGTCGCAGAGCTCGATAGACGTAACTTTAACGTCCATGACGCACAAATCATGACCAGTAAAGATGGTTTTGTGCTTGATACTTTTATGGTGCTTGATCAGCATGGTGATGCCATTGAATGCAGCCGTCATTCGGCGGTCATCAAACATCTCATCCATGTGCTAGAGGATGGTAGACCAACCAAGATCAAAACGCGCCGCGCACCAAGAAACCTCAAACACTTTAACGTAAAAACCAAAGTCGACTTTTTACCAACTAAAGGTAAGAAGCGTACCTTAATGGAGCTTGTGGCGCTCGATGCTCCGGGCTTGCTGGCTAAAGTCGGTGCGACCTTTGCCCAGTTAAATCTGAGCCTTCACGGGGCAAAAATCACCACCATCGGTGAGCGAGCAGAAGATTTATTTATCTTAACCGGCGAGAATGGCTCACGTCTTACTGATGAAGAGCAAGCGATTTTGAAGCAAAAGCTCCAAGAGAACATTTCAGAGCAAATCACTAGTTAAGGCAGTGTAGCCAGCCCATGTAACTGGTTAAAGTTCACTCACCAGTAACTTCACACAAAGGAGATCGCCATTTAGGCGATCTCCTCCACATTTCTCTGTAAACCGCACTTTAATCAACTATCTACCCTAATCATTGCCTGCTACAGTTGTAGAAGAAACACACAACCTAAGAGGTCATCTATGTATCCAAACCTCATTGGTTTAGGCATTCAAGATCCTAAACAAATAGAGCGTTACTCCCTACGCCAAGAAGCGCATAAAGATGTGTTAAAAATCTATTTTCGTAAGCAGAAGGGCGAGCTCTTTGCGAAAAGTGTTAAGTTCAAATATCCAAGGCAAGTCAAAAACGTCCGTACTGACAGTAGTAGTCAAAACTACAAGCAAGTCACTGAAATCAATCGCAACCTGACACTGGTTATTGATGAACTGAATCGTCTTACCAAGCCAATTGAAGCGACAGAAGTCGATGTTAAACAGAAGATCCTTTCCGACCTTCGCCACCTAGAAAAAGTCGTATCAAGCAAGATTGCCGAAATAGAGGCTGATTTAGAAAAACTGAAGTAACTCCCTATTTAACCAGTCAAAAAAAATGCTCCCTATTGGGATAATGCCGATCAGTTAACAACTAAATGATCGGTTGAACGATCCATTCAAAGTGTCAAAATCCGAGTGTATTCAATGCACTCGGATTTTTTTTATGTTTTTAAGACAGGCTCTTAACCAAGTTCATCAATTCTCTGCAGAGCAACTTTCGGGTTTATCTGATCTGCTTTCTCCAGAACTCATTTCCCAGTGTTTGGAAGATACAGGAATTACGACTATTCGCAGACGAAGGTTACCAATGGAAATGATGGTTTGGAGTGTTGTTGGGATGTCTCTGTATT
>NZ_JAKJST010000029.1:0-101439 GCF_050337275.1 Vibrio wakamikoensis | reverse complement strand
GTTCTCGATGTTACCAGAGTAGATACATGCAGAGTGCTTGTTACCACGTTCAGCAGCTACTGCGCGCTCGATAGCTTCGTCGATGTTCGCACAACGAACAACTGGAAGTACTGGCATCATTTGCTCTACGTGTACTAGTGGGTGATCGTTCTCAACAACCATAACCGCTAGACGAGTCTCTGATTCAACACCGATAGACTTAAGGATTTCACCTGCGTCTTGACCAACGTGTTGTTTAACTGGGTGCCATACGCGAGCAATTTCTTGCGCAGTACATGGCTTAGCACCATCGATTTCATCCATAGTTAGGATTTGTGCAGTTAGCTTCTCAGCCTCTACTGCAGAAAGAACGTAAGCGCCCGTTGCTTCAAGCTTAGCTAGGAACTCGTCAGCGACTGCATCTTCAACGAATACTTCTTTCTCACCGATACATAGTAGGTTGTTATCGAAAGATGCACCGCCGTAAACGCCAGCCGCAGCTAGGTCTAGGTTAGCAGAAGCGTCAACGATGACAGGTGGGTTACCAGCGCCAGCGCCTACACCTTTCTTACCAGATTGTAGGATTGCTTTCACTAGACCTGGGCCACCCGTACCAACAAGCATGTTGATAAGTGGAGACTTAGCGATTTCATTAAGCGTTTCTAGAGTAGGCTCTTTAACCATAGTGACTAGGTTTTCAGGACCGCCTGCTTCAACGATAGTTTTGTTGATCATGTCGATCATTACCGCAGACACTACTTTTGAAGATGGGTGAACGTTGAACGTTACCGCGTTACCAGACGCTAGCATAGAGATAGCGTTGTTAACGATAGTTTCAGTTGGGTTAGTGACAGGCGTAACCGCACCGATAACACCGTAAGGTGCGCGCTCTTCTAGAGAGATACCGTTATCACCAGACCATACTTTCGTTTCTAGAACTTCAGTACCAGGCGTCTTAGCAGCCGTTAGCTGGTGCTTAGCAATTTTGTCTTCTACACGACCTAGCTTCGTTTCTTCACGAACCATTTTCGCAAAGTCTTCAGCTTTAGCTAGAACTGCACCACGAATAGCAGTAAGGATAGCTTCGCGGCCTTCTTTTGTAGACGTTGCGTAGAACTCAACTTGCGCTTTATGAGTTGCTTCAATCGCAGCGTCCACTGTTGCGAATACACCTTTAGCTTTATTGATATCAAAAGACATAATGATTACCTCGTGAAGAATGAATGGTCTGTATAACTATTTTTATAGAGACAGGCTTTATAAAGACGGAACTCTTGTTGTGCTTACTGTTTAATAACGATGGATTATGTTTGCTCTATCACGGAACGGAGTGATTTGGCTTGCCGTTATTGAATGACTATAAATTAGCCACCCAGCTTCAAGTTGTAACGTCACTGAGAGTCAATATATTTGAACGAACAGAAGCAAAAAGGACACTTTTTACCCACGACGTTACTTGACTTGTTGTAAACACAATTCATTTACTCACAAAATGTTAACCAAGCTCACAAAACCACGTATGAGCTTGCGTAGCACCGACAAATCTCGCTACTTACTTGATACTGGAGTGTATCTGTAACCCCAAAGTAACTTACCTAGCACGGCAATCTAATGTTAACGTTTCATTCAGCAGCAAAATCAATAGCCAGCAATACATTAGACGCCAGTGTAAGTTTTTTTGACTCTGGGTGACGTGTTGTTTTTTCCACCGCCGAATACACTAGGTACCAACAAATCAGTTCATACCTTTTCAACGATTTCGTGAGGAACGAATATGAAATATCAAGCGCGTTTAGAAGACTCAGTAAAGCAACTAAGTTCTGTATTAGAAGAGCAACAGCGTCTTCTTGCTGAACACAAAGCAAACCAGAACTACGCTGAGCGTCTACAAAACATCCTAACGCCAACTGACGAGCTAACAACAAAAGGCGACGACCTATACATCGGCGGCTGTAAAGCTTCTGACTTGGTTGAGCAATACGGTAGCCCGCTATTCGTTCTTAGCGAAGACACACTACGTGGAAACCTACGTCGCGTTAAAGCAGCATTCGGTTCAAACTGGCCAAAGCCTGTGAACGTGATGTTTGCAATCAAATCAAACACTAACTTTGCTGTTCGTGCTATCTGTCACGAAGAAGGCGTGGGTGGTGACTGTTTCGGTCCTGGTGAAGTTGAAGCAACTTACATCGCAGGTGCGGATCCAAAGACTATCGCACTAAACGGTACTGTTAAGCCTGAGCTTGCTATCCGCAAAGCGATTGAGTACGGCTACGCAGTCCACCTAGACTCGTACGAAGAGATCGAGATTGTTGAGCGTATCGCTCGCGAAGTGAAGCCAAAAGAAAAAGTACGCATCGCTGTACGTCTGAAAGTTATCCCAGAAGATTTCTTCAACGACTTCGAACCAGATGCATACCCATTCCCTAACTTCATCGGCGCGATGAAGTGGATCAAATTCGGTCTGCTAAAAGAAGAAGCGAAGAAGATCATCAACCGCGTGAAAGAAATCGATGTGTTCGAATTCTACGGCTTCCACACTCACCTAGGCCGCTTCTCTAAGCAACCTGAAGGTTGGGATGCGCTATACCGTGAGTATGCACGCAACGTTATCGAAATCTCTCGCGAGTGTGGCGTTCAACCATTCCAAATCGACCTTGGCGGCGGTTGGCCACGTGAGCGTGAGCCAGAGTGTCGTAGCGCTGAGCACATGATGAACCCGAACACTATCGAAGATTACGCGAAAGTAGTGTGTGCAGGCATGCTAGAAGAATTCAACAAAGAAGGCTTCGAGATCCCACAACTATGGCTAGAACCTGGTCGTTACATCGCTGGTAACATCGGTACACTACTAACGTCAGTATACGTAGTGAAAGATGACCAAGAGATGGACTACACCTACACAATGGTTGACGCATCAACTTACCTAGCGACGCTAGTTGAGTCTCAAGAGTCTAAGAACCCTGTTCTACCAGCAAGCAAGATGAACCAACCACTTGTTGAGAAGACAACTGAAATCGCAGGTCCAATCTGTATCCCATCAATCTGGGAAAGCGGTGCACGTATGCCAGCTCTAGAGCCAAAAGACGTTCTAGCTATCATGGATGTGGGTCACTACGCAGAGTCTCAAGCGAGCCAGTTCAACTCTCTACCACGTCCTGCAACTGTGCTAGTTAAAGACGGTGAAGCTGAACTAATCAAGCGTGCTGAAACCGTTGAAGATGTGTTCGCAACTCAAATTCTTCCTGAGCGTCTAAAGCAAAAGAAGAAAAAGCCAGCTGCGAAGAAGCCAGCAACTAAGCGTGCTGTAGCAAGAACGCCTAGCTACGCTAAAAATACAAAGAAAGCGGCATCTGCAAAAGCATAATCAAACTCTGATTTAGCTAATCAAAAGCTCCCTACGGGGAGCTTTTGTTGTTTTAAGGAACCAGAACTTTTCGAAAAGTTAAATTTATCCTTGGCGCCACAGGTCGCTTAGTCTTCGGAATGGTATGTTGCCAATAATGCTGAGTTTCTCCAGCCATTATCAGTAGTGATCCGGATGCTAGATTGAACTCCAATTTCTCACCGGTCGACTTGTGTTTGAGCAAAAATCGCCGCTCACCACCAAAGCTAAGTGAGGCAATCACTGGATTGGTGCCAAGCTCGGGCTCATTGTCACTATGCCAACCATTTGAATCCTGGCCGTCACGATACAAATTGGCGAGTACCGTATTAAACCTATGTTGCGCGTATTGTTCACACAGCGCCTTTAGCTCAGCGAGTTTGGGATACCAGGTCTGAGCCTCTAACTCTAAATTAGAATAGCGATAACTGACATCCCCATACCAAGCTTGAAGTCTCGGGATCGGGTGCACTTTTCCAAACAAGCGAATGTTATCTTGTCGCCAATTTAGCGCGCTTTGTAACTCATGGAACACCGCCTCAGCAGAGTCATGGTCAAACAGTGTTTCAATGTAAAGCAGGCGACCATTTTCAACCTCCTGCCATTCATATTGATGCTCTAGCACGCTCAGCCCCGCTATATAGCTCTTAAAATTCGAATGTTTCACCATCCTCTGGAACCGATACTTTGTCAACTAAGCCATGAGCGTTCAACGTTCGCTTCAGCGTTGTTCTATCCACCGGGCAGTGATTCAACGCTTCCAAATGGTTAGCGATAACTTTGCCTGGTGAACGCTTAATAAATTCAATGACCTCATCTGTTGGCATAAGGAGTGGCTGACCAACGTCCATCTGTGCTTGACCCGCTGCAACAACAGTAATGTCTGGCTTAAGCTCAGTGAGTGCCTTATTGACGTCGTTTGTTAGCACCGTATCGCCACTAATGTAGATGCTTGGTTCGTTAGGTAACTCAATATAGAAACCACAACCGTTGGCCATCACTTTATGAATCCAACCATGTCCATGCTGCGCAGGTACCGCAGTAATTTGTCCGCCCAAAAATGGGGTCGGTTGCCACGGTTCCAAACCATTTTCGACAGTCATGCCATACTTTTCCAGGTACGCCTTGTCTTTGCTTGGTGTGGTAACTGGAATCCGGTTTTCAATCAAAAAAGCTTCACCAGCAGGATCTAGGTGATCGCCATGTTGAAGAGGCTTAAAGCCAAAGGTTTGACTGTGCGTCACGAGTGCATGAGTCACTTTAGCAAGTAGCTCATCAGCATTCGCGGGTAGATTTACCGTTGGATTTTTTTCCGCTTTGAATCGAAACACAGAAAACGGAGGCATGGACCCTTTGCTACCCAACATAGGGTCGATAAGAATAAAGTGATCGCCCGATTCAATAACAAATGTCGCGCTTCTTAGATGATGAATTTTCATAGTAACCTCCGATTCTCAAGATGAGTCCATTATGCAGCTGTTGAGAACTGTGCAATACTGTCCCTAGTGCCAACTATCGCTCAAATCAGGCCAACCAATTCATCATTAAGGTTTACTTCTATTTACGGTTTAGTTCTATGCAGCCCTATAAAATCGCGCTAGTTGCGCTCAATGATATTAGTGCTTTTCATCTCTCCGTCCCGTGTCTTGTTTTTCAAGATGTGTTTCTTGGCCAACAGGCTGCGTTTGAATTAACCATTTGTAGCGAAGAGAGTGAGCAAATAACTCTTAGTAGTGGATTTCAAGCCTCGGTAAACGCGGGGCTAGATAACTTAGAGCTAGCAGACATTATAGTGATCCCAGGTTGGCCAAATCATCTACCCGAACCTAGCCATACGCTCATCTCGAAATTAAAGGCCGCTCATAAAAGGGGAGCTATGGTGGTTGGTCTGTGCCTTGGTGCCTACGTATTGGCTAAATCGGGGTTGTTGGACGGTCGACGGGCAACTACCCATTGGGGATACCAGAAGGAGTTCATCGAGAGATTTCCTAATGTCATTATCGATTGCGACCCGCTATTTATCGAACAAGACAATATCATCACTTCTGCGGGCACCGCCGCCTCGCTCGATTGCTGTTTGCACATTGTACGCACTCTTTGTGGCAGCGAAGTCGCGACACAACTTGCTCGGATAATGGTAGCGGCACCGTTTCGAAGCGGTGGTCAGCAGCAGTACATTCCTAATCCAATCGCTAAGCAGCCTGACAAAGTCACCAGCTTTGGACATGTCATCAGTGACGTAGAAAGAAATCTAACCCAAAGTTATGATCTTGATGGCATTGCAGAGCGCTGTGCAATGAGTCGTCGCACTTTTACCCGCCAGTTTAAAGCCGCTTATGGCTGCACTTTTGGAGAATGGCTCCTTAATCGGAGATTGGCACTTAGCCAACAGCTATTAGAGTCAACTGATTACGGCATCGCTACCGTTGCTGAGTTATCGGGTTTTGGCTCCGAGAGTGTGTTTCGTAAGCACTTCTCGCGCAGTTTTAATGCCTCACCATCTCAATGGCGAGTGACATTTAAAGGGGGGTAACGGAAGGTCTCAACCAGGGGGTAAGCGCATATCCCTTGCACTCAACAATAGAATGTGAATACCAGGCCTCAATTGTCATCGAAGCCAGCGTATTCACGCCACTCTTGGATATCACGAGGGTCACCAAACTGGCGAAAGAATCGAACAGAACTTTGTGGCGCCTTACAATCAAACTTATCCTGGCAGTAGTTTGTCAATTTATAGTGACTTTGGTAGCCGTCACTCCAAGCATCATAGGCAAGGTGGGACTGCTTCCAAAACGCATGATCCACCTGCCCTTTGGTTGCGAGAAATGGATAGCTTGGTTTGGATTGTTGGATAGAATAAAGAGCACCGCCATATAAGTTCACCAACTTTGATAACAAGTCAGCGCCGATTTCTTCGATGGTCAGGGCTTTAATTTTCTCAATGTCACCACCGACAAGCGACGCAACTCGCTCAGTTAAGAAATCCATATCGATATGTGGTTGCAACTCATAGGCAAGCCAATTGAGGCGCTCGCCGATTTCATCAAGGAACTCTTGCTTGGTAAACTGCCCCTCGCGAAGTGCTCGGTTGTAGTTAACCACATTTGGATTTTTGCGCGCCAAATAATCTTGGAGCTCAGGGTAGTCATTCAGCGAGGAGTGACTTTTTGCCAGCACGTCCAGTAATGCTTCTTGATTTACGAGCAACTTCCCTAGCTCATTTTTGATACTTTTGTTCATTTCGACCTCATTATTGATCTGAAGGCATGATATATAGAACTGTACATATAATCAACAGCAATGACAAAACACCCTACCTATCAATCTAAAATCCTCCCTGGTTAGCCATTTTATAAATGCTAGGATTTGTGGCCTTCTTTTGTGAGTACCCTCTTTGGCAAAAACAAAAGTTGTGCGGTTGAACTCAATATTGACATCTAAGTCAATATTTTGACTCCTGAATTCTTGTTTTTGATTGCACTTTAATGAGCGAAACCCTAGAATTTTGTGAACACGGTTCAAAAATACAACACGTGTGACTCAAAGCAATTCATATAAAATATCCGAGATAAAGGTTTGAGTGTAGGTAAGAAAACGTCAGGAATTATCAGGCAGTGACGCAACAACAAAAATCCAATCCTCCATCACGCACGACGCAAACACTGAACAGCACCGATGCTCTCGCTATGATCGAGCATGGTGGCGACGTGACATTGACGGTTAATACACCTGTCGGCACTTCTTTTCGCTGTGCGACCCAATTTATTGGTGCTCATTCTGAGCATCGTATTTTGCTGGAAACGCCTAAGATCGATGAAAGTGATCTCAAGTACTTCTTTCAAGAGGGGTTTTGGCTAACAGTAAGAGCGATTTCTCAGCGTGGCGAAGGAGGAATTGTTCAATTCCGCGCACAGCTACTTAATATAGTTGAAGAGCCCTTGCCGATTCTTATTCTGTCTATCCCGCAGTCGATGCAAGTGACCAACCTTAGGAAAGAACCAAGGTATGAAGTAAACCTTGAGGCGATGCTAAGCACTGGGCACAGTCAAACGCGCTGTGAGCTAAGAGATATGTCAAAAAGCGGCTGTCGGTTTATTCTGCCAGCCCTTGGCAAAAGCTTAGTGGTAGGCCAAGAAGTGGCGTTAAACGTTGCAGCAGGCACGCAAAAAGGGCGATACTTCCCGCCACTATCTGGACTTATCTGCAACCAACAAAAATCCAGTCATTACACCGCTTACGGTATCAAATTTGATGAAAAAGGTGAGGCGAATGCCAAAGAGCTGCTCTCCCACCTTAAGTTTGATGGCACAAAACTCAAACTTCGCGCCTAACAGTTAGCACCTAAGCTGCTTAAAAAGTGGAATCGTTAAAAAGCCAAGCATTCGCTTGGCTTTTTAGTTACTTACGCAATGCGTTGAGTCTTGCTTGAGCGATACCAAATATGGTGTCGATGGGGTAACTGCCCTCTAGCGAAGCGGTACCCGCCTCTTTGCCAGTGAAGAGCTCGATCGCTTCGGTCACATGATCGATTGCCCAAATATGGAACTCACCTTTATCGACAGCCTTAACGATGTCAGCACGTAGCATCAAGTTATGAGCGTTAGAGCGTGGAATGATTACCCCTTGCTCGGAGTTACGACCCTTGATCGTGCAAACATCGAAGAAGCCTTCAATCTTCTCATTTACACCGCCAATTGGCTGCGACTCACCAAACTGGTTCATTGAACCTGTAATGGCTATGTCTTGTCGATTTGGTTGACCCGAAAAAGCAGAAACCACAGCGCAGAATTCCGCCATACTGGCACTGTCACCGTCCACGCCACCGTAAGACTGCTCAAAAGTGATCGTGGTTGTGAGTGGTACTTTGGCAGTTTTTCCAAACACAGAGGACAAGTAGGCGGTGAGTATCATGACGCCTTTAGAGTGAATGCTGCCGCCAAGATCGACACTACGCTCAATATCAATCACATCACCGTCGCCGTAGGACGTGGTGGCAGTAATTCGGTTTGGCGCTCCAAACATATGATCGCTGGTCGTTAACACCGAAAGTGCATTCACTTGACCAATCGCTGAGCCTTGAGTGTGGATTAACGTCGTACCATTAATGAAACCTTCCATCACGTTATCTTGCAATCGATTGACTCGCATCTGCTGGTATTCCAATGCTTGGTCGACATGCCCCATACGGATCAAATTAGACTTTGCATTCCGCGCCACATAGTTCGACTCTCGCAGCAAATTGGCAATGTGCGCAGAGTGAAGCGACAGTTTGTTTTGATCACCTGATAGACGCGAGCTGTGCTCAATGATACGAGCAATGGCTTTGCGGTCACAATGCAACATGTTGTTATCATGAACGATACTGGAAATAAAACGCGCATAATGCAGCTCGGAGTCCGCTGTTCGCGGCATTTCATCTTCAAAATCAGCTGTGACTTTGAACAGCTCACTAAACTCTGAATCGTAATGTTGCAGTAGTTGATAGGTACGGTAATCACCAAACAAAATTATTTTCACATTCAATGGAATAGGCTGTGGATCGAGTGATACCGTCCCGGTCAGCGTCACCTCTTTTTCAAGAGAGGTAAAGCTTAGCTGACGTGCACGCAGCGCCCGTTTTAGACCATCCCAAACATATGGCTGCTCTAACACCTTAATTGCATCCATCAGCAGCACGCCACCGTTCGCTCGATGCAAACTACCTGAACGGATTAAAGAAAAGTCGGTGAAGACTGTGCCTTTGTAGGTCGCGGTCTCAATGTAACCAAATAGAGAGTGATAGTTTGGGTTTTCCTCAACAATGATTGGAAAATCACTGCAAGACTGCTTCACAATCAAGTTCACTTTGTAACGTCGCGGGAATTTTTTATCAAGAGAAGCCGTAGCAATTTCTCCCTGCTCATTCCCTTCTTCAAGGAAGATATCAACGTTCTCACAAATATCCTGCTGAAGGGCGCTAAAGTACTTTTTAATTTCTGTGTAACCGTTGTATTCTTTTTTCAGCTTTTTGATCAGGTGACTGATCACCCCAAGGGTCACTTCTTCATTAAGCTTTTGAATGTTATCAGTGAAGGTCTCTTCCCAATCGGTCAGCTCTCTGGCCATACCACGCAGACTCACCTCAAGCTCATCAATGGTGGTACCAAATCGCTCTTGCTCTTCCGGTGGCAGCTCAGAAAAGCTCTCATCAGTATGTAAATCTTCACCATTTAGGGCGACAAATTGGTAATCCCCCTGCGGCGTAATAGTCAGGCTGATGTCTTTCTCTTTCGCCTCTTCGCTGAGCTTTTGCAACTCAACTTGCTGCTTGCGAGCCAAGTCATTTTTGAGTTTATCTGCTCGGCCAAAATAGAGTTCATTGTCAAAAGCCATTGGAATGGCTTTCACCAGTTTCGAAATCAGCTTTTCAACATCTTTCTTCAGCTTCTCACCCATACCACACGGCAACTTTAATACCTGCGGCGTACGAGTATCGGCGAAATTGGCCACATAGCACCAATCATAGAGTGCTTCAGTGTCGTGAGGATGGCGACTTAAATAGCGCAGTATCATGGTACGCTTACCCAGGCCGTTTTGGCCTATCGCGTAGATGTTGTATCCTTTTTCCTTAATAGACATTGCGAACTCAACCGCTTTTTGAGCACGCTCTTGACCGACAATTTCATCAATCGGATCCAGTTCTTTGGTCGACTTGCATGGCAGTTTTTTCAGTTCTGCGGCATGGTATAGCTTGTTAGCTTCGAGTCTTTGAATCGCCATCACCAGCTCCTACTTTTTTCCCTTATTGATTTCAGTTTAGCTGAATTGGCTTTACATTTTAGTGACTTACTAGGTAAATACGTTTAACTGGTGACTTTTTGCACAATCTCCCATTTTTCATCGCACGCCTCATCATGTTTGCTCTCATCTCATTTACTAAGAGAATCAGTTTGGTTATGGTTAGTGCTGGACGTTTCAATTTCAAAGCAATGTACTGAATTAGATGGCTTTGAAACAAGGAGTGATATGGAAAAGATCGTTGCCGCCAGCAGAGTGCTACTTGCCATTGCTATTTTGGCCTTGGCTTGGTCTATCTATATTTTCACCCTCGAAGCCAAACAAGTCAGGGTCGAACTGCCCACTCTAATCAAGCAAATCGACCAAACGGCGCAGCGCATTACTCCCGTGGTCGAAGAAGTACAAAAAATCCAAGCTATCATCCCTAGCATTCTTGAGCAGAGTGAGAAATACCAGCAAGCCATTCCCGAAGTACTCGCAAGAGTTGACGACATGAACCGTCAAATCCCAGTCATTCTCAATGAAGTTCAATCTGTCACAGCGGCCATTCCTCCGATTCTTGAGCAATCAAATCAATGGCATAGCTCTTTACCTAGCCTTCTAGAACAAGTTGAACAAACCAATAAGACGATTAGAGCGACCAACCAGCAAATTGCCGCCACCAACAAACAAGTCCCTGCCATACTGGCCGAGAGTGAAGCGCTGCGCGTCGCGATGCCTGAAGTGATTCGCCAGGCAGAATCTTTAGTACAACAGGCAGAGCAAGCAGGACGTGAAGCCAGTAAAGGGGCTGTTACTGGTGTGATTGGCGGCATATTGTCATCGCCGTTTCAGCTTGTAGACTCGCTCACGTCACAAACCTTCGGAGTCGAAGATAAAAGCTTCTCCGACAAAGACCAACAGCTACACAAGCAAGCGGTAGAAAGCCTCCTCCGTGACCCAAGCGCTGGACAAACCATTCCATGGGAAAATTCCAGTAGTGGTAATTCAGGTACGGTAAGTATCCAATCAACGACTCAAAATGGCAGCTCTACTTGCTATAACATTTTAAGCCGACTTACCATCGCGAAAGGAACTGACAAAGGCACTCACAGCATCGTCACAGAGCGTTGCGTAGTGAGCCAATAACACTATGAAAATACACTATATTGAAGATAGCTCCGTATCCGAAGAGCTCAACCAAGGACTGATCACCATTCTTAGTAGCTGCTTTACTAAGCCTAGTGATAGTCGTTTTAAAACCCAACGCTTTTACAACGAAATGCCTCAGCATCGCTGGTACATAACCGGCGATCATGACCATCACGTTATTGCCCACCTGGCCGTTCATGAGAAGACCATTACTGCTGCGAGAAAAGCAATCCCTATCGCAGGTGTTGCCGAGGTTTGTGTCCACCCAGACTATCGCAAAAAAGGCTTGGCGAAAGCCTTAATCGAAGAAGCCCACCAGTGGATGGAGCAACAGCCGTTTCATTACTCAATACTGTTTGGTCGTGACGAAGTCTACACCTCAAGTGGTTACAAACGAGTCACTAATCTTTCGCTGCTTCCCAATGAGCCTTTGGCTCAGCCTACCCCGGTTTCAGTGATGGTCAAAACGCTGAACCAGCACAGCTGGCCAAAACGAACCGTGCTACTTCCTGGTCTTACTTTCTGATGTTTTTCTACGTGGCGGCGTAAACGTAATTTGTTACTTGCTGCCAGTGATCGATAGCGATACCTCACCGTAACAGACGTCTGCGAATACAAACAAACAAAGGATCACAGATATGAAGACTTTACTAACACGTTCGTTTGCAGCAATGGCAGCGCTACTTCTATCCTTCTCAGCTCTCGCTGATCATCATGGAATGAAAAAAGACATTGTTGACGTTGCGGCTGAAAACGGCTCCTTCACAACACTCGTGGCAGCAGTACAGGCAGCTGGGCTGGTCGACACATTGAAAGGTGACGGCCCATTTACCGTGTTTGCGCCGACCGACGACGCTTTCGCAAAACTGCCTGAAGGCACGGTCGAATCTCTGCTAAAACCAGAGAACAAAGATAAGCTGGTAGCGATTTTGACCTACCATGTGGTGCCAGGAAAAGTGATGGCGGCGGATGTGATGGGACTTGATAAAGCAACGACAGTGCAAGGCTCTGACATCATGATTACGAAGAGTGACGGCAAAGTGATGGTCGACAACGCGACCGTCGTGGCAACTGACGTCAAAGCGAAAAACGGTGTGATTCACGTCATCGATACAGTCATAATGCCAAAATAAATCAAAGCGATTTTGACAAATTGCGGCATTGCAAAGGCCGAAGCTTAACGCTTCGGTCTTTGCTATTTAAAAACGTCGTAGGTTAGCGAGAAGGTAAATCGTCCAGCATAGCGCCAATTAAATTCTTAAGCTCTTCACGCTCTTCTGGGTTATCGATTCGATTTTCAGTCGGCCCCTGAGCTAAGGCTCGCCACCGTGGAAATGCGCCTACCGAATCAAACACTGCGATGTACAAACTGCCCTTCTCACTTTTCTGGCCTGTCAAATCAAACTGCACCCCAGTCTTAATTTGGGTGCTGGCAAATATTTGCTCATCATCCATTGCCGTTTCAGTTGCAATACCAAAGTCAAGGTGCATCGTCGCAGCCTGACCATCTTGAACCGCAATATAACCCTTAGATGTCAGCACTTCATCGATTTGCGCTTTGATTACAGAAAGGTAATGTTCGGCGTCAAAGTCTTCAGAAACTCTCGCCACAGGCAAATTAGTGCGCCACGAATAGGTCACCGCCCCTGACTGGGGTAAAAAACCAAAGTCTCCGGTTTTAGCAACACCATAAGAAAAGTTAAGGGGGGCAGCCGGTTTGGTGGTCGTCGTACACCCCACCAAAGCCAAACTTGTGAGAACCAAGGTCATCACTGCGTATTTCATAGACTGGTGCTTTATAGGCAGATGTTTCATAAACAAGTGTCCTGTGCGATTAAAGTCGGTTGCATAAAGACAATAATGCACGAAAAAACAACAAGTACAAATTTAACTCATCGCTTGATGACTAGCGGTAGACAGCCCGATAGGCGATCCCTTCCAATCGGCGACGTAGGTTCTGCGCTTGGCCTGATTGATGATCGTAGTTGGTGAGTACCTTATCGACAGAAAAGTCGTCACCATACAAGGCATTGTTCAACTTGTCGTCTAATGTCATGTTGAAGGTGTCAATGCTGCCACCAAAGTAAAGTCCTTTGTTTTGCGATACCATCATAGCGCTAATGCCGCTGGTACCACCGACTACTTTACCGCTGACACCATTTCCAATCGTCACGTCGGCTGTACCGCCTATTTTGGTTGAACCAGACTGCAATTGCTCAACCACATCATCAGAAAGAATCACACCCACACCGTTAATTTTCTGCGCGCCCGCTAATAGGCCAAACATCGCACTGCGGAAGGTCACAAACACAGGTTCACTCCAGTGGTGTGCATCTCTGGTAAGCAAAATGCCCTTGCCCCACTGCACGCCCAATAGAAACCCCGCCTGGCCTCCCGATGGGAAAATCACGATGGCTTTGGCAACGCCAGTGACATTCTTCACGGATTCCCAATGCGATACTGAGTCGAACTCATCAATGTTTTGCGCTGCTTTTACTAAAATAGCGTTCGCTTGCTCAATCATTTCTCGGTCGCCAGAATAAGCGTGACTACTAATAAGCAATAGGGACGCGAAACATGACCAAATCCAGCGCTTTGATTTTAGAAACATAATCAACCTATCCAAAAACTAGCCTGTTAGCATAACAAAAAAAGGTGGTACCAAAGGCACCACCTATTCGGAGATCAGATAATTAGTATTGAGTTTTACGTTACTTGCGACCAACACCCATCAGTACTTTTTGTGTGCCTTTCGAGGATTCAATTTCAAAAGCAATAGACACATCGACTTTTTCGAATCCAGCATTGAGGAGTACTTCTTTAGCACGCTTCTCGGTTATACCAAATCCTGCATCATCACTTTCGACCGCCCAGTCCCAATGAACAAACATGCCGAACTCATCCAGCAAGGTGTAGATCACATTAACGGTATCTTGAAGGTTATCAACGAACCCACAAACAGAAGACGCAACGACAAGATCGAATTGATTACGAAACGCAGGGTGCTGGGCAACGAGACCGCGCGTTAACAGATCCACGACTGGCTCTACGTTGTCTAAGCCTTTTTTGTCTAGCTCTTCAATCATGGCTTCAGAGCCATCCAGCGCGACAATATCTTTGGTCGTGGGTGACATTAATTGGCTCAAAAGGCCAGTACCACAACCAAAATCTAAAACTGATTTACCTTTCAACGAGGTCATTTCTGAAAGCGCGTCATAGCATGACTGAGCAAAGACCGCCGTCGCATCGTTATTTTCCCATGTCGCGGCGTACTCATCCCACTCATTAGACATAGTTTACTCCATTGTTTTGCTAGTGCTGAACATAATATAAGCACTTCATTTTAATCCTTGATGACTAGGCATAGATTAAACCAGAACGCCAAGCAATTCCTAGTGTTATCTTCGTATTCTTTGGCACACGTGCTATGATTTTTGCTCCCTTGATTTACTGGCGTTTTGCGATCAATGTCTATCAATCTTTCTCAAATAGAAGCTTTCTGTGCCGTGGTTAGCGCAGGCTCCGTGTCCGAGGCGGCGCGAGTGCTAGACTGCAACCGAACCAAACTTAGCATGGCTATCAAAGCACTAGAGAAAGACCTCGACACCGATCTTTTTGTCCGTACAGGCAATAATGTGACGTTGTCAGAAACAGGGAAGGCAATTTATAAAGACTGCGAAAACCTGCTTGTCACCTCGGCTCGCATTCGACAAACCTGTGCTCAGGTGTCTGGCGACTTTGCCACCGAACTGCGCATTGCTCATGATGACAGCCTGCCAGACCAAGTTTGGCAAGATCTCACATTGGAACTTAACCAGCGTTACCCTGCTCTATCACTCAACATAGTACTGGCCTCATCTGGTGATTTGGCTGACATCGTTGAAAAGAAACAGGTCGATTTCGCCTTTGGTGTTGATTTTGAAAGAGAGGATGACCCAAGACTCACCTACCAGCCTCTTGGAAAAATTCGCATGATGTCGGTGTGCCGAGCCGACCACAAGTTGTCGAAACTGCCTCGTGTCTCTGATGAAGTATTACGCGATGAGATGCAAGTGTCGCTCGCGTATCTCAACTTGCGTGACAACCCTGAGCTACTGCCTTTCTCATTGAAGTACATTGGTTTTTCAAGCTTTGAATTCATGCTAAAAACCATCCTTTCCGAAGGTGCTTGGGGCGTTCTGCCTGAGCCACTTATCCGTCAGCTCCTACGTGAACAGACACTGTCTGTTATCAAACATACCTACGGTCTAACACAAGAAGACTTCTGTATGTTGACCTCATCAGGCATGTCAGAGCACCCTGCGATGACTTGGCTCGCCGACCAAGTCAGTGATTACTTGTTTACCTTCTAGTTGCTCACAAACAGATGTGCGTGCCATCAGTGGGCGTCATTAATCCTGACAGCACAACCCATAGATTAAGCTATTGATTTTAAATAATATTACTAACCTTTACTGCCCCTACCCTCACTCAGTGATACAGTTAATGTTTGAAAGTTAATCACCCCGGCGAAATAATGGCCTTAATTCAAACAAAAGGTAAATCCCATGTCTTCGCTAACGCAACACAACGAATCATCAGTCTTGAGAGTATCAGCCATTATAGCTACTGGCTTCGCTGTCGCAGGCCTAGTGGTTGGTGTGTTGATGGGCTCGCTGGTCATCGCTTTTGACGGTGTTTATTCTCTGGTCAGCTTGCTGTTAACTTTATTGTCACTGGCTGCTGCGCAGCAACTAAAGAACCCGAAAAGTCAGGCTTGTAAATACGGCCGTCAAAGAGTTGAATCTTGGGTGATCGCGATTAAGGGTGCCGTTATTCTGATGATCGTGTTGGCGTCATTGTACTCCGCTATCAGCTCTATGTTTACCGGTGGTCGTCCAGTCGATACCACTGTCGCGACATTGTTCGGCTTGTTTAACGTCATGGGCTGTACTTACGCATGGTGGTACATAGCGTCAAAGAACAAACTAATGTGTGCAAACCTTATCGAAGCGGAAACAAAACAGTGGCAAATGGACACGCTACTCAGCGTAGCGGTAATGGCTGGCTTTATTTCTGCTTGGGTAATGGAGTTCACACCGTGGTCACACCTAAGTGTTTACGCAGATCCTGCGATGATGATTATGATCTCTGCCTACTTCATTAAAGTACCAGCACAGATGTTGTTCGAGGCTTGCAAATCGCTCTCAAACGCTGATGAGGCCAGTGTTGCTAGCAACTCATAAGCGCAAGCTCAATCTATGACATTTGGATGGGAGAGATGCTGATAATCGGCAATCTCTCTCTTTAATCCCTTAAAGGTTTCTATAGCTCCTTCTATTGTTAATTGATTGGCCAACCAATCTGGCAATGCTCCCCCAACATCAGCAAACGCGGTGTAGACGACAAAGACCTGCCCATCGTCTATCTTGGTCAGTTCCCAACGAGACCGCACCTTATGGATACGAATATAGTCTGGTTGTGGCGCGAGGTAATCCGAAGCATCACTGATCTCCAGCACAAATCGCTTTCCAGTTTGGTAGTACCGCGAGTAAGTGACCATGTCTCTGTTTTTAGCAGGCCAGGGGGCAGCGAAGGTGGTATACACGACATTTTCATTCGGTGAGAGTTGAGCCAACACCTTAGTTTGGTCGACATTGTGTAGCCAATTCGGCACATTCATGGTGTCTTCAAACAATCTCAAAAATGCCGAAAACGTGGTTGATACATCGGCATGAACACGAATTTCGATTAAGCCACTATGGTGTTCACGCTTGTACAAAGTCACGGCATCTTGATTGTAACTTACTAGCCAATGCTTTCCGCTGGGCGCAGCAGCTGCAATTGGGGTGTTCAACAATCCCAGACAAACCAGTATCACCCCGTAAACGTTCCATTTTAAGCCCGCTCGCCGCCGCATTTCGCTTTGCCTTTTTCACCAAACCTGTCCCTATTACGATAGTAAAGTGAAAAAAGATTGCCTAATTTGTTCACATTGAGTGTGCACAGCGCTAGGCGTTGACTTTTTGTTCAACTGACTTTGGCTCTCTCGTTGCCCAAGCACACAGCAGAGACCCAAGAGTAACCATTGCCACACCTTTCCAGAACGATTGAGTCAACGCAACGGAAAAATAGAACGAAGAAAACACCGTTGAAAATACTGGTGTAAAGTAGGAAAACGTCGCAATAAGCACCATATTGCCGCCGATGATTGCTTGATTCCATAACGCATATCCGGCTCCCATAATGACCCCAGCCAACAGCAGCGTAGAAACAGAAGAGAAAGTAAACATCATCTGACTTTCATCACTCAACGCATACTGTATCCACAGCGTGACCGACGTCATCGTAAAAAACAGCACAATGGCATTTTTTCCACCGCTCATTTTAGGGGTAATGTTGCAATACAGCGCCCAAATAAATGCCGCGGCGAATGCCATGGAATATGTCAGCGGGTTCGTTGCTACATTGTTTTTAACGCCCTCGATAGATAAAGAAGCATCTCCCGAAATGCACCAGACGACCCCAACAAATGCCAGCACCACACTAGGGTAAACAAGAAGGTTTACTCGGCGACCACTCATCGCCACTGCGAGCAATACAGTCAGCGCCGGCCACAGGTAGTTAATCACCGCCATTTCCATGGCTTGCTGACGATCATTTGCCATCCCTAATGCAAGCGCAAGACAGATCTCATAACTGACAAACAGTCCGCCACCAAGCAACACGTAGCTAAGTCGATACTCGCCAATCTTTGGTCTTCCCATGACCAACATCAGAGCTAGTGTACTCACGCTATACATTAACGCCGCGCCGCCAATCGGGCCAAATAACTCGGCAATATCCCTTGTTAGCGCAATCACACAGCTCCAAAGCAAAATGGCCATAATGCCAAACAAGGTATATTTATTGGTGCCTAAACCTGCCATCAGTACTCCTAATATCCGGCAACTAAAAACGAGCAAGATTCGTTATAAGTAATTGTTATGCAACCTAGTCGATTTCAATTAGGCTATACTTAATTGCTATGAAATTTATCAGTAAAAACGCCAGCGACCCAGTGCAAATTCTATGATGAGCCGTTACACTCTCGCTGCATTTCTAGAACTCAATCGAATACCAGCACTTTAACTATGCCCAACATTTTGTCTATCAAAAATTTTTTCGCTCTCTTGCTCATCGTCACTTTGAGCGGATGTGTCTCTTCCAGCATTGACCCTAGCCGGTACGAAAAACAATCTTCATACACCATCATCAATGATGAGCCAACCAAACTCGACTTGTATTTCGCAAGAGAAGTGGCCTCCCATTCTCTGATTGATGAAACCGGGTTTCACCCTCTGGATAAGGGTCACGATGCGCTACTCGCTCGGCTGGCGATCATCGAAACCGCTCAATCCAGCATTGACGTACAGTACTATATTTTCCGAGACGACGAAGCGGGAAACCTGATCGCGTGGCGACTATTCGAAGCCGCTGAGCGTGGCGTGCGCGTACGCCTTTTGCTCGACGACATGCAAAAATACGACGACAACGATCTGCTGCGCTTTAGTAGCCACCCCAATATCGAAGTGCGCATGTTCAACCCGCATCACCTTCGCTCTGCGCGCGGCATAGCAATGCTCAGTGACTTTGAGCGACTAAACCACAGAATGCACAATAAGTCGCTGACTGTAGATGGTGTCGTATCCATCATTGGCGGACGAAACGTTGGTAATGAATACTATTCCATTGAATCTACCGTAGAGTTTTCCGATCTAGATTTGATGATGGTGGGTAAAGCCGTGCGTCAAGTAAATCGCCAGTTCGACCTTTATTGGAACAGTGATTACAGTGTGCCAATCGAGTGGATTGCACCAAATCAAGATCTTCGCTATACCGATGCTGACGTCGAAGCTTGGGTCAACGAGCTCGGTCTTGAAGCGAAATTCTCTGGTGGTCAATATGATTTCGCTAAGCTCCCGCTCTACAACGATTTAGTCAATGGTACGGTCGAACTGTATTGGGGCATCGGTGATCTGCTCTATGATTTACCCAATAAACCGGACAGTAAGCAAAGTACCCTTATCGACAGCTTGAGCGTTGTGCTCGACGACTCGAAAACATCGCTCGTATTTATCTCACCCTACTTTGTGCCAACCGAGCAAGGCACCAAAGATCTCATTAATGCCGTTGAACAAGGTCTTGAAGTCATCATTATTACTAACTCACTGGCGTCGAATGATGTCTTTGCCGTGCACGGTTGGTACGCTAAATATCGTGAAGATTTGGTCAAAGGCGGTGTAGAACTGTGGGAAGTGAAGTCCAATGCTGAAATCAAAAAGAACTGGAGCTTAACAGGGAGCAGCCGCTCAAGTCTTCATACCAAAGCGATGGTCATTGATAAGCGTAAAGTGTTCGTTGGTTCAATGAACCTCGACCCTCGTTCAGCCCATCTTAATACCGAAATGGGCGTTGTTATCGAGCAACCTGAGTATGCAAATAAGGTCTATGACGCTATCGGCAAAGAAATCTCAAAGACCGCTTATGAGTTAAAAATGGTCGATGGGGACTTGATATGGTTTGACCACGCGACAGGGGAAACCTTGACGTCTGAGCCAGACGCCAGTATTTGGCGCCGCATGGGCGCTTGGTTCAGTGGTATCTTACCGATTGAGGAGCAGTTGTAACCTTACCCTCGCAAAGCGCTCTGAGGTAACAATACTTCAGAGCACTCAAGTCTAGCATCTTAAACATTGTCACCAAGTGCAGTAACCCGCTCGTCAAATACTCGAAAAACCTCATCTAGAGCGGCTGTCGCATCATCAAAATATTCAACTGCGGTAACGCTCGGGACAAGCACGAGCACTTTATTCTCTATAGTCCCGAGAAGCTTCTTAACGGTAGGAAAATCCGAATGACGTTGCGCGGTGACAAAACGGCGAATCGACTGGTGCAGATACTTCAATCGAATTCGCTCAACGCTACTGCACGTCGCTTTGGCCGCCACACCAGTACCGAGAGCTCTAGCCTGTCCGACACATTCAGCGACCCTCAATAAATCATTCCAAAGCAGTGCGATGGACTCGCCTTCTCTCTGTGGCAGCTCTGTCAAACGGTAATATTGGGCACACTCCTCCACTGATTCAAGCAACGAAGCCAGCAGTTGATTGTGAGTGGCAAGATTTTGCTCTGCCGACCACTGCTTAAACTGAACACGAACCCTTGGCCAGTTTTCTTCAACACTTCGCCAACTGCTAGTATTGCGGACACCCTCATCCAAGTGAGTCAGTGTCTGCAGATGATTATTAATGTCGCTTTGTAGCGTTGGAAGGCGAGATTGCAATTTGTCGTCTCCACACAGCACACCATTGGTGATTCCTCTGTGTTGTTGAATCGCCGCCAGAAGCTGTCTAAGTGTGGTTAAGTACTGCAATCCCGAGCGCTTTGCTTGCTGGCTCTTACTCAGCGCAAGTTTCCTTTTCCACACAAAAACAACCATGCTCAAACAGGCAAAAAGCATTACAACCGTTGCTTGAAGATTGGCCATTACAATATCCATCATCATTCACTCCCTATGCAGTCAGCTTTTCAAGATGCTCAGCCACCTGAGCGTTGTCAGCGGCAGTCTCGGCGTTGTGTTTTGCCGTTAGCGCGACCTGCTCCATATTGCTCGATATTTCCTGAATCGCGATTGCTTGTTGATCGGATGCGGCTGATACGCCAGCAACTTGATCGGTAATCGATGCCATGGATATGCCCATCTCCTCCAACGTGTTTTGAGCCACCAGCGTCTGCTCAGTGCAACGCGTGTTACCCTCGCGAACTTGCTCTATCATCGCTGTGACATCACTCATGCTCGCGGTCACTTGTTCAACATGAGAAGTAATGGCATTAGCGGACTCATGACTTCGCTTAGCGAGGCGGCCAACTTCTTCGGCAACCACACTGAACCCGCGACCATGTTCACCAGCTCGCGCCGCTTCAATCGCAGCGTTGAGTGCCAGCAGATTGGTTTGCTCGGCAATCTCTCGAATAAACTGGGACATCTCCGAGACCGTGTATAAATTGCTCTCCAGTGTAACGATACTCTTCGCCGTTGAGCCTACTTGAGATTCCACTTGCTCAACACTACTTTGAACGCTCACAAGCGCCTGATTGCCTTGTCCACAAAGAACATTGCCTTGCTCAATTGCCTGCAAGGTTTGCTCAATGCGAGTGGATACATCTTCAATACTCTGTGAAATTTCCGTTGCCGCTGATGCAGAAGAGAGCGTCGACTCCGCCTGCCTATCACTGTCCTTGGCCGCATCGGCTGCATTGCTTGCCAATTCTTGAGCACAAAATGCCATTTCTGAACGCACTGCTTCCGCTTTGCGCTGTTTTCGTTGCATCAACTGATGAACATCATCAATGGCGTGGAAGCTTGAATAAAGTAGGCCAAGTGATTGAGGTACAGAAGGCACCTCACCATGCCTTAGCTGCTCAAAGTGCTCATTGAGTACTCGCATTTCTCGATTCAATGTGAACAGCATCAGCCATGCCATCGTCGCAATGGATAGCAATACCAAAAAACCCGCTAGCATCGCATTCAGCGCAAACAGCACCACCGATGACAACAGCACTAGTAGAATGAGCAAATTAAGTATGCTTAACGGTGTTGTGCGCAAGATAAGTATCATCTTTCCCCTCCTTGGCTAAAGACCCACTTTCTTTATGTCTATGATTGAACTGCAACTTTCGTTCCAGACAAAAGTTGAAAAACGAATTTGTATTGATACTAAGTAGCGCTAAGGCTTGCATGAAAACTAGCGGTTGCACGCTTAATGCGCACAGCTGGACTAATGAGGGGCATTGCACAGTGAAGGTTCAATGTATTGATAAAATTAAGAGCAAAAGAAAATGGCGACCCTAGGGTCGCCATTTACAAAGAAGAACTCAACGTCAAAGGTTACGCTTTTTGTAGGTCTTTTGCTGGGTAAGTTAGAGACATGCCGTCTACTTCTACACGAACGTAGAAGCCGCCACTGCTCAAGCCAGTCACGACCATTTTACCTAGATCGATACCTTTAGTTGCAACTACAACATCATCAATAGCAAACATTTTAAACCCTTAATTGGAAGTAAGATTAACAGCAATCTTTCGGACGCTATTGAAGCAAAGTTGGTTGAGTATCACTAATCTAGTTTTTTGTCGTTTTCATCATTTTTTGTTATCAAGCAGGCATAAAAAAACCACCGCAAAAAGCGATGGTTTTTAAAATCAGTGCAGTAAGATTACAGCGATACAGAACCAAATGCTTGGTGCCATACTGTGTGACGATTTTCGCCGCCGTTTTCCCTCTTACGCTCTTCTGCTAGCCAGCAAAGTAGCTCCCAACCGAAACCAGCAGCAATGATGCCGTCTTTATCTGTTGGGTCAGTATCTGGCGTGTACTCAGCGACGTCAGCACCGACAAGACGAACTTTACCCGATGCCTTCACTTTACGAATGATGTCGTAAACCTGAAGGTGCGTCAGACCAAATGGATCTGGGCTTGAGTTTGAACGACAGAACGCAGTATCTAGTGCATCAAGGTCGAATGTGAAGTAAACCGGACCGCCATCGCCACAAAGTTCGATGATCTTGTCTGCTACTGCATCAACGCCTTGCTCGTAAACTTCGTTGGTCGTGAAGCCAGTGGTACCAAATGCGATGTGGTTACCTTTTACAAGCGCAGTTTGACGACCACGCATACCAATTTGAACTGTGCGCTCTGGATCCGCTAGACCTTCAGAGTACAGTTTTGGTAGCCAGTGACCAGACGTGTATGGGTAGTCAAAGTCAGCACGAGTTGATAGGTCATAGTGCGCATCGAAGTGGATAACGCGAAGAGGACCATACTTCTCACCTAGAGCACGCATTGTTGGGTATGGGATTGTGTGGTCACCACCAAATACTAACGGCGTACAATCTTTTTCAACAACCATGTGGTGTAGAAGTTCTGTTAGCTGCTCAACTTCTGCTTTCAGCTCGAATTGGCCTAGGCTATCCCAGTTACCGTAGTCAGAGATACGACACCATTCGAATGGGATTTCACCGTTGTCACCAACCGTACCCATACCCATTTTACTTAGGTGGCGTAGACGCTGTGGTGCGAACTTGTGTGAAGAACCAGTAGGAGAACATTTTTCAATGCCCATACCGTAGATAACAACGTCGGTGTTATCTAGATCTTGTGAGAATGGCGCTTGATAGAAACCTAGGTAATCTTTGTTGATGAAGCTCATTTGTTCGATACCCTTGCCGCCGCCTTGCTCTTTAACGCGAGCTAGGTATGCCGCAACTTCTGGGTCTAGGTTGTCTGCTGCAGAAACGTTTTCCCAGATGTGCTTATATTTCGCTACTTTTTCTGGATCGATTGCAGGCCACTTTTTGATGTTAGACATGATATTGCCTCTCTACTTGGTTGATGGCTAAATACTAGCGTAACAATTTGGGCACCAACAGTAACAGTAGGTACGCTTTACGTTTTTACAAACGTAAATTACTCAGATTACCTTTGAGTAATTAGGGACATTAACTGTCGTACCAAGTACAAAAAATGGTGAACAACTTAAGAGCGCTAGTCTGTGATATTGGCCAAGCTTAATCTGGCATGCTCTAACGTCGCGCGAAGGGAATTATCAAGTATCATGACATCAAGTTGCTGCGCTGCGATGGCGTCGATGTCTATCACGCTTTGTTTAGCCTCGCTCCAATATTGCCTAGCCGTCTCTTCTTGGCCTGCGACCTGATAAATCAAAGCAAGTAGCGTGGTCTGAAGCACATTTCCTTCTGCATAGAACAAATCCAGGCTTTGCAGCGCGGCTTCATTGTCTTGTTGACGAATGGCGTTCAACGCTTGACTTAGCTTAAGCCAGATTGGGAAATAATCATCCTTGCCCAGCAGATTGGTCAAAATCTTGATGCCGTAATCAAAATTGCCCGACAAGCACACTAGCCAACCCACCGCGCCGATAGTGTAATGAGAGTTAGGATTAAGCTGAATAATACGCTCAGCACAGCCGCTGACTTTCTGCGGATTGTTTGTCAGCAATGCCCACCAAGCTTGAGCCAAAATCACTTCGCCATCACGCGGGGCATAATCCAACGCTTTCGAGACCAACTTTTCGCAGCGCTCAATCACCTCGTCATAGCTCATCATGCCAAAGAGTAAGGCGTCACAATAAAGCTGAGCTAACGTAGCCAAGGTTCTCGCATCATTGGCGTATCGACCAGCGACCAACTGTTGATAGAGTGTAATCATATCTTGTAGGCGCTCCTGACTCATTTTGGTCAGGTACTCCAAATAATAGAGACGCGCTTGATAGTCGTTGAGTGAGACCGAGTCTTGCTGTTTAACACGCTGAAATTCATGCATCGATATCACGCCATAGGAAGACGCCATTTTGGTAGCAATACGTTGCACCACCGTGAGTTGGTCGCCGAGCACATCCTCACTAGTAACCACCAAAACAAATCGCTCACTCCAGATTTGCAGGCCGTGCTCTGTCTCATTGAGTGCGACTGTTACACGCAATGACTCACCCGCACGGCGCACTGACCCAGACACAACGTAGCGTGCGCCTAGCTTGTCGCGAAACTCACTTAACGACAGTGAACCTCCCGCCATTTCTTGCACCCGCAGCGGCGATATCACTGCTAGCTGCTCAAACAAGCCCAGTGCATAACTAAGTTCTTCTTGTAGCGACAATGCTACTTCATTGCAGATCGGGTCTTGCAAGGTCATCGCAAAAGGCTGAACCACGAGAGTCGGATAGTTGATATTTGGGATAAGTGGCGAAGGCTCGGTGCTCTCTTTTACTGCAAACTCTGGCATGTAATTGCGCTTAGGCAAGGAGATGACAATAAGCTCACTGTCGTTGTTGCTTTCATAAAAAGCGGTCAGCAGCTTGCGTAATTTCGTTGCCAGCATACGAACCATAGGATCCGAAGAAGGGTTAAAGCTCGCCGGCTTTTCAAACAGATCTGTCGCGATTGAATATTGAGTAAGTTGACTACCTTGGCCTGCCAGCGTTTGCTCCACAACGTAACGTAAAAACGCCACCAGTTTGGGCGACGAATAGAACGGAGGGAAGACAACGATCTTCTCTAAGGTGGTCTGAACTTGCTGCTCCGTGATGGGCTTGGGTATAGGCTCGGTGCTTGGCATACATACTCGAACTAAAGTGCTTTGTGTTTACTAGTTTATCACCTAGCGAGGTGTTTCCAAATCTAGCTGCTTTCAATGCAGTATTTGCCTAACGCAAACTGAAGTTCAAAAAAAGGAGCCTGTCGGCTCCTATATCGGCTTTAAAACATTAACTATTGAAGTAGAGACAGACCTTACGCCCATCGACCTCACGTATATCAAACGGGATCTCGTAGATGGCTTCCATGGTTTCCTGCTGAACCACTTCATCGACTTTGCCCGATTTGATGACCTTGCCTTTCTTCATCGCTACGATGTTATCCGAGTAACAAGACGCAAAATTAATGTCGTGAATAACAATCACCACAGCCTTATTGAAATCGTGCGCGAGACGGCGAAGCGTGTGCATAATTTCAACTGAGTGCTTAATATCAAGGTTATTTAAAGGCTCATCCAAGAATACGTAGTCAGTATCTTGAGCCACTACCATGGCGATAAACGCCATTTGACGCTGACCGCCGCTGAGCTGATCCAGGTACTTATTTTGGATCTCTTCAATCCCTAAATGGCCGAGAGCCTGGTCAATGATTTCGTTGTCCTCTGCCGTTAGACGTCCACCAGAATGTGGAAAGCGACCAAAAGACACCAACTCACGAATGGTAAAACGCATATTAATGTTATTGGATTGACGAAGTACGGCGAGGTGTTTTGCCAGCTCTTTAGTATCCCATTGGGCAAGCAGCTTATCGCCAATCACGACTTCACCCGCATCGCTCTCTGTTAGGCGACTCGCCATCGACAACAGCGTACTTTTACCTGCACCGTTAGGGCCAATAATCGAGGTCACTTCTCCTTTCGGGAAAAGTGCATCTGCATCTTGTACAACGAAGGTTTTGCCGTACTTTTTACTTAGACCTGTTAACTTAATCACTGTTAAACCTCTTAATTAATTCTGTTTCTTAACAATAAGAACAGGAAGTAGGAACCACCGACGAGATTGATGATCACGCTGATCGTGGTTTCGAACGCCAATACCTTTTCAACAAACCACTGACCCGTCACCAGCAGAAATACCGCCAGTAGACTGCTCGCAATCATGAGAAAACGGTGCTGATAATTTCTGAAGATCTCACGAGTTAAACTTACCGTAATCAAACCAAAGAACAGCACAGGCCCCACCAAAGCCGTAGAAATGGCAATCATAATGGTAATTAGGATCATCACTCGCTGAGTGAGTTGCTGAGTATTCACACCAAGGCTTGTTGCGTTATCTGTCCCTAGCCAAAGTACATCTAGCTTTGGAGCGTAGTAAAACAGAATTGCTAAGCAAAGTGAGAGTGGGACCAGGCTCCAGTAGACCAATTTGGCATTCACGTTGTTAAAGCTCGCGAACATGGAGTTTTGAATGCTCGCGAATTCATTGGGGTCAACCAACATGGTCAAAAAGCCGGTCACACTGCTAAACAAACTGCCGCAGACAATACCAATCAACAATAGCGTGAACACATTGCTGTCTTTGCGCTTAAAGTAGAAATGAAACAGCAATAATGAGAAGCCAATCATCACACAGGTTGAAAGCAAAAAGTTACTCATTGCGTGAATTACCCAAAAACTGGTACTGCCTAGAATGACCACCATCAGTACTTGCACCATCAGATACAAACTATCAAAACCCAATATAGATGGCGTTAAAATGCGGTTGTTGGTGATGGTTTGGAACACCAAAGAAGAAGCAGAAATCGCTACGGCTGCTAGGACAATCGCCAACACTTTTGGTATACGACGTGATAGGAAAAACTGATAGTTATCCGCTGTCAGCCCTTGACCTATAAACCAAGCAATAATGGCAACGCACCCAGCGATGAGTAAGGAGACTTTTAACGAATCACGCATTGCGTTTCTCCCTTAACACCAGATAAATGAACACCGCACCACCGAAAATACTGATGATCATCGAGATAGGCATTTCATAAGGGAAAATAATCAAGCGACCTAAAATGTCACATGCGAGCACCAAGATAACGCCCCAGTAAGCAGTCCAAGGCAAGATCCGCTTCATGTTGTCGCCCATAAATAGCGACACGATATTAGGCACGATAAGACCAAGGAATGGGATAACACCGACAATCATGACTACAGTGGACGAGCTTACCGCTACTAAAATGACACCAATAAAGACTATCTTCTGATAATCGAGGCCGATGTTCTTTGCAAAGCCCTCACCGACACTCGCCGCGCTAAACTGTCGGGCATAAAAGTAAGCCAGTAAGCAGGCTGGTACTGCTAGATACAGGATCTCATAGTTGCCTTGCAGCACACTGGCGAAGTTCGCCACCGTCCACGACGACATGGTTTGCACCAAGTCATACTTATAGGCAATAAAAGTGGTAAGTGCAGAGATCACGTTGCCATACATGATACCGATAAGCGGCACTAGAACTGCGTTCTTAAACTGCAGCCTTTGCAAGAAGCGTACAAAAATCAACGTACCTGCGACGGCGAAAAAGAAGATGGCACCTAAGTGTACCCATTGGCTAGCACCGCCAAGGAAAATTAGCCCAACAACGTAGCCAAGCAGCGCACAATCAATAGTGCCCGTTGTCGAAGGTGACGCGAAACGGTTCTGCACGATTTGCTGCATGATGAGGCCCGCGACACTTAAACCGGCACCGGCAAGAATGATGGCAAGCAATCTAGGAACGCGGCTGACGACATAGATGGAATAGGCATGCTCATCACCACGAAACAAGTCGGCCAGTGAAACGGAAGCAGCGCCAAGAACTAGGGAGCAGACGGCCAATACAATAAGCAGAGCAGTCGCCAAAATGGTTTTATGAATGGTCATTACAACGATGGGCTAATAAGATACTTAACGAGAAGAGTCTCTGCTAATTAGCAGAGACTTTTAATGAATAACAAATTAGTTCAATGCTTTGTCGATATCACTGATCATGGTTTGCGTTGCGGTTACACCGCCACCCGAGATATACCAGGCGTTTGGATCGATATAGACAATCTTGTTGTTTTTCGACGCTGGTGTTGAATCCACTAACGGGTTGTTGAACAGCTCTTTCGCCTTACCAGTACTGCGGCCAATCGCTTGTTCGCGGTCAAGAATGAAGATAACTTCTGGCTGAGCATCTGCAACATATTCGAATGAAATAAGATTACCGTGCGAGCCTTCAATTGGTGCTACGTTTTTGCTGCTAGACTCTGCAAAACCAAAATCATCAAACACAATTGAGAAGCGGCTACCTTTATTGAACATGGCGACGTTGCTGCCGTTGTTCATTAGCATCAGCGCATTTAGATTTTGCTTCGCGACTTTAGATGATGCGTTGTCTAGTTGCTGCTGAGTTTCAGCGATAAGCGCTTCCACTTCGTCTTGTTTGTCAAACAGCTTACCTAGCATACGCCAGTTTGCTTGCGCGTCTTGCCAGTACTGACCGTTATCAACGTAGAACATGACGGTAGGTGCAATCTGGTTAAGATCATCGTATACGCGAAGCATGCGACTTTCTGCGATGATTACGTCAGGCTTCAAGGTAAAGATGGCTTCAAAATCCGGCTCACCGACAGAGCCTGTGTTGCCTGTCGTTTGTTTGTAGTCAGCTAGGTATTCTGGAAGCAGTGAGTGAGGCGCGCCTACAGGTTTCACACCAATACGGTCTAACACGTCTAGACTACCATTGCCCAGTACAACGACACGCTTTGGTGTGCCATCAAACTCACTGGTGCCTTTAAAATGCTGAATAGTAACGGCACTGGCCTGAGCGGCCAAAGCTAGACTTGCGGTAAGGGTTAGCGCCAAACGCTTGACGAAACCAAAGGACTGACTCATTCCGATTTCCTTATATACTTTATGGTTATAGTTAACCCGCTCATTATTACTTACTGTAAAATAGGAATCAATATCATTTTCATAATCAATAGTGATTTTATTGTCCTAGCTCAATAATCCTCTGATCTAGAAGCACCTGGAGCTCGCCTCTTCCTAGAAGTCTTGCGCCGATCTCTCCAAAACGCTGTTAAATCATCGCTATTGTTTTTACTCCTGCGCGTTTTGTCATACTATGTCGAAAATCATCGACTTATAGACAGCGCGACACTATGACCACCAAAGCGAAATACTCCGATATCTACCAATCGATCAAGCAGCGCATTTTGAGTGGGCAATACTCCACAACACAAAAACTACCTGGTGGTAGTGAGCTGGCCGAAGAGTTCGGCTGTAGTGAACTGACGATAAAAAAAGCGCTAGATATACTGGTCACAGAAGGTTTGGTCGTTAGAAAGCGAGGTTCGGGGTCGTTTGTTAAAAGACCGCTGGGTAATGCAAGCTACGCCCACTTACATGGCACCAAAGCCAATGTCCTCGCTAATGGTCAGTCCGTTGCGACTAAAGTACTCGAATTTCAGGTAGTGCCGGCCAATGAGCATGTTGCCAAGCGCCTTAACTGTGATGTAGAAGACATGCTCTATAACACCACCCGACTGCGCATCATTGACGGCATCGTCTCTTCGCTAGAAGAAACCTATATGCCGATCAGTATCATTTTGGGTCTAAAACGTGAGCACGCAGAGGACTCCATCTACAGCTTCATCACCAATAAACTTGGCCTAAAGATACACAGTTCAACGATGGAAATTACCGTGGTCAAGGCGAGTCAGTTTTACGCCAAGGAATTTGGAATCTCTGAGGGTGAGCCACTCGTCAACGTTGAGCAGGTGGTATATCTCGATGACGGCGAGATTTTTGAGTATTCGAATGTGAAACATCGCTGGGATAGCTATAAGTTCGCTACTAACTTCTTTAAAGTTTAACGTTCGCACTCCTCCACATACACGCTGAAATAAGGCCTTATTTCAGCGTCGATAACCCTCATTTTAACTAGCAAAATTTGCCCACATTGACGATAAGCACTCTTTGTCGTCAAGGTCATTTTTTTTCGTTTTACTCACCTCCCCTAAAGCCTCATAGTCGCGGCGAAAACTTCATCAAATCTTACATTTTTTGATTCCCCACGACTAAATTTGGAGGCTCCGCGAGTGGAAAACACAACTGATTTCGCAGTAAAAACTGGCTTTAAAGTTCCTGTTATTGCGCTATCACTCTATGCTGTGGCATCAGGCTATCTAATGAGCTTGATCCCGTTGATGCTCAATCAATATGGCATAGATGCAAGCAACGCAAGTTGGCTCGCAAGTGTGTTTTATGCGGGTCTATTAGTTGGCGCAGTGATTATTGAGCCAGCGGTTAAACACGTGGGTCACCGTATCGCATTTATTGCTTGCTTGGTGCTATTTATCGCAACCATCGTTGTATTGCCGCTTGTCTCTATCGCTTGGGCATGGCTGATAGCACGTTTTGTTGCGGGTATCGCGGTTGCAGGCGTATTTGTCATTGTTGAGTCATGGTTACTCGTGGGTGACGAGTCAAGCCGAGCAAAACGCCTAGGCCTTTACATGGGCTCACTATACGGTGGCTCTGCTCTGGGTCAGCTTGGCATCGGTTTCATTGGAATCGAAGGTAGCGTGCCGTTTGTGGTGATTCTATCTATACTTAGTGCTGCGATTCTAGTGCTAATGTTTATACCAACTCAGCAGCCACAAAGCGCACATTCAGCGACACTGTCACTCAAACAAGTTGCGAAGCTGAACCATGCCGCCATTATTGGTTGTATCGTATCGGGTCTGACACTCGGCTCAATCTACGGTTTAATGCCGGTAGAGCTGACACATCGCAACGTGTCACAGACCAACCTAAGTGCATTAATGGCATTAGTCATTCTTGGCGGTATGGCAGTACAAACGATTGTTCCAGCACTGATTAAAGTAGCTGGGCGCACACCGCTAATGGGTCTATTCTGCCTACTCGGTGTGTTTGGCGTGGGTTTAGTGATTTTGAGCGATGACTTGAGCGTACTTGCCATCAGCCTATTCTTGATTGGCATGGCCACGTTCGCGCTCTACCCGATCGCGATTAACCTTGGCTGCGACAAGCTTGATGAAAGCTTTATTGTGTCAGCGACTCAAGTGATGCTTTTCTGCTACAGCATTGGCTCAGTAGCCGGTCCTGTGATTGCAGACTGGTTTATGAATGGCACACAAGGTTTGATGGCATACTTGCTAGCCACCATGATGGCAACTGCGATCTACATGTTTATTGCGAGTATCCGTACCAAGAAACACTTGGTGGCGGGAGAATAGAAGTAAAAGGGTCACAATCGTGACCCTTTTTCAATTTTACTCGTTTATTAGCAAACAACGCTTTGGAACCCAACATTCAACTTAGTTCGATGGTTCTATCAATCACCAATCGTCCAACGAACCCTTCATCATGACTAACAAGGATCACTGTACCTTGGTAGCCATTAATTGCTCCAATCAACTGCTGTTTAGCCTCCAAATCAAGATGGTTATCGGGCTCATCCAGCAGCAAAATTGAGGTGTGTGATTGGTGCGAGGCGATCAACATCGCGAGCTTCATTTTTTCTCCTCCGCTAAGTGCTGACACGCTTTGATGCACCGTTTCACGCCGAAAGCCAATGCCAGCCAAAAGCGTTCGTGCCTTGGGTATGTTCAAGGCTTCACAGCGATGACAGACCATATCCAGCATAGAAACCTCAGCGTCTAAAAAGGAGAAATGCTGATCAAGATAGAAGCACTCGCCATTTACCGTGAAATGTCCACCAAAGCTCGAATGATTGCCCCCCTCCAACAGGCGCAACAAGGTGGATTTTCCAGAGCCATTAGCCCCTTTGAGCCAAACATGCTCGCCGGAGAGTATCTGCTGGTTAATTGGCTCCGATCCGATGAGCGAGTGGCTAAAGTCTTCAAAATGCACCTTCACTCGCCCACCAGACTGAGCCTCGCAGGTATACCATTTTTGTGGCTTGAACTGCTCAAGCTGTGATTTCACATCCTGCAGCTTTTGGTCAAGTTCGGCCATTTGACGCTCACTTTGTGCTTTGACTGCCGCGTTTGCCAATTGTGCGCCCTGCTTCTTACCATCCATTAATATTTTGGGCTGACTGCCTGAAGCTCGCTGCTTCTCTCCTCGACTAGCGAGCCTTTGGGCGGTTATTTCGCGGCGCTGGGCTCTCTCAATCTTTACTTTTCGGGCTTTCTCCAACATTTTCGCCATCTTATTGATAGCAGCTATCTTCTCCTCTTTTTGTTTAAGGTAGCCTTGAAAACCACCGCCAAAACAAGTGATACCCAAACTGTTGAGCTCTAAAATGCGATCCGTGTTATTCAAAAAAGTGATGTTATGACTGATCACTAAAATGGGCACATGACGTTTCTTTAGCGTCGCTACTAGCCATTTAATGTGCTTTGCATCTAGATGATTGGTGGGCTCATCGAGGATCCAAGCATCGTGCTCTTGGTGGAGTAAACGATAGAGCCTAATAATCGCTCTCTGTCCTCCACTTAAACGGCTCAATTTAGTGTTTAGAACTTTGGGGAGTCGCAGTGTCTCCATTAAATCGGCAAGTACTTGCTCCAACAGCCAGTCTGAGTCTGAAATACGTTCAAACCACTTACTGTCGGTTGCCCCTTCAGAAATGTGTTTAAGTGCTTCGAGCTTATCTTCAACACCTAAGTAGGCGGCTATCGAGCACTCAAAATCATCGGGCGATGCTTCTTGAAGGTAAACCCCCACGGACTTGAGGCCGCCTTCCCACTCAACACTGCCGCTTGTCGGTTGAGATTGCTTAGCCAATACTGAGGCTAAGTGGCTTTTGCCACATCCATTTTTCCCTACTAGAGCGGTAACACCGCATGGAATCGTGAACGAGAGTTCGTTAAACAGATCTTGTCCATCTAAAAATTGTTTTGATAGTGAAATAGCATGAATAGCAGTCATACATCCTCCTTGGCAGAGCATGAGACGCATGGCAGCACATACAGTAATGTCGTGATAAGTAGTGATGTCTAGACCAGTAGCGATACCATGATCAGTAGACAAAAATATAGAACGAGCCAACGCCCACTAACTCTGCGATTTCAAAAGTTACTTGTATAAAACGTTCGAAATTGAGTTAGTTATTCATGTAGGCGTGCGCTCCTAGGGAAGTGATGGGACGGATTATACACAATTGAGCGACGGTGGCAGCCTCAAAACCCGAGACTGCCAACAGGATCGCAAAATAAAGCGCTAGTGCTCACTAGCCAAGTAAACCATTTAGAGCCAGTGGCTCTGGTGCGCCTGGAAAAACTTGAGTCAAAGCAGTGCTATCTGCTCCCATATGCTGTTTTAACACCGCCTTAATCACGGCACGAGTATCGGTCGTTGGTGCCAAATCACGCCCTTGATAGCGCTGTGCTTCAGAAAGCCCAGGCCACTCGGTGATAACTTCAGATTTCTTCAATGCGCCTCCAAGCACAAACATAGCGTTGGCTGTGCCATGATCGGTACCTTTAGTGCCGTTTTCTGCCACGGTACGACCAAACTCACTGGCGGCGATAATAACGGTTTTTGACCACTGTTCACCTAGTGCCTCTTTGAGAGCTGCCAGTCCTTTGTCTAGTTTGGTCAGTTGATTGCTAAGTCGCCCCTTGACCGTACCTTGCGCAGAGTGGGTATCCCACCCTCCTAGCTCTAGTACAGCAATATTGGGACCGTTAGGTGCCCTCATAAACTCTCCAGCTTGGCGCATTAAGCCTGCAAATTGTTTGCTTTGGTTGCCACTTGAGGTCATGGATTCAAGTTTCACCGCATCTTCAAAGTTGGCCGATAACACCTCATCATTTTGGAATAGCTCTGCAAGCAAATCTGCCTGTTGCTGCTTAGCTTTGAGTTTATGGGGAAACCAGCTACTGACTTTAACATCACCGCGCACAATGAGCGGCATACCCGCATCAATCGCAATTGCTTGCTGCGATGTTACTTGAGAGTTCTGCGTTGCCAAGTAACGGTTCATCCAGCCAATGGGATCGAACGGATCGGAGGTGCCATTTTCTAGTACTTTTTGACCATCAAAGTGAGAGCGCTGTCGGTAATTCGTCGCACTGGCATGGACAAATGCCGCTTGTCCTTGCTGATACCACTGATGAACATTCACTAGCGATGGGTGTAAGCCAAAACCTTTATCGAGCGGCTTAAGGTCGCTTTTCGCTATCGCGATGTTTGGACGCAGCGCATAATAGTCATCATCAAAAGTTGGCACTACAACATTCAACCCATCCATAGCGCCACGTAGCGTTATCCAAACCAATTTGTTAGGTGATTGAGTAGAAGCAAACGATAAGTTGGGCAGCAAACCAACCAGAGATGCCGCGCCAACGCCTTTAATAAAATCTCGTCTTGTCGTCATCGTCTTTACCTATATTGAAACTGTGGGCTCATCCAAAGCACGACAAGCTTGGAGACAGGATCTTGCGCTTTATCTATCGCCGTAAGAACATGCTCATCAACTTCACTGCCGTACAGCCTTTGAATCATTTGTATCAGTTTGTCATCGACATTTTGTTTACTGCGCTCCATTTGCCTCACAACCAGTTTGGCGGTTTGATCCGCGACTTGCCAGCGCTGCTTTAGCGCCGATGAAGAATTGTAATCAGCATCGCTATCAGGCCAACCCGCAGGCGAGCCAGACATAAAGGGCTGCTGACCTAACAGTCTCAGGTGCTGAATCATTTGCCTTGGATTCGGCTCAAAATTGGCACTTCGAAGAACTGAAAAATACCACTCTTGAGGCGTGCGAAAGCGCAATTGCTCGGAACTGTTTTTCAGTGGTGAGTTAATTAACGTGAGGTATACAGGGATCAGCATACCTTGATTGTCGAGCCACACCTTGGTCAGCTCATCGATTAAAGAAGCGTGTCCAGTACCATAAAAATGCTCCACCAGCTTGCGACACAAATGCCTTGCGGTATTTTCATGGTTAGCCAGGTCGCGCAAACAGGCGATGCCTTGCTCTTCACCTGCTTGGTCATACACCTGACCAAGCACGTTGATGGCACCCGGCTCATGCATGTCCTCGACAAACTGATAGCCGGGACGCGCTGCTTTGAAGCTGACACTCCAACCCGTTAGGCCTTGCGCTAACTCTATGACATCGTTTTGGGAGTAACCGCCATCGACTCCTAAAGTATGCAACTCCAAAATTTCTCGCGCGAGATTCTCATTGAGTCCTTTATTGCGCTTTTGACCCGCCTTGGATCCAGGACCAATCGAACGATGATTATCCAAATAGATCAGCATGGTCGGGTGCTGACACACGGCAAGCAGCATCGATGGAAAATCGATACTCCAAAGCTCACGAATCACTTCATTTTCGATACCAGCAGCAATAGGTCGAATGCGGCGGTTATCCGCAGATACAGCGAAATGGTTACTCCAAAATTGGATAAGGCGCTCTTGAAATCCAAGTGGTGTGGCTAACGTTTGCTGGTTTCGAGCTGTCGCCAATGCTTGATAGCTTTCTTGGAAAAACGCATTGTTCGATTTGGTGAACAGCTTTTTCTCTTCTTCCGTCATAGATTCTTTTCGGCGACGGTTGAGATCACCCATATGAGCAAGCAGCTCATCAGTGGTAGGCAGCGACGTGATTGCTTTGTTCACATAAGGCTGAGACTTGAGTTGGTCATTGAGTGAAGCGGCGAGTTTTGCATCCCCCACCCTTGGACCAAAACCAAAACGCTGCGAGACAATATATTGTGCGGACTGTGATTTCTCCATGACAACCTCAATGACGGGAGCATACAAAAAGCATTGCACATTCACGCCAAATTGCCCAATCACAAACAGCAAAAACAGCAGCGGCGCTCATTATTGAGCGCCGCTGCTGTTTGATCAGTTAACGATTACGAACGTTTTGGCTGACGGTAAGTTTTACCTGCTGTCTTGTAAGTATCGCTTTGCTTGATTTCAAACATCACATCGAAGAACCATGCGACAAACTTAATCACGTCGTCACCTTCGTTCATGATGTGCTCAGCGTACTCTTGCTCTTCACCATTATCATCAACGTCGTTAAATACGTGATAGATACGCTCTTCACCATCAACTGTCGCCAATGCGAACTGACCTGTTAGGCTCTCTGCCGCTTCTTTGACTTCTAGGTTTTCAGAGCTTTTCAGCTTGCTCAATGCGTCTGGAAGTGTTTTCAACTCACACAGCTGCATGACCAGCAGCTGAAATTCTAATTGTTGCATGCATTACACCGTTATTATTTGCAGACCAAGTGTTATTTGCAGACCAAGCCGCAGCACTTAAAAATCTTAGAGATTATAGGCTCGCCAGTTTGGTCTCTTGTTTCTCAAGCATAGCGTCCAGTTCGTCTCGACGCGCGATAAACTGCTTGAGTTCGTTTTTCGGGACAGAGTCTGCCATAGGAATGTTAGCTCGCATAGCATTTACTGGCCTTCCACGGGAAATCAACTCGTAATGCAAATGTGGGCCGGTGACTCGACCTGTTGCACCAGACAAACCAATTCGAGTCCCTCGTGTCACTTTCTGTCCTTTCTTCACTAAGATTTTACTCAAGTGAAGATAACGCGTTTTGTACGGACCACCATGATCCACAACCACGTACTTACCTGCGTATGGGTGATTGCGCACCATAGCTACAACACCATCACCCGTCGTATAGACATTGGTACCGGTGCGAACGCCAAAGTCCGTACCATTATGTGGAGAAACACGCCCGGTCACTGGGTGACGACGATTTGGGTTAAAGCCAGAAGTAATGCGGTGGTTTTTCACCGGATAACGCATAAACGCACGCTGCAAACTATCGCCTTTTGCATCGTAGTATTGACCGTTGGTATGCAGGTAAGCTGAGTACATCGCGCCGCGGTTGAAGATCTTAATCGCTTGGATCTCCGAATTCCCAGTTGGGGTACCATCGACAAATTGGCTATTTTTCACCACTTCAAAGCGATCGCCAGCACGCAAGTCACGCGTGAAGCTGATCTTATCTTTTAGCAAGGTCACGACTTGGTCGATTTCTCTTGGGTTAAGCCCGAGTTTATTCGCAGAGGCAGAGAAGCTGCCGTTGATACTACCAACCATAGCGGCGCTTTCCCATTCACCCGGGATCGAAATATCTTTGAACTCGTAGCTTCCATCATCTAAGCGAGCATACACTGCTTTTTCAGCGACACTACGGCTAACTTCAAGTTTGCTTAGCGTACCGGTCGCTTCACTTTGCCAAAAGCGCAATCTGTCGCCCGGTCTTAAAGTGTCGAGCACAAGGAAGTTCAAGTCGGTTTCCATTACAGACATCATGTCACTGTAAGGAAAACCCAGTTGGTCAAAGATCTGGCTTAGGCTATCACCAGATTTTACTTTGTAAGCGTATTTAGGTGGCAATTCAGCTTTTGGCGGTTCTTCAGAAAGCACAGCAACGACTGGAGAATCATTGAGGTTAAGATCAATGGTACCCTTCATATTTGAGTCAGGTAAGCTGTGAAGAAAAGCAAACGCTGCCATAAAAGGCAGTCCAAAAGCGATGCTTGTTTTGAGTTTTCGAGACGGATTCTTAGCCGTGGTTGATCCGCCTGCTGGTTGATTCGATTGCACAATGGTTCCGATGCATGTCGTAAATTGAGCCAATAGAGTAATCGTTTCCTATTTTAAATGCACCCAAATGTCGGGAAAAGTCAGGTAAAACATGTGATGAGAGTGTAAAAAAGCGACGTTTGTCATCTATTCAATCTCGCCCATTTTTCAGGCATCAGTTCCAAGATTATCTAACTGCTTGAATTTACTTGAACAGCGTAGAACTGCGTGAAAGAAGAGCTTTATCGGCAACTTATGTGAAAATTCTGGCGACGTTCAACACTTGCTCTATCGCAGAATTAGTAGCATATCAATGCCTTTAATTACACTTTCTATTCATATCCATCCCCATATGATTGCCTAGATATGATAGAATTGTCAGCTCAGGATTAGATGTAAAACGGATAATTTCATCATAAACCTCTGATTGAAAATTGTTTTAGTCACAGGAATTTCGAATTCTAATCAGTAGTTCAATAAACATGGAGTTGGTCTTTATATTCGTCTACACGAATATGTAAACCTCATAATTATGAGTTTCAAATCTCAAAAATACAGTATCGATTCAACTGACTATCAAGTCGGCCAAGACAACATCACTAAGTGGGGCATGGATGTCCACAATACAGTTTTCACCGCTTCAGCGGGTCTATCCATCCTCTTCATTGTCACTCTTTTAGTTCTTTCCCCTGCAGATGCCAAAGCTGCCATTGACGCCGTTAAAGCCGCAGCGCTATCTAAGTTCGATTTCGTCTTTATGTGGGGCGCGAATATCCTTCTGATCTTTGCGATCCTTATTGCCCTATCACCGCTGGGTAAAATTCGCCTAGGCGGCGACAATGCCACAACTGACTATTCCACTTTATCCTGGATTTCAATGTTATTCGCCGCAGGTATGGGTATCGGCCTTATCTTCTGGGGTGTGGCTGAGCCTACCGCATTCTTCACTAACTGGTTCGGTACGCCGCTCAATGCGGAACCTTTCACGCCAGAAGGCCGTGAAGCAGCATTGGGAGCTACCGTATTCCACTGGGGATTGCACGCGTGGGCTATTTACGGAATGACGGCTCTCTCGCTGGCCTACTTTGTTTATAACAAGGGGCTTCCTCTTTCTATGCGCTCTGTGTTCTACCCTCTATTGGGAGACCGAGTATGGGGACGTGTGGGTGACATTATCGATGTGATGGCAGTTCTGGTTATCTTGTTTGGTCTTGCTACGTCACTTGGACTGGGCGGCTCACAGGCGGCAAGTGGTATCAGCCACGTATTTGGTCTAGAGAACAGCCTATTGCTCCAAATTGCTATCATTCTGACCATCATGGGTTTAGCTATTGTATCCGTTGTACGTGGCATGGATGGTGGTGTTAAGGTGCTTAGTAACCTCAATATGATCATTGCCTTCGTCTTCCTTGGTGTCATGGGTATTTTGAACTTCACTACCGTTCTAGATTCTGTGACTACATCGATTGTGGGTTATGTGAAAAACATCATCCCGCTGAGCCAAACTGCTGGACGTGAAGATACCACATGGCTGCACGGCTGGACGGTCTTCTACTGGGCTTGGTGGGTTGCGTACGCGCCATTCTTCGGTATGTTTGTAGCACGCATCTCGAAAGGTAGAACCATTCGTGAGTTCCTAGTCTGCGTACTTGTCATTCCAACGATCGTTACAACTGCATGGATGTCTTTCTTCGGTGGTATTGCAATCCAACAGATCATCGACAAAGTTGGCCTACTTGGCATGGAGCAGGGAATCACAGATGTCTCACTAAGCTTGTTCTACATGCTTGATGCTTACCCTATCGGCAATATTCTGTCGCTGATTGCGGTCGCGCTAATCGTTGTGTTCTTTGTGACCACATTGGACTCTGGCTCTATCGTTGTCGATAGCATGACGGCAGGTGGCAAACTTGAGCTACCAATCAAACAGAAGGTTGTTTGGGCTGTAATTTCTGCTGTCATTGCCATGGTCATGCTATGGATTGGCGGTACAGACTCCATTCAAGCGCTGCAATCCATAACCATCATTGCTGCACTGCCGTTTACTCTTATTCTGATATTAGGCTGTGTGAGTCTTCTTAAAGGCATGTTGACTGAGGTTGAAAAGCCAGAAGTAGCCCATAACAAGCCCAACTAGCGCTTAAGAGGTAAGCCGATTTCGGTTCACTTTAAATCGCGATGATTAAAAAAGCCGCCCACTGAATAAAGTGAGCGGCTTTTTTTAATTGTAACGTCGAGTATCGCCTATGTATCTATAAAGAATTACGCTTGCGCGGTTTTAACAATACAGTTGTCAGCGCCAAAACCGTTCGGGACATACTGGTCTGCTTGAGCGTCGTTTACCCACTCACTTTCGTTTACTAAGTAACGGAACTGAAACTCCGCATCTTTTGGCAAACGAGTTTTGTACTTAAAGGACTTCGTCTTGGCGACCTTTTTCATTGGGGTCGGTTGCCAATCCAAGAAGTCAGCCATCAAAACCACACTGTCCACATTGGTCGCATCTAACTCAAAGGTGACTTCTACTTCATCTTTTGTTTTAAAAAAGCGCTTATTAATCATCGCAAGCTCCATTTGTCTAAAAATAACAACATCAAAAGTCCATGTTATGTAATTAATGTCACATTCTCAAGTGTGCATTTCGCAACCATTTATTTCCAAAAGCTATAGGAGGGATCACGGTCGGTGTAAAAAACTGGCTAACAACCGACCCATTTGAACGACTTCGCTTCACACGTTAGAGTCTCATTTTCATCAGGCGCTTCACTCATCGACTGGTACTGCCCGTGAATCTTAAACGCCAGTGTCATCCGATCGTCCATTCTTGTGAGCGTTAAAAGTTCTATTCGATCGCCGGCAAACTTCGCATCAGATAGAATCACTCGCTGACGTGAACTGTCCCATTTGAATAGCCCGAGGTAATAGAACACGCCGGAGCCTTGGTTACTCACAGCAAACGGAATAGCAATTCCCGCAAGAGACTTCCCGTCATAAATTGCCTGCTGGTAACGGTAAAGAAGGTAAACATTACCTCGCTCCATACCATCATCGTAACTTCCTGCTGCGACCTGTTTCTCCGCATCGATATCTGTTAGTAATGAAAACGCACTCGTCTCTGGCACTTGAATCGTCCAAGGGTTCGGCACTTGAAGACCCAATATTGCTTCAACAACAGGATCTGCTTGTAAGCTTTGCTGCGAAGGGAATTTAGCAAGTATCTCTTCATCAGAAAGGGAAAACCGATAGACTCCCGCCACGATAACAACGGCGAGTAAACAAAGAGGGATCAATAGAATCAGGGGTACTGGGAGCTTCTTCCTAGGCATTGTTATAATTCTCAATAACTTATTCAATCATTACAGTTTAGCGCGTTCTTGAAAACGCCGAAAGCATCAATCCCCACTATACTTTGTGCATACTCACACCAACACTCACCATACATTCTGTTGCGTATTATTGGTTATTGTAGAACCATATAGTGAATAATTACCCTTAAATGATGAATAGTATTGCCAGCATTCAAAAAAAAGAGTAATCTTGCGCTCAATGCACAAATATGGATGTTTAGTGAATAAATAGGCGAAGGACGTCGTCATTATTAACTAGTTGTAACACGAGAGAAAAATGCAAAATAGTGCTCAATCTGTGCCGGAAAGCGGCAAAAAAGGCAATTTCTGGATGTTCTTCATCCCGTCTTTAATCGGTCTATTCTTGTTTATGGCCCCAATCAGTTACGATGGCGGTCTAACTATCCCTGTTGCTGTACTTGCTAAAGCTTTACAAGCGGCAGTGGGCGACTTCATTGTTCCGTTAGTCACAGCAATCATTGCAGTGATGGCAGCAGCGTCAGTCTTGTCACGCATTTTTAAGCCTGCTTTCATTACTAACAATGAATTTTTAAACGGTTTGTTTAACCCAACACCAATGTGGCTTGCGGTTCGCGTTATCGGCGGTATCGCGGTACTCATGACCTACTTCCAAGTGGGTCCTCAAGCCATTTGGGAAGAAAACACGGGTGGTCTAGTGCTAGAAGGCCTTCTACCGACGCTATTTGCCGTGTTTATTTTCGCGGGTCTTCTTCTACCACTTCTATTGAACTTTGGCTTGCTTGAACTGTTTGGTGCACTACTGAGCAAAATCATGCGCCCAGTGTTCAACCTACCAGGTCGTGGCGCTATCGACTGTATGGCTTCTTGGCTAGGTGATGGTAGTGTGGGTATCCTTCTGACCAGCAAACAGTATGAGAACAAGTTCTACACCATGCGCGAAGCGGCGGTGATTGGTACAACATTCTCAGCAGTATCTATTACATTTAGCTTGGTTGTTATTGCCCAAGTTGAGCTTGAGCACCTATTCCTACCTTTCTATGGCGCAATTTGTTTGGCAGGTATTGTAGCGGCGGTCATTATCCCTCGCTTGCCACCACTGCGTAACAAGAAAGACCTATTTATCGATGGCACTAAACCATCAGCAGACGCAGAAGTCACACCAAAAGGCCACACCACGTTCTCTTGGGGTTTAGATCTAGCGCTGCAGCGTGCTGGTACAGTGACATCGGCCAAGTCCGTATTCGGTGAAGGCGTGAAGAACGCTGTCGACATGGTATTTGGCGTACTGCCTGTCGTGATGGGGCTTGGTACTGTAGCTCTTGTTATCGCTGAGTACACATCGGTATTTGAGATCCTAGGAACACCATTTATTCCTTATCTAGAACTACTTGGCGTACCTGAAGCCGTAGCGGCTTCAAAAACGATGGTTGTTGGCTTTGCTGATATGTTCATCCCATCGATTCTCGCTGCATCGATTGATAACGAAATGACGCGTTTTGTCATCGCAGCCATGTCGGTAACTCAGCTTATCTACATGTCAGAAGTCGGTGCCCTACTGCTTGGTAGTCGCATCCCTGTGAATATTTTTGAGCTGTTCGCTATCTTTATTCTGCGTACGCTGATCACACTGCCTGTGATCGCTGGTGTCGCGCATTTAATCTTCTAAATCGCAGACCACTTTTTCTCTTGATGAGGCTCACCTTTTTAGGTGAGCCTTTTTTTATTCCATAAAAACAACATGATGTGTCGTTTACTTTATATAAATATCAATTATCATATGCTCGCGTGTGAATAACTCACAGCAAAGCAGTGGCGTGCTCTTTGCAGAACTCCGGCAAGGAAGTACGTAAAGATAAGACTCATCGGATAATGAGTACTAATGCGAATGAATCGCAGGACATAATAATGAAAAATATCACTAAAGTGGCCGCCATCGTTTTGGCAGCCACCACTCCAACTATATCGAATGCAGCTAACAATATGATCGAAGCGCGCGGCGCTGCCATGGGTAACACTGGCGTAGCCTCGGCTGACTATCTAACGGCAGGCTTATACAACCCAGCCTTAACGGCATCATACAAGGATAGTGACGATGTTGGTCTACTACTTCCAACATTTGGCGTAAGCGCTCGCGATACTGATGAAAGTATCTCTACGCTTGACGATCTACAGTCGTTGATCGACGAGTACGAGAAAAACCCGTCAGGCGAACAAGCAAAGCTAATCGAAATCAACCGCCTACTTGATCAACTCGAAGGTAATAAACCGACTACGGTGAGTGCTAACGTAGGTTTTGCCGTTGCAATTCCATCGAGCCTAGTATCTAGTAATCTCTACGCTCGTGGCTATGCAGAAGCGATTGCAGCGCCATTAATTGAACCTAACCAAGGTGATGACCCAGCTGACGTTGAAAAGCGTTACATGGACTCTGAAGTTCAAATGCAAGCTTTTGCTAGTGCAGAGCTCGGCCTAGCGCTAGGCAAAAACTTCACCATTGCCGATCAAGATGTCTCGTTTGGTATCACGCCTAAGTTTCAAAAGCTGCGTACGTACGCATTAATCGCAAGCGTGCAAGACTTCGATGCTGACAATGCAGAAGATAGCATGGTTGAAAAGAGCGCTTTTAACTTCGATTTGGGCGCAGCATGGCACTATAACAACTGGCGCCTTGGTCTATCGGTTCGTGACCTCATTCAACAAGAGATTGATGTACAGACCTACGAAGGGACCAAGATTGATACATACAAGCTAAACCCGATGGCAACCATTGGTTCTGCATACAATGGCGAGTTCGTAACCGTTGCGGTCGACATTGAACTTACTAAGCAAGAGCGCTTTGCTAGCCTAAACGATGAAACTCAGTTCCTACGTTTTGGTATCGAGGGTAATGCTTGGGACTGGGCACAGCTTCGCGCAGGTTATGAGATCGACATGCAAGACAACGTCGACAGTGCCATCACTGCAGGTATTGGTTTGAGTCCGTTTGATGTGGTAAGTCTAGATATTGCGGGCAACTACGCTGGTAGCAATCAATTGGGCGCATCTGCGAACTTAGCATTTACGTTTTAATTGCTAAGCAAATAGAAAAAACGGAGCGATGATCGCTCCGTTTATGTATTTGGCAGTTCTGTTCTATACGACTAAGCGCTTAGAAGAAGTACTTGAAGCGTACACGAACACCTTTATCTGTATCTTCCTCAAACACTTTCGCAGTTGTTTGGTCATCAACTTTCGTGTAGTAAGCACCTAGGTAGATTGAGAAATCATCTACTTCTAGCACATCTGCAAACTCGTAAGATGCGTAAACCGTGTCTACTTTCGCTTTACCTTCAGTGTACGTTAGCTTTTTGTTTTCGTACTCGTTGTTCGCATGGATATAACCAAGACCGAAGCCTTTGTATAGCGCGTTCAAACCAACAGTCATGTTGTCTTCGTCAACTGCGTCCATGTATGCAAAGTTTGCAATCAAGTTCCAGTCAGCTGTCGTGTAGTTAGCAGTCACACCGTAACCCATACGGTCAGAGACATCTACACCACTATCAGTAACAACCGCGTCTTTAACTAGGTTCGTTTCTAGAGACGCTGCGATGCCGAAGTTACCCGCTTGGTAGCCAACTACAGGACGAATTAGTACAGAGTCTTTTGTTTTGCTTTGGTCAATGGTTGCACCGTGGTATTTACCGCCAGTAAATAGGTCTGAACGGTCACCAATCATAGAACCTAGCTCAACGTATAGGTTGTTAAAAGACTGGCTGTACATGATTTGGCCGTCAGAACCACGACCACGTGCTTCTTTCATTTGGTATACATATGGTGCTCCATCAGAAACTAGTTCGTTTGAAGTATCACCAGAGTACTCTAGGAACGTATCTTGACCTACAGGGAACATGTCGAATGCTTCAAAACGACCCATACGTAGGTTCCAGCCATCTTGTGCACCAAACGCAAACCATGCATCGTCCAGTGCGACGTCACCGTTGCTTTGCATCAAAGGTTGAACATTTACTTGAAAAACATGGCCGTTGTTTGTGATGCGCTCGCCAGCAAACTCAAGAAGAATACGACCAGATTGGTTGAATTCGTTGTTCTCTTGACCTTCGCGGTCTTGGAAGTTGAAGTCAAATTCAACGTCACCACCGATAGAGAAGTTACCAGTCTCGTTATCTACGATGCTGATACCCGCGTTTGCACCCATAGCAGCAGAAACCAAAACTGCAGCTAGCGATAGCTTAAATGTATTTTTCATTATTAACCCCAGGGATTGTAATTAACTATTTTTTTTATATTTAAAAGCGTTCTGTTTGTAGTGAATGAGAAGGGATAAACCTAGCGCCTCATTCACACGTCACATCAAACAAAAAACTTGAAATCATTTATCGAATGAACGAGGGCAATTTTGGGCAATTTCATTCACACCATCAATCCTAATAAGTTAAAAATGCCTATCTAAATCACGCTTTTAGATAAATACAAAAGACGATAAAAATCAAAAACTTATATATAAATAAATATCCATTTAGCTTTAAAAACATTTATTGACTCAATTTATATGAACTTTAATTGAATTAACGGTCTTACAGTGATGCTTGTCACAATTACAGATTGATAAAAATATTAATTATTTGTTTAAATTGCAGGCTGGGCATGTAACACAAATGTAATTGTTATTTGCGTGTCGACATAACAGCAGTTAACTAACAAGTTGTACAGATGCACCGCGATCAAGGAGAACTCGCTACAACACCTCTTGATGCCAACTTCTCGGTCGTGCCGTGGTCAGACAAGGCACATCGGCCTGCAAATAAACTTGCTATTAGGCGCATATGGTCTAAGTTAACAATATGAAAGTAATTGAGGAGTGAGTCGCATGAATCAAACGTTGGAGCAGGACATTGTTGACGCCATTCATCATTTAGATACTAACCAGCTTAGAGACGTAAAATCGTTTGTTGAACGCATATCGAGCGAGAAGCAGATTAAAGACTTGGTCACTGAAGAAGAGCTGGCCATGATACTCAAAGTCAGTGCAAGTAAGCAGCGCTGTTAAAGCTCGCTCCCCAGAATATAGACAAAACAAAGGCCAGCATTTGCTGGCCTTTGTTATTGATAACGAGAGCGTCAAATATCACTACTGATACTGAAGTCCCTTTAGATAATGAATCTTCCCTTCTGCACCCGTTAGCAGGAGCTGACTAAGCTGCGCTACGAACAGACGTGACGTAAACACCGTTTCCCCGTCATCACAGAAGATTTCAATACTCGAGTTATCGACAAACACTCTGACTCGACTCTGAGTACTCAGGCGCTTAGCAAAACGTACCGTACCAAACTCAGCAGCGTGTACTTCTGTCACACCGGTTCGATCCAGAATCCACTCTTCTTTATTGCCCGAGAACACCATTTTGTCGCCATTGTCATTGGCAAGTTCAAGGCAGAAACTGCTTTCAACGGATAGCTCTAGCTCAAATGCAGCACTACTCAATGTGTTGCTCGTCGTTAACGGTTGAGTGGTGTGTCTTAGTGCTTTAAGCTCTTCTAGCGGTTGCTGAATCAGTTTATTACCGCGAATCGTCACTTCTCTTGGCAGCGTGAGCATGTGAGCCCAATAGTTTTTATCGGTTGGGTATTCACTTTTAGAATTGCCAAGCCAGCCAATAAGAATTCGCCTGCCTTTCGGGTCTAAGTAGGTTTGAGGGGCATAGAAATCAAACCCCTTATCCAGTTCAAAGTAGCCTTGGTTTTCAAACACACGCTTCTCGGTATCGATAGGTTTGCCCACGATATAGACCACAGAAAAGACGTTCTTTAAGTCGTACTTACTCTCAGACGTCACGCCTTGAGGCGAGAAGATAAACACTCCCTTATCATCTTGCTCATAATAATTTGGACATTCCCACATGAAACCAAAGTTATCGAGGCCAATATCGACATTACCAAGGTATTGATAGCTATCGAGAGCTGAGCCTCCATAGATTGCCAGCTTTCCCTCATGCTGATGGCTTTCAGCGCCAATCAACATGTAATAATCATCACCACGCCGAATCGTGACAGGGTCACGCATATTATGCGTGTAGTGCTCTGAGTTGAAATCGACCACTACCCCTTTTTTCTCGACGTTGCCTTCTTTATCCATGACCGCCAATACCTGTGTCGGATGACCTGTGTCTGGCTCAGGTACAAAGTGCCCGGTATAAAGAAGGTTCATTCGATCATTTTCAACGACCGCTATTCCAGTGTGACAACCATGTTGGTCATAATCTTGATCTGGATAGAGCGCGACACCTCGGTCAGTAAAGTGCACAAAATCTTTCGTCGACACGTGGTACCAATGCTTTAAACCATGCACCGGACCAAGCGGGAACCACTGATAAAAGATATGGTGCTCGCCGTTAAAGTAGCAAAGACCATTCGGGTCATTGACCAACCCATGCTTTGGCGCAATGTGATAGCTTGGATAATAAGGATCCTGTTTGGTGAGCTTCGCAATATGCTGCAAATACTCATCCGAAACTTCGTCTAGCCTAACCATACGGTTTTGACGGTTCGAAAAATCCATAACGACTCTCTTTAAAACTCAAAATAAAAAAATCCCCTCATGTGACTCGCTCATCCATGAGGGAATAAAAATCAATGTGTTAGTTTGTTTCTTTGTAGAACAGTTTGGTCATTGCGAAGGCAACCAACGCAGCAACCAGCATAACAACAACATACATGCCTAGACCGCCGCCCAAGTAAAGCAACATGCCCGGAAGCATTGTAGCGCCCGTACCTGCTGAGCCAATACCCGCAATCGCACCGATACAGCCACCAATCGCACCACCCACACAGCCGTACAAGAATGGCTTAACACGAGGTAAGGTCACGGCAAACATCGCAGGTTCAGTGATACCAAATAGTGCTGGCAGCGCCGCGCCAAACATGCCTGACTTTTTCACCTTGCTGGTTTGCATGGTCATCACTGCCATCGCCGCGCCAAATTGGCCAGCAATCGCCGCCGTACCGAGCGGGTTGATGTAATCGAAACCTGTCTCAGTCACCATCGCGATCGTAATTGGAACAATCGTATGGTGCATGCCTGTCACAGCCATAAACTGAATGGCGCCGCCGTAGATGAGACCACCTATGCCGTATGGGATTTGCAGGAAGTAAACCACAATATCAGTAATGAACTTCTCAATACCTAATAGCAACGGGCCGACAAAAACCAACCCTGCAATCAGTGATACAAGAAGCGTGATGAACGGGGTAAGGATCAGATCCAATACCTCTGGCACATATTTACGAGACGTCTTTTCAACCATAGCGGCGAACCAGCCCATAAATACAGCAGGTAGAATGGAGCTTTGCAGACCTGTCACCGCAATTTCGAAGCCCATAAATGGAATCATTAGCGCTTCAGCGTTACCAAAGGCGACATCCCATTTGTTCGCCAGCTGCGGTGCCACCAGCATCAATCCGAGCACAATACCCAATACCGGGTTGCCACCAAAGACGCGCATCGCTGACCAAGTGACCAAAACAGGGATAAAGATAAAGGCGGTGTCGGTCAATACCTGAGAAAGAGTCGTCAGTTGCGGCGAAAGTTCAACGCCAAACCCGCTGACGATCAGTCCACGCAGTCCCATGAGCAATCCCGTTGCAACGAGTGCAGGGATAATCGCAACGAAGATGTCTGAGAAAGTTCGAGTAACGCGCTGAAACGTGCTACCCGATGCTTCCTTCTTAGGTGCTGCACTTGTGTCTACTTCACCATTGCCAGTGAGCTCAGCAAACACTTTACCCACAAAGCCGGTACCTAGAATGACCTGATGTTGGCCATTCTTAAAGAAGTAACCGTGAACTCCCTCTGTTTCGCCTAGCTTTTCAGCGTTAACTTTTAAGTCGTCCTTGGTGACGACGCGAAGACGCGTTGCGCAGTGCGTCAACTGTTCGATGTTGCCTTCACCACCGAGCAAGTCCATAACTTGCGATGCGACAACTTTTGCATTTCTTGCCATGGTTCCGTTCTCTCCTAAGAGCACAAAATAGTAACCTGTATTCAACGTGTATTAATGTAATACAGGTAAAATACAGGATAAACCTTTTTGTTGTATTGAACGTGAGAAACGTGCTTGTCATCACAATCAATAATAGATAGAGGGCATATAAAAAAACCACCTTATCAAAAGGTGGTTTTATTGATCTTGGTAGAAACTAGAGCCTCGCTACTATCTCAAAGTCATAGACACTCGACTTATAATAGACAATGGAGTACTCATACGGCTCAGTCTCACTGCGATAGTTAATCGATTCGTTGATCAAGATCGGCTCAAGCGCTTCAACTGATAACTTATCTTGTACGAACTCACTCGGCAATGACGGCTTGATCTTTTGATGCGTTTTTACCATCTCGATGCCTTGCTCTTTTAAATAAGCAAACTTAGATCCAGACAACACCTCTTTATTGAGGTCAGGCAGCAGTGCAACCGGAATGTAGAAATCTTCATAAGACACGACATCGCCATTGACCACACGCAAACGCCCGCAGCGATACAGTTCAGAATCCCGCTCAACCAACAGTTTTTCGGCCAAGGCTTCATCGGCCACGGTCTTTTCGAAATGAACAACTTGGTTGCTCGCTTCTAAGCCTGCACCTTGCAATTCCTGCGCAAAGCCCGCCATACCCAAAAAGTCATGTTTGAGTTTTTGAACCGCAACATAAGTCCCCTTCCCTTTTTCAGAAACGGTATAGCCGATATACGCCAACTGACCAAGTGCTTTGCGCACTGTAACGCGGCTAACACCCAAGCTGTCTACTAACTGACTCTCAGAGGGCAACTTGGAACCTTGTGGGTATAGCCCATCATCAATACGTTGTTTGAGCGTATCGGCGATCTGTATATAGAGAGGTTGTAGTAATTTCGAGTCCATGTGGTGCTAGCGTCTCCGATTATGAATGTGAGCAGGGATGCTCATCTTGCTTTTATAGTCCTTATTAGACAGCGTCTTTTGCAAACAATCAAACGTCTTCACCGCCAACTGTTGGCAATCTTGCTCGATAGAGTCGATTTGCAGTGGCAAACAATCGAGCACGGAATAGTTATCAAAGGTAGCTATGCGCATCGGTTGCTGGGCGGCATCTGCCATTAGGTTGTGCTCATTTAGATACCTGAGCACCCCCTCTAATAGTGAGTAGGATCCAGTAAATAGTGCAGCAGGGAGCCGACCGAGATTCTCAACACAGCTTTGCATCATCTCATAACCACTTTGAGGCTGATAATCTTGGTTAAAGACAAGTTCAGGTTGCAGCGACCGTGCCCCCTCTTGAACAGCATCGACGAAGCCTTGATAACGCTCTCGGCTAGGAGATAAAGAGAGTTGTCCGCCGATAAACGCACATTCAGACACATCTTTTACCAGTGCAGATACAATAGTTTTCGTGGAATCATACGCATCCGTCGTTATCTCACTATAGCGCTCGGACTCCACCTCTCGGTCAAAAAACACTACTGGAATATCTTTGATATGACTTTGATAATAGTCATCGCTATCTAAGCATGAGGCCACCATCATGCCATCAACTTGGCGTTCAATAAGGTTCGCCACCGCTTTTTGCTCTTGCGAGGGATCGTCATCGGTAGAAGCAATTAAAAGCTGATAACCCGCGTTTAAGCACAACTGTTCCAGTACTTTCGCAATCGTAGCGAAACCCATATTGGTAAGGTCTGGGATCACCAAGCCAAAAGTTTGAGTCTTTTTCGACTTGAGCGCTCTGGCATAAACACTGGGCGAATAGTTATGCTCCTCAACGACACGCAGCACGCGTGCCACCGTCTCTTTATTAATGCGGTGTTTTTCTGCATGTCCATTCAGCACAAAACTGACGGTCGATTTAGAGACCGCAGCTAATTGTGCGATATCGGCCAATTTTAGCTTTTTGCTCATCGCGTTCTACTTATGCTTCCTGCTTGTTGCGTCTTATATAGAGAAGATCTTCACTGCGGATCGTGATCGTGCTTCAGATCACAATTTTTAGCGCCGCTATCATAGTGTCTATTAAAACACATTTTCTTTGCTAAATCGATTTAGTAAACTCAAAACAAATCGATTAGTACAGGAAATTTGTTATGAGTAAGGTTTGGGTAACTGGCGATGCCGTTGTAGATTTGATTCCTGATACGGACACGACGTATCTAAAATGTCCCGGCGGCGCTCCTGCAAACGTCGCTGTTGCGATCGCTCGACTCGGTGGTGAGACCGGCTTTTTTGGTCGTGTTGGCCAAGATCCACTTGGTCGCTTCATGAAGCAAACACTTGGTGCAGAAAAAGTGAATACTGACTTTATGCTATTGGATGATGCCCAGCGCACGTCAACGGTTATCGTTGATCTTGATGAATCAGGCGAGCGCAGCTTCACCTTTATGGTTAAGCCAAGTGCCGATCAATTTATGCAAGTAAGCGACATTCCTGAGTTTAGCGCAGGCGAGTGGCTGCACGTTTGCTCTATCGCTCTTGCTAATGAGCCAAGCCGCAGCGCGACGCTGGAAGCGATGAAACGCATTAAACAAGCTGGCGGCTTTGTCAGTTTCGACCCAAATCTTCGCGACGAAGTGTGGGGTGACCAAAGCCTCATCAAGCCTGTGTGCCAGCAAGCCATTTCTCTGGCCGATGTGGTTAAGTTCTCAGACGATGAACTGATGCTCCTAACTGAAACCGACAACCTTGACGCCGGTATCGCAGCGCTCGGTGAATACAACAATACACTTGTGCTCATTACTCAAGGCGCAAAAGGCGCATTGGTTATTCGCGACAATGAGCAACAACTCATTGCGGGCACACCAGTCAAACCCGTTGATACCACAGGCGCAGGCGATGCGTTCGTTGGCGGCCTACTGACTCGCTTATCTAAAACAGCAGATTGGATCAATGATGAAACAATCGTAGATGCGGTTCGCTGGGCAAACGGCTGCGGCGCTTTGGCGACAACACAAAAAGGCGCAATGACCGCGCTACCAAGTGAGCAAGCCCTTATCGATTACATCAAGTAGTCTTGTGCCCCTTGCTGCGGTAAGGGGCGACTTCTTCCCTGTTATACCTCGCCTTTTTTTCTCAAGCGTTATCGTCACGATAAACAACCTAAATTGAAGCACACTGTCTATTTCTTTATAAAGCGCCCTCCCAGTTTCTAACAACGATGGTGCATCATGCAAACACTGATCGACAACCTGACCCAACATGGCTATTTCGTTTGGGATGACTTTCTCTCAACCGAGCAGGTTTCAGCTCTCAAAGAGTGCTTACCTGAAGAGTGGAACAAAGCGCGTATTGGTCGTAATGATGATGTGGCGCGTGAAAGTACCATTCGCAGTGACAAGATCTGTTGGCTTTCACCCGATCTTGGCGATCCGGTAGGGCAATTTCTTAGCAAGATGGAAATCATTCGCCAAACTGCAAACCAACACTTTTTCTTGGGGCTATTTGAATATGAAGCGCACTTCGCCAAATATGAGAAAGGCGATTTCTATCAAAAGCATCTTGATTGCTTCCGTGGCAACGAGAACCGCCGCCTGACGACCGTGTTTTACATGAATGATGAGTGGACAGACGAAGACGGCGGCGACTTAGTGGTTTACGATCTTGATGACAATGAAATCACTCGCATCAAGCCTAAGTCCGGCCGTTTGTTTGTGTTCTTCTCAGAAATGTTCCCTCACGAAGTTCTGCCTACACAACGCGAGCGCTTTAGTATCGCTGGTTGGTTTCGAATTAATGGCGTGAAAGACAACGTTCTTGATATCGCTCGTTAAGCCTCCTCCTACTCTATCCATCTAACACACTAGCAAGTTCTTTATCAAGAATTTGCTAGAAGTGTCCGCTAGCGGATACTCTTCTCCCTCCCCATCTCTTACACTCTCTCACATCAACAAGAAACACCCGCTATTAGCCTCTATAATTTTTTTAGACGACATCAAAAAGGGGCAGCGATGACAAAGACAGTCTGCAGTAAACAAATTCGATGGACGACCTCCTTATCAAGTGAGCTATTGAGTGACCTTGAGTTCATCGCTGAGCGCACAATGCTGTCTAATCAGAGCATTGCTGGCGCAAGCTTGATTAATAAAGGCGTTAACTTTGTTGAAAAAGGGACACTGGCGATTTGCATTCAAACGCCAAACTTGAAAACAGCAAACTGTTTACTGGTGGGTGAAGGAGGTTGGTTTGGCAACTATATTGATGATGCTCATTCCTTGTCCTCATTTATCATGATTGAGATCGAACCTTGCAGCATCGTTCATTTTAGCAATCAAAAACTGACGCCAATTACTCGCAAGAACAATGAGATTTTCAAATGGTTCTACTCACTCACATTCGAATCTCGAGAAAAATGGCTACAAAGCCAAATAGTCAACAATGCCAATATTACTGAACGGATCGTCTATCAGTTGATTGAAATCTTAGCTCATATTAGTAGTAAAAGCATGCCTATGGAAATAGCAATTTCCCAACAACAATTAAGTGATATGACAGGTATTGCAAGACAAAGAGTTAATGAAGTGATGAAAGAGCTAGAAAGAAACCAAATGGTTTCACTGCACCGCGCTAAAATTATTATTAACTCAATTGAAAAACTAGCTCGTTATTTAGACGATATGGATCTCAGCATTCGAGATCCACGAAATATTATTTAATACCTAGTACCATCGGCCTTTTGGCCGCGTTTACCACCAAACAATCAGGGTCTCCTGAGGACTCACTTTATCTGAAGGTTACTATGCCATTTATCTACGCTATAGCAGTTAATACCGATACAAAAGACGATGTAAACAAAAAGCTCCGGGTCAATGGCCTTGAGGGTGAAGTCGTCGTAGATAACGGTGGCAATGTTTATATTTGCCCACAAATAAGCACAACTAAGTGGATGTATTATCCAAAATCAGAACAGCGAAATCATCGTAAAGATACACGCTGGGACTCGATTTTAGAAACAACATTACTGTTCATGGAAAAGCACTACATTATCTCAGTGGATGATAGGCACCCTACATGGTTAGATATCGACAGTCTATTCCGCTGTCCGAAGATGGAATTATATATTGAAAGCTTAGATTTAATATCTAGCCGTCATAGCTACCACAATTAATCGAGATTTTACTATGAAATTATTCAACTACATTCCACACTCATTATTTATCTTTGCCCTTGGTTCACTTTATGGCTGCGGCAATTCGACACCTCAAATTAATGAGCCTGAGATCATGACAACCTCATCCATGAAAATTCGTACATTCGATCTCATTCAGAATCACTCCGGCTTCGCAATTCATGATGTTGTTGCTCAAACTCACTCTCAGCATAAGTACCACTTGCTGAAAGATCATGTCCTAAGTCATTCAAGTCTTCTGACCACCGTTCACTTTAGCGAACCGATTGACTCGCTCCACCCGTTTACCATCAGTTTATTGGATAGAAACCTACAAATTAAACGCGCAAGCACCCAAATAGACATCGTTGATGACGCTTTTTACTGGGTATTTGCTATTGGTGATGTCAGTGCAAGTCAGTATTCACTCTACGCAATGACCAGGCCTGATATCACACCTGTTGACGATAGTGTTCCACTGTTTATTGTTGATACAACCTTACCTCAACACAGCATGGCACAACTTAAGGTGACTGATAGTGATTTGTCACTGCAAACGTTGTTACTCGACTCGCCAACACAAATTAACTTACCAAAGGATATTGGCGACTTTTCCATCGAAATAAAACACAGCGAATCCAATACGATTCTCTGTGAGAATCTACTCTCTAAATATACCCACCTATATAGAGAGGAGGTGATTCACTGGCAAGATGGACAATGGTTAGTGGTTGTATCCGGTAATGAGCAGTGCTCTCTTCATCTTATCTATTAGACTATAGTGTCGCGTATGGGTCTTGTAGTGAGCACTGACCCATATACTGCCTATTCATTCAATAAAACTGCAAGAATAGTAGTTTAAAATATTAATAAACATCCTTTATAAACAATAACTTAATCAATAAACACCCAGTAGCACATAAATTTCATCACTGCAGAATAAAGCTGTTTTTTATGATACCTATCGCAGCCATTGGTACAAACCCCATGAAATGCACTTGAGTGCATATATTCTTCACACGTTTCTCATCGGTTTTGACTAGCTTGAATTTCGTACGCGAGCTGCACAGCTGTTTCAAGCACTCGCACTGTCAGTTATCTCAACGCTGACTTTATTCAATAATTCGATAACTTTTGAATGGAACACAATATGTTAAAGACATTTTTGACCTTTTCTATCGCATCGGTTTTTGCGATCAACTCTAGCTACACCCTAGCTGAACAAAACCTTGCAACTCCAGAGTTACAACAAAATGAGGTATTAGCACCGCTAGTCACAGCATCAGCAGACACTGCGCTTAGCGATCAATACATCGTGGTACTCAAGCAACCTATGACGCTAAGTAACGATCCTATTGCGTTACAACAGTTCACAGAGCAGACCGTTTCCGGTCTGGCTACCCAGCATTCATTTGAGATAGAAAAAGTCTTCAATCGCTCGCTAAGTGGCTTCGTTGCCACACTTACCGCCGAGCAATTGTTAGAATTGCGTGGCGATCAGCAAGTCGAGTTCATCGAGCAGAACCAGGTCATTACACTGGATCCGATATTCTCAACCAACGCCAATCAAAGCAACGCTATTTGGGGACTGGATCGTATTGATCAGCGCGATCGCCCACTAAACAGTAACTACAGCTACAACTATGATGGCAGCGGTGTGACCGCATACGTTATCGATACGGGTGTCACCAACACTCACCCTGAGTTTGGTGGCCGCTCGCGCTCTGGTTACGATTTTGTCGACAATGACAGTGATGCCACCGACTGTAACGGCCATGGTACTCACGTCGCTGGCACCATTGGCGGGGCGCAATATGGTGTCGCAAAAAACGTTAATATCGTCGGTGTCCGCGTGCTTAGCTGTACCGGTTCTGGTACCACTGCTGGCGTTATCAGTGGTGTAGACTGGGTGGCGGCAAACGCATCTGGGCCTTCGGTTGCCAACATGAGTTTAGGAGGTGGCGTATCTACGGCACTTGATCGCGCTGTTGCTAGTGCCGTGCAATCAGGGGTGAGCTTTATGCTCGCTGCCGGCAATGATAATGCCAATGCTTGTAACTCCTCCCCTGCTCGAGAATCCAGTGGCGTCACCGTGGGCTCCACCACCAGTAATGATGCACGTTCAAGCTTCTCTAACTGGGGCAGTTGTGTCGATGTCTTTGCGCCGGGCTCAAGCATTAAGTCTGCTTGGTATGACGACAGCTACAAGACCATTAGTGGCACTTCGATGGCAACGCCGCATGTCGCTGGTGTCGCAGCACTGTATTTGCAAGAAAACGGGTCACTCTCACCCGCTCAAGTGGCCGCTAAAATCAGTGAGCGTGCGAGCATCAACAAGATAAGCGATACCAATGGCACCGTGAACAAACTGGTTTACAGCCTCACCGATAGCGGTTGCGGCAACGATTGTGGCGGCCAGACACCAGATGGTGAACTCAAGAACGCGACACCCGTGAGCAACATTTCTGGCGGTCGCGGCGAGCAAAAGCAGTATTACATTGATGTCACTGCTGGACAGCGTTTGAGCGTCACGATTTCAGGTGGCTCTGGCGATGCCGATTTGTACTTGCGCTATGGCTCGGCCCCAACGCTCAGCAGTTGGGAATGTCGACCTTATCGCTACGGTAACCAAGAAACCTGTACCGTAACGAGTACAAAAAACGGCCGCTACCACATCATGCTTAACGGCTACACCAGCTTTAGTGGCGTAACGCTAGAAGCGCGTTATTAACTCAGCTTTTTCATCTAACCAATGAGTTATGAAAAACGCCAGCCTTCAAGGCTGGCGCTATTGTATTAGTCCGCGTTAGGCCGAACTTTAAACTCAAGGACTTTCGGCACACAAACATCAATGCAGCGTCCGCAACTGATGCAGTCCTGACTCATTACCCGCTTGTCACCCGCTTTTAGTGGCTGTCTAAGTACATCCGGCTCTGGGCAAACATTATAGCAGTCCATACACTTAGTACACGCTTCGCGGTGAGTGGCTTTTATACGTATTGGACTCTTACGACCAATCACACCATAAGTTGCTCCAAGCGGGCACAGATGCCCACACCAACCGTGTTCGACCAGCACCAAATCCAACAAGAACACCAACGCAATAAGGATCCAACCTGCGCCCATCCCAAATACCAACCCACGATGCAGTGTCGCGACAGGATCCACCCACGCCCAGAGCAGCGATCCCGATACCGCACTGCCAAGTAAGATCACGGGGATCAACCAGTAACGTATTGTTGGAGACCACTTGAAACTGGTTTTGAGATTCAGCTTACGGCGCAGCCATGCCGCCATATCCGTAACGATATTTAGGGGACACACCCAAGCGCAAAACGCGCGAGGAGCTAGCAACGCATAAAAAACCACAACGACAGTGACACCAATTAGTGCATTCACCTCTGGCCAATGTCCGGTAACTAATGTTTGCAGAACCAATAAAGGATCACTCAGCGGAACTGTACCTAGCAGCATGCTAGACGACAAATTGCCCTGTAAAATACCCCACGTAGGCCCCATCATAAATAAGCCAATTATCGAGAACTGACACAACCTACGTAGAATCAGAAATCGATGAGCGCGCCACCAGCCAAGTTCACGGATAGCATCATTACCAGCATCTTTAGCGAGATTCTTAGCCATTATTTTCTCCCGTCATTGATGCGAATATGCTCAGTTGGTGCAATTTCCGGCGTTTCAGGGAAGGTACCATCTCGCAGCTCAACCTGTTCTTCCCAGCCAAGCTGATAATGATCCCCCATGTAACCCTTAGCGAGTTCAATCGGAACCACTTTGATAACAGGTACCTCAGTCACGCAGGCTTGCTCACATTTACCACAGCCCGTGCAAGCATCGGAATGAACGGTAGGGATGAACATCGCATGATAACCAGTTCGCTGGTTACGAATCGGCTCAAGCGTGATTGCTTTATCTATAAGAGGACAGACGCGATAACACACATCGCATCGAAGCCCTTGCCAGTTGAGGCACTCCTCATGATCAATCAGCACCGCGAGCCCCATCCGCGAGTCATCAATGTTAGTCAGCGCATGGTCTAGAGCACCGCTTGGGCAGGCTACGACACAGGGAATGTCTTCACACATCTCGCAAGGAATATCGCGCGCGGTAAAATATGGCGTTCCAGAAGCAACGGGAGAGAGCAATGTGGCGAGTTTCAGTGTGTCATAAGGACAGGCTTGAACACAAAGACCGCATCGTAAACACGCTTGGTCAAAGTGATTGCCTTCCAATGCGCCGGGCGGACGAATAGGCACGCCACCACTGGTTCTGGCTTGTCCTTGCTTGGATTGAAGTCCTAATACGGTCGCGGCTGCGCCGACACCGACCGCGGTTCGAGCGGCGTCGCGAAGAAATCGACGTCGACTCTGTGAAGTTTTCTCTGGTGACATATACTCCGCCTTATCAGTGATGAATAAATGGCATAAGGCTATCCCATAAAATTAATGGGAAATCTGTCATTTGGAATAGTGCTTTATGGTTATACCTAACCTCGCTTGATTTCGGTCAAGAAAGGCTGGTTACTTAGATCACATTACGACATTTTGGGTATGCCAAACGTTCCAGCCCACAATAGGTGACAACGTCACTAGGATAGGTTAGCACTGACATCCCAATACAAAGTATAGCGTATTGAACGTCGCGAAAAGGACATGTCAATCGAAGAGGAAAGGCGCCTCAATAGAGGCTTGAGGCGCGATAAAATTGTTTTGAGCTATGCCGTTTTCACCGCTTTAGCCGCTGGCTTAGCTGCCGGTTTCACTTGATTTGCACCTGATGCCGATGCAGATTGCGGTGAACTTTTGGACGCTGGAGATGGTGTACTGGCCTCTTTCTTAGCTTGGCTAGTTATAGTCACCACTTCTTTCTCAGGCAGTTCAGCGGTTTCACCAAAGAACTTGCCACCCGGTTCAATGCTTAAATTGTTGCTCCACACTTTGCCTTTGACACGGCCATTTGCCAGAATCTGGATCTGCTCCGCGTGGCAATCGCCTTCCAGTATGCCATTGACAATCAATTGCTTAGCATAAACTTCGCCTTTTACTCGACCAGATTCAGCCACCACCATCACACCTTCAATGTGCAACTGACCCTCAACGATACCATCGACTTGTATGTCGTTTTCTAGTTTGAGTTTTCCGCTAATAACACAGCCTTTGGCGATGAGAGTTGAAGCTGCTGAGCGACTCTTTGTTCCACTGTTTTTACTAAAGATTCCCATCGTATTGCTCGCTCCTTTTTAAAGATATCTTCGAAATCGTTTACGCCCCACTCCACGAACGGCTTAGGGTCAAGTGCTCGCCCAACAAAGCGAACTTCATAATGCAAATGTGGACCCGATGACAGGCCACTGTTACCAGAAATGGCAATGAGCTCTCCCTTACGGACGAACTGTCCCGGGCGAACTTTAAAGCCCTTTAAGTGAGAGTATGAACTGGAGAAACCGAACGAATGCTGCAACCTAAGAAAGTTACCCGACCCTTTCTTACTGCGTCTTGTCACTTCAACCACGCCATCCGCTGGCGCGTAAATTTTTGTGCCAGTATTGACCGCAAAGTCCATACCTCGGTGCATTTTTAGTTTGCCCGTCACCGGGTGCTTTCGCTTACCAAACTGTGACGAGATGCGCTCTTTACCCACCGGTGAACCACTTGGGATCTGGTTGAGCATCGTCATACGCACGTTAGAGTGAATCGCCGCTACATCAAGTCTTGAATCTAAGTCGATATTCTCTGGTGAGTCGGCTACGCCCAATACCTTTTCCAAATCTGCTAGGCGCTCTGACACTAGGCTAATTCGCTCTTCACGCTCAGAGAGATCTTGTTGCAATGTCTGCTTAAGATCTTGCAGGTTGGCCAACTCGTCCCCAAGCGTTTGTGATTCACTGGCAAGCTCCGCCTGCTTTAACTCCGCGTAATCCACCACCTGATACAAGTGCTGAATAAGTAGCACGGCCCCTAGCACTAACACCAGCCCGATCCCCGCCAAGCTCTTTAAGCTGCGACGCATCGATTTACTTAGCTGCCAGTGGGAGGAGCCATTAATCGTTGAAATTGAGATTGTGAGTTGATCTTTCATGATAGTGCAGTGTTCCATAACGCGGTGGCAGCCTTTGCCGTGTTCCTAATTGATAATCTACGAAATCCCTATATCAGGTACTAGTCAGAAGCGGCAAAAGAGTGTCAATACGTGATGTGGTTTCAGACAATTTAGAAAAAACTATATTACGTTTAACAACCAGTTAAAAACATCCGCAACAAATTCTTCTGCCTATGTCGTAGTAAAATTCACAATCGCTGGCGTTGTGATCATAATGGCAGTGTAGATTATCGAAAATACAATCAATATTCTGGACTCACGATATAGACACTGTTAACACGCTCGCTCTGCAGTATCGCATAGCAAGATAAGTACAAAATTAATCGAAAGAAATCTATCCAGTCACCGAATCGCTAAAAAGCGACTTGACTTCATAACTTGATGAAATTCAGCTAGAAAATAGCCAACACCCTTCTAATATTGATAGTAGATCTCCATAGAAGGGTTGGGTATGAAACGTTCACTGCTAATCATTATTCCACTAGTCTTAGCTCTCCTTGGCTGCCAAAACGATGACAACGGCAAGGCATTAGGCACACTGGAAAGAGATCGTATTTCTTTTTCTTCCACAGCTAATGAGATCATTCGTGAGCTCCCCGTAAGAGAGGGAACCCGTGTCAAAACTGGTGATGTACTTGTCCGCCTTGATACTAAACGCCAAGAAGCCGTGCTAGCGCATGCCATCGCCGAAGAGGCTAAAGCTAGCGCTTACTTACTGCGTCTAACCAATGGTGAAAGACCGGAAGACATTGCTGCCGCCAAAGCGCAAGTCGATATGGCAGAAGCAAAACTCACCGAAGCTCAGAAAAACTATTCCCGCGCCTCTGAGCTAGTGCGAAAAAAACTCGCCAGCCAATCGCAAAAAGACCAAGCGGTCGCCAGCCGTGATACCGCCAGAGCCGAGTTAAACTCTGCCAATGAGGAATTTTCCAAACTCACCGCAGGCTCTAGACCCGAAGATATTACTCAAGCAGAAGCCGCGCTTGCCGCCGCTAAAGCCGATGTTGCTTTACAAACTCAACAGCTTGATGAGTTAACTATTACTGCCACTCGAGATGGCATCTTAGATAGCCTGCCGTATAACCTAGGCGAACGTGTTTCCGTTGGGGCGTTTGTTGCAGTGGTGCTCGCAGATCGTATCCCTTATGCCCGAGTCTATGTTCCTTCTTCTGTGCGCGTAAAGTTCGTTCCTGGACTGCAAGTTGATGTACACGTTGACGGTCTCGATGAGGTGTTAACTGGCAGCGTGCGCTGGGTGGCTGCCGACCCTTCGTTCACGCCTTACTATGCCCTCACAGAAGACGAACGCTCTCGACTTATGTATTTGGCCGAAATTGACCTTCCTGCAAGTGCAGAAAGCCTGCCGACTGGCGTCCCTGCTCAAGTCGACTTGCAAGGACTCAAATAGATGACAGACATTGCAGTAACAGCGACCAACTTGGTCAAAAAGTTTGGTGACTTTACCGCCATCAACGGAATTAACCTCTCTGTGCCTAAAGGCAGTATCTACGGGTTTTTAGGGCCAAACGGATGCGGTAAATCCACGACAATTCGCATGCTCACAGGTTTGCTAAAACCCACCGAAGGTGAGGTCAATGTGCTCGGCTTACAGATCCCCGAACAATCTGAAGCACTCAGGCTTAAAATTGGCTACATGACGCAAAAATTCTCTCTCTATGATGATTTGACCGTTCTTGAAAACCTTCAGTTCATAGGCCAGATATTTGGCTTAGATAGGGCTTTGCTGAAACAGCGAATCGCCGAGCAGATGACCATCTATGGGCTCACTAACCTCCAAAAGCAGCGAGTCGGCGGCATGAGCGGAGGACAAAAGCAGCGACTTTCTCTCGCTTGTGCCACCATGCATCGCCCCGAGTTGTTGTTTTTAGATGAGCCCACATCCGCCGTTGATCCTGAGAATCGTCGCGACTTTTGGGAACAGCTGTTTGATCTAAGTGATCAAGGCACCACGATACTGGTCACCACTCACTACATGGATGAAGCCGAGCGCTGTCATCGCTTAGCCATTATGGAATCCGGTGAGATGCGCGCCGATGGCGAACCAGAAACCCTAATGAACAACATGGGTGTCAACATCATTGAAGTAAAAGCCTCGAATCTTAGAGCGTTAAAAGAACGCCTCATTGCATGCCCAGAAGTACGCTCTGCCGCTCAGCTTGGTATTCGACTGCGTGTACTCATCTACCAGCAAGTTACCGATCCCATTAAGTGGCTCATTAACACATTTCCCGAGCTAGAAAATTGCGAACTCACACCAGCAAGACCTAGCCTCGAAGATGTCTTTGTCTCTGTCACAGGAGAAGGCCGACAATGAAAAGTTTCACTCGTATGAGCGCCATTATGGTGAAAGAGATCCGCCAGCTTTCACGCGATCGCATCACCTTTGGCATGGTGATTATGATCCCACTCATTCAGCTTATTCTGTTTGGCTTTGCCATGAACACGGACGTCCGCAATATACCGGTTGCTATCGTGGATAAAAGTGAGTCAGCGCCTGGTCGGGTGATTGTAGAAGCCGTCAAAGTCACTCAAGTGGTGAATGTCAAAGCTCAATACGCCACCGTAAAGGAAGCAGAAACGGCGATTAGAGAAGGCGTCGTGCGCGCCGCATTAATATTACCAACCAACCTAACCCAGCGTATCACGCACCAAGAAACACTTGGGCAGTGGCTTGTGGATGGTTCTGATACCATGGTAAGTGCAGCCTTACTCTCACTGCAAACTATGCCGATAGCGGAGTTTGCTATCGCAGGGTATCAGCCCAACCAAACCAAAACTTTTGAAGCAACCTTGCTATATAATCCCAGCCAGCGCTCTGCGGTCAACATCGTGCCTGGTCTGCTTGGGGTGATATTGACCATGACCATGATCCTGTTTACCAGCGCGGCCATCGTGCGCGAACGAGAGCGGGGCAACTTAGAGCTACTTATCACCACGCCGATCCATTCGCTTGAATTGATGATTGGCAAAATCGTGCCCTATATCTTCATCGGTCTTATCCAAATTTTCATTATTTTAGGCTTGGGCTACCTCATTTTCAGCGTTCCCATTAATGGGCAAATCAGCCAGATACTACTCGGTAGCTTACTGTTTATTGCCGCTAGCCTCACCTTAGGGCTGGTGATTTCAACCATCGCTCAGACCCAGCTACAAGCGATGCAAATGACCGTGTTTATTCTGCTTCCCTCCATTCTACTCTCTGGCTTTATGTTCCCCTACGAAGCCATGCCCACTGCCGCTCAGTGGATTGCAGAAGCTTTACCGGCCACTCACTTTATGCGCATGATTCGAGGAATTATTTTACGCGGTGCTGATTTAGCAGACGTATGGCGAGATACACTTTGGCTGGCTGGATTTACCTTCATCGGTATTGTTGTAGCTGCGCTAAGATTTAAGAAGAACTTGGACTAACCGAGCCATTCATATCGGCTATCCAACCATTACAACAAATTGACAAGGAAGCACTATGGTTTCGAATAAACAAAATAGCAAGAAGTTCGATCTCAACTTGTTGCGAGTGTTTGTCTCGACCTATGAAACACAGTCTGTCACTAAATCAGCTGAAGAATTGGATTTAACACAATCGTCAGTCAGTAACGCACTGTCAAGACTAAAAGGCGCACTTGGCAGTGAACTGTTTACCCGAACAGGACGAGGCATTAAACCGACAAGGTTTGCGGTCGACTTGTACGAGCACATACATGAACACTTGTTGGGTATCGATAAGGTAATGGAAGGGTTGGACAGCTTCGACCCACTCACTAGCCGGCGAAGCTTTGTAATCTATTGCCATGAAGCGGCTCTACTGCGGCTTCAAAAACAGCTCCATGTTCTTGACAAGTACCCAGGCATCTCTTTAATCCTAAAAGAGCTACCTCCCAATGATGCACGTATTTATGAGGACTTAAGGCTCGAAAAAGTCGATCTTGTCATTGACGTAGCCCCACCTGACGGTCGCGTTTTTCAGTCACAGCTTTTGCACAGCGACGGTCTAGTCTGCATTGCAAGTCAGCATCATCCTCGACTCAAGAATGGCCAAATGACCAAACAAGTCTACATGGAGGAAAGCCATGCGCTGCTAAACATTCGTCGCGATAATCTCACTTTTGTTGAATGGTTAGTCAGCGATGTTTTGCCTCCTAGGCGTACCCACAGCCAACATTCATCACTACTAGGCATGTTGCCTTCTATTTCTCAATCCCAGGCAATTGCAACCGTCCCTGAGACGTTATTTGAGGAGTATGGTGAGATGTTCCACTTACAGTCACTACCGTTCCCTTTTGAGACTAAAACCTTTGACACTTATATGGTTTGGCCGAGCAAAATGGCACGTAATTCAGCATTAACTTGGATACAGCGTCTAGTGAAGTCGCTATTGGAAAAGCGTCATGTATAGCAAACTGATTAGTTTTACTGAACCAAAAATACAGAAACGCCGCTCAATGCATGTGCGGCGTTTCGATATTCAATTCGTTATCTCTGACTAAATCAGATTAGAAGTTGAACGTTACACCCACACGAACGCGGTTTTCAGTTTTCACTTCAGCGTTTTGACTTACGTAAGTCTTGTCTAGGATTTGGTAATCTAGGTAAGGTGCCCACGTGTCGAAACCAGTGTATTTAACTTGGAACGTGTGTTCCCATTTGCTGTCTGCACGAGAAAGATCGCTGTTGATCTTACCGCCGTTGTTTTGTGCGATGTAAGCTGGGTTATATTCTAGGTTGAAGTCTGAAACGTTGTAACCTACCCATGCGTCAACTTGGTTTGTGTTCTCAACACCGTCAGTTGCCGCTTGGAAACGGTAACGTGCAGCCGTGTAGAAGTTACCTGTTGCGTAAGTCGCTTTTAGGTAAGGACGGTATTCTGAGTGGCTAGTACCGTTCCAGTAAACGAAACCCGGAGTTAGAGTTACGTTGTCGTTGATTGCGTAGTTGTAGTTTAGCTCGGTCTCGAACGCTGCTACTTTGTGGTCGTCTTGGCTAAACGCGCTATCGCCGTGGCCTTGAGTACCTTCTAGGTGAATTTCCCAATCTTCAGCAAAGCCCATGCCTGTGCGAACACGGCTTTCATAAGTTTTTGCTTCTGTGTTGTAAGCGCCACGAACGTCAACGTAGTTTGCGCTTGCTGGAAGTGCTACTGCAGCAACGAGTGCCGCTGCTAATGTCATTTTAAAAGTTTTCATTAAAGAGCTCCGTATAGAACAGGAATGCCAAAAATGGCACGGATTTAATGTGCGAACGACAAGGCCACTGCCAAGCATCCTTGAAGGTCACACCGAAACTGAGCTCAGAATATTTTTTTGAACATTGTTTTTGTCATGGAAGTGTCAAAGACAAACATTGAGTGATATCGATCACACCAAAGTAGTCCATAAAACAACTCAAATGAACATTAAGGAAAGGTAAAAATAACAATAGTGAAACAGAAATTCACATGTGATTCATTAAGGTCATATGTGATAAGTCGAAAGACCAAATTTGAGTAAAGACTACTTTATTGTGAATAGTGAGTATCATAACTGGAGTAGCTGTATGAGCTTGCCGTGTCCTCGGTAGCGTCCTCAATATTTGAAGAGATAGTGCTCTCAGCCTCGCTAGGCTTGGCCTCTGGCGACACTTCGTTTTGAGTTGTAGAGGCCGGTTCCTGCTCTCCATCCTGTACTAACCCAAATAAAGGTAACTCCCGTTTGTAGAGTTTGTTTAGGGCACGAATCAACGAGTGTTTGACGACGGGACCAAACTGCAGTTTTTTCAAAACAGGCTTAGCCAATGACTGCAGTCCAACCACTGAATCAACGCCCAACGTGCTGCCCACTGCATCACGAGCCGATTTAGCGGGCTCATAGCCCATGTACGCAGACATAAATAGCCAAATATAAGCGATAGCTGCGCCATTCGGTTTTACATCACGCCACGCTTCACCGGCAAAATACATCGCTTCGACGTTGCCCTTTTCGGCCGCACGTTCAAGCCAGTAACATGCGCGCTGACCGTCTTGCTCCACGCCAACGCCATTTAAGAAGTTGAGGCCAAGCTTGGTCATTCCTTCTTCGCTTTGTTTGTCCGCGGCTTTTTCAAACCACTGGGTGGACTGCTTTGGTGACGGTACAGGGTTCTCGGGAGAAATGCTCCAATCTCCCATAAACAGAATCGCTTCAAGGTTGCCTTCTTCAGCGACCTCTTGAATTTTAGCGACGCCTCTTGGGATATTGCGCTCAACACCTTGACCAAATATTTGCGCTTTCGCAGCTTCAAACTTAGCGTGAACGTCACCTTCTGCACCCGCTATACATAATCGCCAATAATTGGCTTGTTCGCGAAGAACGAGGTCTTCGCGCTTTTTGTCGCTAAGGCGAACAATGCCGTACATTGAGGTAATATTGTCGAGCTCTGCGCCTTTGTGATACCAATATAGCGCTTCGTTAGGTTTGCTTCTCTCTGCTTCTTTGGCGAGATAGAGAATGGTTGGTACATGACCGGTCTCGGCTTTGAAGACGCGATCTTGCCTCTCTTGCTGACGCGCTTTTTCCATCGCTCGACGATAGGCGGCCTCTCGCGCAAGACGCTCTTCCTCCATACGCTTCTTGCGCAGTGAGAGCGAGAACATCCAGACGAACACCAGCAACAGTGACAAGCTGGTAGCGCCAATAGCAATGGTAAGTGTCGACATAATTGAGTGGCTTTTGTGGTAACGGTTACTCTCTATAGTAACGGCTGATTGCGCCAACAATTAAGTGCGATTGTCGATCAACACCACGCTTTTACACTAATCGGTCAATTATTCTTCCGTTTTACTGCGAAGCAGCAGCATTCACCGCTTTGTTGAACGCCTCGCGCGCACCCTCCACGCCAAGTGACTCAGCCTCTTCGAGTAAACTCACTGCTTTTTTTAACTGGTTGTTATCAACTGCATGGGTGATCGCTTGACGATAAAACTCACTCGATTCTTGAGTCGCTTTTGCCGCAATGACCTTGCTCTGAGTGACTTGTTCATCACTTGGGGTTGGATTGGCCTGTGACTTGCGGCCATCAATGGCAATAATAACCTCACCTTGATCACTAAAAGGTACCTGAATATCTTTCACCTCAGGCAAATAGTTCCCGCGAGCTTTAGCATCAAGTTTTGCTGGATGAGTTACCGTCACGCTGCGAGTCGCGGCTTCCGGTTTGGTGTACACCACCAGCATGAGCTTTGAGTTTGCACTTGGCGCAACAAACGTGAAGTTAAGAGCTAATCGATTTCCCAAGTGAAAACGTGCAGGCAGATACTCAAACTCATTCAAATCATATTGCTCAACCACGCTACCATCATCACGGATAACTGCCACATAAGGAGCAAAGGCAGAAGAAGATATCAGGCTAGTGATTGTAATATCGAGCGCACCTGAAGTTAGGGGTAGTGAGACGACTGCAACTGGACTCTCAACACCGTCTATGACATAGCGCTGGCTATTCTCATCAATTCGAAATGTCTGTTCACTCGGTGCTTTCATAGCCAGCATGTTAAGGCTAGCGGGATCGAAAATCGTTGCCTGAGAGCGAAGCGGCGCTTGCTCGACAACTTCAGTGCTTTGACATCCAGCGAGTAACAAGCAGCTACTAATCAGGGTCGTCGATAGTTTGATCATGTTCGTCTCCAAAAAAGGGCGAAGTCACCTTCGCCCTTCGTCTATTAAATTAATGAGTAAAACGTTAGAACCACGCTTCTACTTGTACGCCTACAAGGAACTCGTTTTTCTTTGATTTGTCTGCAAGCTGTGCGCTGTCCGAACGATCATTTAGATAAGTGCCATATACGCGAATTTCAGGACGAGCAAAGAAGCCTTCACCCATAGAAAAAGCCTGCGCAACCGTCAACTTGCTGCCTTTTTTATTACCGTAATTGCTGTAGTTTTCAACGTAAGTACCCGCTTCAAATACCGTACGCACTGTGTCAGTCCATTGGTACATTGGGCGAATTACCGCAGAGAACAAATCATGGTCAGTCTTAGCACGGTTCGTCGCTGAAATTGCCGCGTCTGTCGATCGTGCAGCAAGGAATTGGTGACCCATTTCCCACTTCTCACCTAGGCTAATCACACCCCAGTTCAATAGTCGAACACCTTGTGCATCGTTGTTCGCACCGTCGCGGCGATCGAAATTACCACCGTTACCAAGGTCGGCCATTTGTGCGCCGTACGCGCTGTTACCGTATTGCACAACCGTTTGGTTAAAGCCGGCTTCCATATTTTGGTGAAGAATAGCGGTAACCAATGCGCCATCATCGGCTTGTACGTTGGTATTACCTGAGGCAGTACCCGTTGAGAAGTTGTACGCACCTGCAACCTCTAGTGTTGCATCTTCCCAAAGGTTAATGTTCGCTAGACGTACGTCAGCGATGTAACCTTTGACTTCATCTTCTTTGTATTTATCTTGCTGCTCCCAGCTACCTTCAACACCAGGGTTAGTACCAGGCTTTTGTACCCACTGTTTGCCATCAAGCGTTTTTTGCTTTGAGCTACTGTCTTCAACAAGCGCAAGCGACAGTTTTTGATTACCTACAGAGATGTTCTCGATACCACCACCAGTACCAGATGTGTTTAAGAAGTAGAAGTCCGTGATGTGTACGTCACGACGTTGGTAGTAACGCTTACCAGCCCATACGGTCGCTTCTTTGTCTGAACTGAACAGACCCGTCGCTTGAACGTTATACTGTGCGACGTTGAAGTCACCATCTTGCCAGCCATTTGTGCCGCTGTTGCCAGAAGCAATCATCGATTCCACGCGCCACGTTTGCTCACCCGTTTTTAGATCTTTACCAAAACCGAACTCTGAGTAGTTGTCGTTCTCGTTACCTAGACGACCCACTTTTTGCTTCTCGTAGTTGGCATCGCCAGTTCCGTTTGAACTAAGCGCAGTGCCCGCACGAAAATAACCAAAATAATCCACAGCGAAAGACGGCGCAGCAACAAGTGCAGTAGAAACAGCTGCAGCGACTAAACATAATTTTTTCATTATTAACTCCGATTTTTATCGTTATATTTCTCAATCGACATTCAAAAAGGCAGCAGAATGTAAGATGTGGTGAGAAAGTTGTCGGAGAGGAGAATAATGATGTGTATTTTGATGGAATAGGGGCTGTTATTGATAATAGTGGCAGTACTTCTAAGCACCTCCCCTTATTCATCAATAGTACTTGGCTACGGTTTTGGAACTTTCATTTTCATTACGGAATGAAATTTGACGTTGAGCACGGAAAAACCAGAATGATGCCAGTAAAAAACGGCTTGAGTCACACTTTCTAGGTGAAACAGCTCTTGAGTAACAAATGTCAGCTATTTGAACAATGTCACTTTTTGAGGTTAATTGGATGTGAACCTGAGAGCGGTATGGTTGCGGAGAAAAATATAAACCCCGAAAACATTGAGAGATAAATTATCTCAAATCATTTTCAGGGCTAATAATAACTATTTTATGAATGTGCTATTTTGCATTTATCGCTTTAACGAAGATCTCTTGAGCACCTTCAATATTCAGTGCTTTGGCTTCTTCAAGTAATGCAAGTGCTTTTGGAATATCATCTGCTTTCACTGCCGCTTCTATTGAAGTGAAGTAATAATTCGACGTTTCCGGCTGAGCAGTCACACTGCTTACTGCGGCTGCTGTACCAGCTGCAGCTGCTGTTGCAGTAGTTGCATTTAACTTCGGATCAATTGCTTCGGCTGGTGTTGCTGGTGCTTTGTTTGAACTTGGCAGCAGCGAGAATGAACTTGGAGTCGATAGTTTAACATTCACTAAGCCGCTCTGACTGTGGCTGACTACTGGGTCGGCAATCATCGGCGGCTCATTGCGCTTCGCAATCGCCATCGCTTTAGCAGGATGGATAACAGTCGTTGTCTTGGCAGTATCCGCGTCTGTTGTGAAAATAATAGCGTTTACACGCGTAGTAGAAAGTGGCAACGTGACAGAGACTTCTCCGGCTAAAGCTTCGCCGGTAATAAAGTCATTTCTATCATAATCAAACGCTTTAGAGTTAAACACTTTCAGTAAGTTGTAATCTTGATCGTACAATGCAAGGCTTGGCGCGAATACTTCAAGATTCTTCATTGGCGCAGTAAGCGCTATGCTAACGGTTTGTCCAACTGGCTCGAACGAAAAGCCTGCTATACGACTACTAATTTCACCGTTGCTAAGTCTTTGCGTTTGTTCATTGAACTCAAAGGTAAATGCAGATGGAACAGATACATTATTCCACTGTACTGAGCTCGTTGCAGAAATAGCCGACAACTCGACTGAGCTCGCTTGGTTTGATACATCGACAGCACTTGAACACCCTAACAGTGCCATCAGCCCAAGAGAAGAAATTAACATCCGTTTCATAGAATCACCTTAAAGAGAAATAGCCAGCTTTTACACTGGCTATGTTTTTACACAGTATGTAAAGATACTAGGTTGCTAGATTACCACCAGGCTTCAACCTGAGCACCAAACATTAGATCATTTTTCTCAACGGCTAAGTCACCGCTGTATTTACTTGCGAATACGCGAATTGCAGGACGAGCCCAGAAGTTGTCACCCGCTTGCCATTGTTGTGCGATAGTGATTTTGTTCAGGTCTTGCTTCTCTGCACCCCAGTCAGCACCGAAGTCTTGCTGGAAGTAACCAACTTCTAAGATAGTGCTCATAGTCTCAGACCACTTGTAGCCTGGACGAGCTACGATGCTCATAGCCGTTGCATCGTCACCATCTGTGCCTTTATCAAGTTGAGCATATACGAACGAGTAGCCTAGGTTCCACTTCTCACCTTCTACCACACCCCAATCGATGAAGCGGTAAGATTTGCGACCTTCTTGACCCGTTTCCATGTTGTAAGAATCACCTAGGTGGTTACCTACGAAACCAGCCCATGCGTAGCCTTCAGTAGAGATTTGAACAGCTGCTTTGTTGAAACCAAGGCTGTGACCTTGCGTATGTTCAGCAGTGAATGAGACACCAAACTTGTCTAGACCGTAGTCACCAAAATTGCCGTCTGGGTTGTTCTCTTGGTCTTTTTGTGCATCTGTGTGAGATGGCTGAGCACCAAGAAGAATGAACTCCATGCTACCGCCTTCGTTGGTCTCAATACCAGTTAAACGAAGGTCAAATGTGTTGGCCGTTGAATAAACCTGTGTACCTTCTACTGGAACTAGTTCGCCACCAACATCTTTCATCACAGGCGCTTTCCACTTGTGCTGCACTGCAGCCGCGTGGAACTTAGCAAAACCAAGATCGATGTTCTCGATACCAACACCGTTACCTGAGTTGTTTACGTAGTACATATCTAGGATATGAATGTCTTTACGACCGTAGTAACGGTTACCCGCCCAAAGCTTCATGCCGTTAGCCATGCTGTAGTCAGCCCAAGCTTCACGGAAAGACGCACGTTGACCGCTCCACGGGTCAGCTGGATCGCGACCGATAGATTGGAATGAGTTGCCACGGTAGTCAAGGCCACCATCTTCGTATGTGCCGAATGCAAGCAAAGTATGTAGGTTGAAAGTGCCACCATCTTGCGCAGTCCACGCTTCATTTACGTTAAGAGCTAACTCACCGTACACATCACACTCATCACCTAGACGACCAACAGCGTGACCAAAAGTTGTTGGGCCGCCATTACCGTAACAGTATTGAGATCCACCATCAGCGTTTGCGCCGAAACCTGCACGGAAATAACCGTGATAATCCACTTGTGCAGCTGATACAGTACCAGCAGCCAATACACCTACCACCGCAGCAGCAATTACACTTACTTTTTTCATTTAGAAAACTCCGTTTAACTTATTGTTATATTCAATTTCTTTGTTTCTAAAACGCTTCAGAGGCAGTACCGAAGTGTCTCAGACTTGAAATATCGGTTAGGGTCCCGAGTTGATTGAACAATTGCAGATTAACGAAGTCGTGTAATGGAAGCGTCCTCCACCCTATAGATAGTTAAGGGGGATGAGAAAGGAGTAGAAAAATAACCGTATGGCGTTTTTTTAGGGCAGATCACAATTCAAGGGGGGAGTAGCATAGATGGGAGTAATGTTTTGACGCGCACAATATGCTTTACATCACTATTTTTAACTTTTAGGTAAGAAAACTGAAATTAAATTACATTTAAATTTCTGTGATCTTCGCTTGACCTAAAGTTTACAAAGCTATTAACTAGTGAAAGTAAGATTAATGTCATTCACGAACAAATAGAAAAAATCTCTATGACGCAACATCAATCTAGCCCTTATCCGCTGGGTGCAACACTGGATGAAGCCGGTTGTAACTTTGCTATTCATGCACCCGATTGTGAGGCTATTTATCTCGCTCTCTATGATGACAACGACAAACAAGAGTTGTTCCCACTTTTTAACAATTATGCCGGAATCAAGCATATTCACCTTAGCGGCATAAAAGCCGGGCAACGTTATGGTTTTGTCATAGAATCGTGCGAAGAACGTCAGTACATAGCCGATCCCTACGCAAAAGCATTAGACAAAGCACTGCATTATGTTCCACCATTTTCAGCTGAAAAAAGCTTTAAACTGCCGACTTGCGTGGTCGTTGATGATGCCTTTGACTGGCAACAAGTAAGATCACCCAACATTCCTCGTGAAGAGATGGTGTTATTTGAAACTCATGTAAAAGGGGTTTCTAAACTCAACCCGCAAGTGCCTACTTCAGAGCGTGGCACCTATCTTGGATTGGTCAGTGATGCCATGCTCACATTCTACAAAGAGCAGAACATCAATACCCTTCAGCTACTTCCAATTGCTGCTTGTATGCACGAGCCTCATCTTCTACAAATGGATAAGGTGAACTACTGGGGCTACAACCCTTATGTGTTTATGGCTCCCGATCCACGCTATGCCCACCAAGATGCGGTGGAAGAGCTCAAAACCACCATTCGTGAACTGCATAGAGCAGGTATCGAAGTGATTCTTGATGTGGTCTACAACCACACTGCTGAAGGTGGCGATCAAGGTCCGGTCTTTAACTTAAAAGCTTTAGATTCTAAATTCTACCTTCGCCATGGCGAGTACTTCGCGAACTACACCGGTTGTGGCAACACCGTCGATCTCAATTATCAGCCAGCGCTCAACTTAGTCATGGACACGCTGCGTTACTGGGTACAAGAGTTTAAAGTCGATGGATTCCGCTTCGATTTGGCGGCAACACTGGGTCGTAACGGTGATCACTTTAATCGTGAAGCGGCCTTTTTCCGCGCGGTCGCTCAGGATCCTATTCTCAAGATGACCAAATTGATTGCCGAGCCTTGGGATATCGGGCCAAACGGGTATCAAGTCGGAAACTTCCCATTTGGCTGGAATGAATGTAATGACCGTTTGCGTGATATCACACGTAGCTTCTGGCGTGGCGATCAAGGTTACTTGAAAGAGTTTGCGACGCGTATAATGGGCTCCCGCGATTTGTATAGCGCTGCCAATTGGCCGTATAAGTCGACCGTCAACTACATCACTTATCACGATGGCTTCACCATGCAAGATCTTGTCTCGTACAAGCATAAGCACAACGAAGCCAATGGTGAAAACAACCGAGACGGCCACGGAGACAATCGCTCAAACAACTATGGCGTAGAAGGCGCAACGGACAACCCTGTTGTCCTCGCTACCCGTGAGAAGCAAAAACGCAATTTCATGGCTACTTTGCTGTTCTCGTTTGGTATCCCACACATCCTTACTGCAGATGTGCTATCGCATACCCAGCAAGGCAACAACAACGCCTACTGCCAAGACAACGAAATAAGTTGGCTCAATTGGGAAACCAGTGAAGCTAAACAGCATTTCAAACAGTGGCTTTCGGAAATGCTGGCTGCACGCCAAGAGTATATGGTACCGTTCATCCGCGCCTTTAGCGGTGAAAAACGCAACGACAACCGCATTTTTTGGAGTCGCGTCGACGGCAAATTAATGAGCATGGAAGATTGGAACCGACTAAGCAGTGTCGCTCTGCACATCGGCATTGGTGAAGAGGGTGACGAACTGGTCTATCTCATCAACCAAACCAAAGCTCCGGCTCGTTTCTCTTTGCCGAATGACCGCAATCAAGTTTGGAAAACCATCTGCGATACCCATATCTCAGATGCTGAAGTCGGTCATGCTGAAGGGGAAATCTTGCAAGCGCCTATGTCGATGGCCATTTTGCATTATTCCGCTCAGTCTTAACTGACAACATTGCCACTAGATTGGTCGTTAATCACCCACAAAGAGCTCACTTGTTGAGCTCTTTTTTATTTGAATTGATCTGAGTTATTAATAAACCAATTAAGTCTTTAAAAGCACTCCATAATCAGTGATAGTAATGACGTAGTGTTCAATTTGTTTTATATGTTATGTCGTTACCTAAGCTGTTGCTCCGCCTGTTTAAACCGCTCACTTTTGTGTTGATTGCGGTGCTCATTTATCTCTCCTATCAGCACTATCTGCACTCTCAGTCACTGGCGAAATCTCAATCTCAAGATAATGTAAAGGTGGCGACAGCCTTAATCTGGTCGCAAATCGAAGCGACTTTTGCAAAGGTAGATCTGTTACAAGAGCAAGTCGGTACAACTAACTTTGCGCCTCTTGCCAACCAAATACTTGCCAACAGTTATTTGTACAAAAGCGTTGCGGTTTATGATCGACGAGCAGATCAATACGCAAACTTTAACGATGACCGGCTCACTACAAACAGCAAACGCAATATTGAGTGGCATACCTTTGATGGGTTTACCAGACAATACGCCGTCTCAACTTTATATCAAAAATCCGATGGGATTTGGGTGTTTGCCATCAAGCAGGTTCAGTATCACAGCCCAATCGAAGTGTGGTTTGAAGTGGATGTTCAGCACACCACGCAATATCTATCGAACCTAAAAACACTGAATAACGGTTATGTCTTTGTCATTGACAGTATGACGGGGAAATTGGTATTTCATCCCAATCCAAACCGCATTGGTACCTCTTCGATTAGCTATCAAGGTGGGCTGAAGGAGCAGGTTGACGCAGGGAGAACACGTGGCAGCTATGACTACTTTTACAATGGCGAACTAAAGAAAAGCATTTTCGATGCTCGAAACCCAATTGGCTGGGTCGTCGTGTCCGGTACCAGTCAAACTGATATCCTGTTTACGTCTTACCAGATTTCTTTAACGGCCATCGTCGTATTCGCGCTGCTGTTTTTAATTATATCGGTCAACTACATCACCTTTCAGTTGAACCTAGGGCTGTCTCAACTGACTTTAGCGACAAACATGGCAGCCTTTAAGCAAGACTTGAAACATATCTTTGATCGCTTTACCTACCACGGTGGGGTTCAGTTTTGCCTATATGATGAAAAGGCAAACCAGTTCAATACTATCGATTATCACGGCAATACCAAAGCCAGCTACCAACTCGACAAGTTGCCAGCGTATTTTAAATCCCGTGGCATTAACTACCTTTACAGCAACGAGTACGATCCCCTTGCAAAGCAACTGCAGATAAACGGACGACACTACGCCCTTCCCCTCTATCACCACGATAGCTTGATAGGGGTTATTTATGTCAACAGTGTTTTCTACGCCTTCGAAGGACTCATGCGCGCAATACGTGACTTTTCTGAAGTGGCGTTGGCGAACCTATTGTTAAGCAAACAAGTGGCAATGAACGATCCTCTCACTGGTCTAGAAAACGAGCATCATTTGCGCCAAGAACTGACGAAAGCGAGTGATAGTGAATCACTATTTTATGCAGTGGTCGATGTGTGTGGCTTAACTACGATCAATGACCGTTATGGTAGCGATATTGGTGATAAAGCGATCAAGCAAGTTGCTAACGTTATAAAAAGAAGTTTTCCGAAACCTCAATCGCGCTGCCTGGCACGCACCAACAATGGTCATTTTGGTTTGCTGTTTAGCGCCAATAACTCTATCGATGCGCAAAAGCAACTCGAATGGTTAAGACAGCTTGTCGAAAAAAGCCCATTAGCCATTGATCAGGATGTTATTGGCCAAGCTGACATTGTCAGTACCGTCTCCATAGGGGCGACACCAATAGAGGGATCGGCTGACGGCACACTCAGCCTTGGTCTGAAAAACCTTCAGCAAGCAAAACTTCAAGGGCGAAACTTAGTGTATCTGTCTCCAAGCGAACTTAGAGCCTAAGTCGACCAAACACAAAAAAACCTCGCTGTTGAACGCGAGGTTTCTAATGCTGATGTGTCACTGGCTTAAACTGATTATTTGCGCTTTCTGCTTAAAAGACGCCCAGCATTTCACAAAGATATTTAGCCGCAGGACCTAGGCGTGTATTGGACTTCCAAAGGACATCTGCAGAGTTGAGCATTTCATAACGCTGGAACTCAGGTCTAAAGTCAATCAAGGTGCCCATGGCTTGCTTTTCGACGATGTAGTCTCTCGGTACGATTGCCCAACCAATTCCCTGCTCCACCAGCTTAATCACATCTTCTTGATCATCGGCTTGCCAGATATCTTGTGAGAATGCGCCTTGAGCCTTGAGTACTTTGTTCAGCATCATGCTGCGACAAACGATCTGTCTTTCACCAATCAAGGTTTCATTGCTGACTTGCTGCATATCAGCAAAGATGGAATCTGGGCTGCAAATACACACCCACTCAATGTTGGCAATAGAGATAAAGTCAACGCCTTCAGGTACCGCATCCGCCGCCAAGTTGAAGCCAAGTTCCACATCATCATTAATAATGGCACTCGTCAGATGGTGGGCACTCAAACGTGATACATCCACTTGAGTAAATGGAAAACGCTGCGACATTTTCTCAATCGCCGAATCCAGCAACGAGAATGGCAACAGAGGGTCAATGGCAATTTTCAGCGTATCTTCGACGCTGTCCACACTGGCTTTGGAGTAATTACGGATCCGCTCAGCTTGGCGCAACAACACTTTCGCTTGTGCCAGCATGCGCTCACCTTGCGGGGTAAGCTTAGGATATTTTGTGCTTCTATCGAAAAGCGTAATGCCTAAATCGAGCTCAAGGTTATTCACTCCGATACTTACAGAGCTTTGACTCTTACCAAGATGCCTCGCGGCCGCAGAAAATGAACCTTGCTCTGCCGCAGCGACGAATGCCACTAGCTGTTCAATATTCAGCATACTCAACCCTTTGATTAATTAATTAACAGGCGTACCATCGTAAAACAATAGCACATAAATTGCACCTAAATATAAGCACCACAAATGCTCACAACCCACTCATTCACAATGATTATTTGCAAGTATCAGGATGGCGATTAGTACGCAGTTAGAACGCTTCTCCAAATCGAATATAGAAGCTAGTGTTACCCATTTTCGATACCGCAGCATCGACACCTACAGTAAATCGCTCTTTGGCATTAAGTAAATACCTGACACCAATACCTGCTGACGGGATCACTTCTGACTTGACTGAGTTTGCAAATTGGCGGTCTTCATTGCGTACCACAGCGGCTCCAGCAAAGGCGACGCCGCTCCACAAAGTAGAAAACTTGTGGCGATATTCCACTTCAGCTTGATATACTGAGCTGCCTCGATACTTGTTCCAGTCCGCACCGCGTAAATCAGGCGTCACAAACTCATACTCCGGTGCGTCACCCAGCATTTCCTTACCAATCACTCGATATGCTAAGACATCATCACCAATTGGAAAATACTGACTAACCTCAGCATCTAAACGATGAAATGGCTTTCCTGTTCGTTTATCTTTGGAGTAATGAAGTGTGCTCAGATCAACATTGAGACCTTTTGTCGCCCCCATCATGTTATCTCTTGAGTCATAGGTCATAAGAAAGCCAATAGCGTGGTTACTGCCACTCATTTCTTGTTCAAACGCTTTCTTTATCGCTGGATCGGTTTTTTCATTGAGCTCAGCATTGCCGCCGCTCCACAGCCCTTGAACACCAAAATACAGATCATCGACAATTTGCTTACGAACTTCACCGTAGACAAAGTTGGAATAAGACGCGTATTGGGCGGCTTTCGGAAGCTGAGCACCGATACGACCTGTGTACTTAAGGTTTAGACTGAAGTGTCCAGCATAGAATCCTGCACGCCAAGCATCATGGGCGAACACGTGCTCGTGGCCAATGATGGCCATACCGCTGTCTGAATCTGTATATTGACCATAGAACATACTGGTCGATGGATTGGTTGCACCTTCTTCACGATCGTGAATGTACATCGCGTTTACACCTAGGCCTACGCCCAGCGCATCATCGGTAATTGGAACAGGGAAAGCCGCAAACTTTCTATCTGGGAGCGCTTCTGATTCCTCTTCAGCCTTGGTAGATTCTTCAGGCTTGACTAGGGTTGTTTCCGCCTGAGGCTTCTGCTTTTCAGTGGCTGTTGAGTCTTGTGCCATGGCAGGAGACGCCGAACACAGCGCGGCCAAGATCAAGGACAAAGGACGTTTTGACATCTTCAAATGAAATCTCTTTAAGTACAATAGGATTGACTACAATCGCACTGAGATTCCATTCATTTAACCCATCTGCTGTCTTGGGCCATTCAGTGCTCGTTAAACGATTCTCGCTTGGGGGGCGATGCTACTAGATTCAATTTTCATCGCCAAGCCAACCTATTCGATTTGCATATAGAAACCATTAGCAGCCAAGCGATTTAAATTTACGTGGTATTGTCCGGTTTCGTTAGCAATTTTCATCGCCTCACAACTAAGTCACCTGTTGCATTTGAGAGGATATTGGTTGCCTTAACTTAGTTAAATTGCTTTATATTCACAACATAAACAGCGAATTAGCAATTTTTATAAACTAAAAGCACAATAAAGCACCGAGTAATCCACGCCAATGTCAGTTTTTAAAGAAATTCAACCAACCCGTGCATCACAAGATTGCAAAGTGTCGCTAACCTAGGCAAGCTAGAAACCGAAAACTGAGCTAACCTCAACGTAAACATCTTTAGTTCACTTGAACACACCATGATTCACATATTCTGCTAGGGAAATAATAATGAAAGCATCCAATCTGATTGCTGCTGCGCTACTCGTCGGTTGTAGTAGCCTTGCGATGGCTGACGTGACCATCAAAATACCTGACAATGTTGATCTTCTTTCTGTCAATGCAGGCGACCCAACCACAGACTCAAGCGGTTTTTTCTCATCCGGTGAAACAGCCACGCTACCAGATGGCGTCAATCAAATCGTGTTTAAATATGAACCTTTCTTCGATGTGAATCGCGATGAAAGAAAAGTGATTTCTAGCAAAGCCATCATCGCCCGCTTTGAAGCAACAGATGCTGAATTGACCCTGAATGTCCCAACGTATCGAGACGCTCGCCAAGCGCAGAAAAACATTGATAACTTAGAGTGGTCGCTGACTGATAAGAACGAACAAGTTGTCCCTGTGGTTGAAGACAAACTTATCAAAGATGGTATGCAAATCGGTCGCGACTATAACCGTGAAGCTGATGACTACAACCGCAAAGGCGGTGTAGCAGCACTTACTGTTGCTACAACAGCAGCTGTCGTGACAACAACCGCAGCAGCCACAACAGCGGCGGCTACTACCGCGGCACAGCCAACTACGCTGCCGGCAACCGCTCCAGCCGCTGGTGACAACACAGCGGAAGAAATGCTGATGTTCTGGTACAACAAAGCGGACGCAGAAACCAAAGCGCGCTTTAAAGAATACGTTAGCAAGAACTGATCGCTCAAAAATTACCAAGCCGCTCCTATAGAGCGGCTTTTTCGATCTTAAGAGAACAACTATGAAAAACATCGTATTGCTCGGTGATAGCCTCACGGCTGGCTGGGGTCTTGCTAAAGGTGAAAACTGGTCATGTCAATTGATTAGCGAGTACCCCAACGTTTCATTTACCAACTGTGGTGTACCTGGCGACACGACAACGGGAATGCTGTCTCGATTCAAATCACAGGTACTAGAAGCAAAACCTGACGTTGTTGTGTTATTTGGCGGATTGAACGATCTCAACTGGGGCATCGACATTGGCGTTGTAGCCAGTAACCTAAATAGCATGATTGCTCAGGCTCAGCACCACGGTATTAAGCCGATCCTTGTTGTGACCAGTGCCATTGACCCTGTTGGCGCGCTTCCGATGTTTGGCAACGAGCCAAGCACCGTCGAACGTTTGAGACAGTCAGTAGAGACATTGAGTAGCGTGCACAGCAAAAAGCTTAAAATGATGTACGGTCATGGGGAGACGGGCATTGAAATCGTCGACGCCTACCAAGCGTTTGAAGCACACGCCCAGAAATATGGGTACAGCGACTTGTATCAAAACGACGGGATCCATCTCTCCAAATTGGGTGCAGAGATCATCTTTGATAAGCTCAATTGCCTAATCACAAAAATTTAGTGATTCAAACTAACAACAACGCCCCTACTCCATCGGAATAGGGGCGTTTTCATTGTAAGTCTTCAACTAACGTTAACTATGCCCAGAACGTCACTGCAATTAGGGTCAAGGCACCAATACAAGCAATGTTGAGCAAGATACCTATTCGCATCATCTCTTGCTGCTTAATATAACCTGAAGCGAACACTATTGCGTTTGGTGGTGTAGCAACAGGCAACATAAACGCACATGACGCGGCAACAGCGATCAGCACCGACAAGATCACTGGCGACATACCAAAGGCTTCGGCAACACTGGCGAAGACAGGAATCAGCAGCGCAGCACTGGCTGTATTACTCGCAAACTCTGTTAGGAATACCACGAAAGCAGCAATCACCAAGATAATGAACAGCATACTAAACTGAGAAATCAGTTCGCTAAGCTCATTCGCCAAGAACACGCTAGTCCCTGTCGCTTTCAACACATTACTTAAACAGATACCGCCACCAAACAGCAATAGCACACCCCAGTCAGCGGTTTTCTCAATGTCCTTCCAGTGAACTACACGGGCAAAGTTAACGGCGACAATCGCACCCAATGCCACAATAGTATCGAACTTAGCATAGCCACCTAACATAGCGTTGATTGGCTTACTAAAGATCCAGAAAAACACGGTTAAAGCGAAAATCAGTAAAGTAACGATTTTACCTTTGTCCCAATTTACAGGCTCATGGCTAATCTCAAATTCTCCATCGAGTTTTGGCTTAAGCACAAAAAACAGCACAGCCAACGCTATCGGCAACAGGATAAACGCAGTCGGTAAACCAAATGCCATCCAATCCGTGAATGTCATTCCAATCTCAGCCGCGGCAATCGCGTTGGGAGGGCTACCGACCATAGTCGCGATACCACCTATACTGGCGCTGTAGGCAATACCAAGTAACACAAACACATAAGTGTTGTGACCACTTTCTTCATTCACTTTACTGAGTACACCAAGCACGAGAGGTAACATCATAGCTGCGGTTGCGGTATTACTGATCCACATCGACAGCAATGCAGTCACGCCGAAAAGCATAAACACGGCGACACTCATACGTCCTTTTGCCAAGACCAGCACTTTGTCGGCGACCACCTTGTCTAACCCTTGTCTATGCATAGCGGCAGCTAAAGCAAACCCACCAAGGAACAAGAAAATTATCGAGTTAGCAAAATTATTCAGCGCCGTCTGAGTATCAAAAACATTGAACAATACCGCGATCACAGGCACCAGAACTGCCGTGACCGTCACGTGTAAGGCTTCTGTAAGCCAAAGCACAGCGATAAACGTCAATATGCTGATACCAAGTACGACATTGGGTTCAAAAGGTAGGGTCGAGTAGAGGACGTAAAACAGAACAATATCAGCAAGAATGATTAAACTATTGCGGTTAAAAAACCACTCTCGAGTATTGGAGGGTAAGGGGACACTATCATTTCTATTCATTATTATGGCTTCCTTTAGTCAATAGGCGGATGCTCCCTTGAGGGGCTATCTCAAGGTGAACGCCCTAGAAACCACAAACATCACTAAGCTATCGATCACTAAACTAATGATGACTAAGCTACTGAAAGTAGGGAAACTACCGTGAGTTTTAACTCGATGTTGTAATTGTGTTTTGAGATGAAAACCCAACACTCAGCAAAGATGTAAGTGGAACCAGGCCATGATCCCACATACCAAACCATTTACATAATACAAACCTATCAATTCGTTAACCACATCAACATTGTGGATACATAAGCGTAACCTTGATCAAATCGCTGAGGATTATGACGTTAGCCTGTCAAATGCGGCTTTCGCCTCATCACTATGCATAACTCGACCATGTCCCTGACCCTGCGTTGTGATCAGGGTGACCAACGACATTTCTTCAGCCGCTTTTTGAGACACTGAGTAATTAGTAAATCGGTCTTTTTCATCATGTACGATGATTGTTGGTGTGCTGCGGCGACCTAGCTTGTTGTATGGGTCAATCGAGGTGATCGGGTAGTGATATTGCGATTGAATATCATCAACAACCGCCTCAAAAAGTCGCATTGAATACCCGGAACGCGCCACGCTGCCAAACAGGTTATCGAGATAATCAAGCACAGGTGCGATAAGTAGCAAGGGCTTATCTTGGAGCTTGGCATGCTTACATTCAATCGCCGCTGCCGTACCCATACTATGCCCGACTAAACCCGCCACTTCCTTTTCACTATCGAGCAAGCCTTCCAAACCACCTACAAAGGCGGGGATGTGCCCGTAAGCGCCTTCGCTTTGTCCGTGAGCTGGATGGTCATACGCAAGAGCGGTATAGCCTTTACTCGCAATATGCTCCATAAGTGGAAAGAATTGGCTCGCAGTACCAGACCAACCGTGTGTGAGTAACCAAACGGGTCCAGTTCCCAAACGATACGTCTTCAGCACACCTTCAGAGGTCGTCACGTCCGAAATGCTTAAGCCTTCCGGCTGAGCATTCTTTGGCGTTGAACGCACTGGCGTCAGAAGCAATTTCTTAGCAGTACTTTTAGCATGATTAGGTGCGAGTTTATGGTGAGCTCGAGTGGTCAAGTTGACCATTTTCTTCTTGAAGCTGAATTTTTTTGATGTATTGAAGTAGATTTTATCACTCATGACTGACTGTCCTTTTTATCCTCGTCATCCTCGGATAGTTTTGTTGTTGAGCATCTATTTAGAACGACCGTGCTTTTTTAAGTTAGCGTTTTACTCGGTCTCTCAATCTAAATTACCGCTCCATTTAAATAGTTGTTCAGATGTAAATCGTTATTCAGGAATCGACCAAGACTTTATAGAGGTGTCAACACTGTTCCAAAATCGCTGACTGCTCTCCTGCTCACCCACCAGCGAGTAGAATACATGTGCACTTAGGTAGTGCCCATAGAGCTCAAACGCGGCTTGTTGCGGATCGAGTGTCGGCTTAAATTCACCACTGTCGACCCCTTTTTGTATTTGGATTGTCAAATAGTGGATCCAGCGATGGATTGCTTTTCTGAGCGCTTGCTGTAGTTCGTCCTGCTGACTGTCTCGCCACGCATCAATAAACATGCAACTCCCTTGAAATGAATGGTTCCAGCTCATCCAATTGTCGATAAGATGCTTAAGCTTTTTCGTTACCATCTCATGCTCGAATTCACGAGCAGGAGAAATCACTCTAGTTTGAAACGTGGCATCCGCATGTTGAACTACGGCAACTTGCAGGTTGACCTTAGAGTTAAAGTGAGCAAACAGACCACTCTTCGACATGTTGCATTGCTTGGCCAGCTCACCGATCGTTAGACTTTCCAGTCCATCTCTGCTCGCAATCTCGAATGCCTTCATCAAAATATGATCTTTTGTTAGCCGACCTTTACTCATAATCACCATCATCAATTCTTCTGCATAGTTTCAATTTAGCACGGTCGTACTATTTTTCAATCTACATTTATTTGTATGACAAGCTATGAAATAATCACTTGGACATCATCCCCTAACAATATGGAAGTAAATCATGGATCTATTGATAGAACAGTTGCTGTTTTCGATTTCAATCACCGGTCCTATTTGCTTACTCATTATTCTTGGTGTTGTCTTCAAACGCATCGGACTTATCAACGATAATTTCATTGAAGTTGCTTCTAAACTCGTCTTTAAAGTTACGCTACCAACTATGCTGTTTCTGAGCATAGTGACGTCAGAACACGATTTCGCCTCAGCTAAGCAATTTCTTACCTTTGGCGTTATCGCTAGCGTCACTTTCTTCCTATTTAGCTACTTCTCCGTGGGCACATTGTTCAAGAAGTCGGCTGATAGAGGCGTGATTATACAAGGGTCGTTCAGAGCCAATACTGGTATCATTGGTATCGCCTATGTCGCCAATGCTTATGGTGAGCGCGGCATTGCTCTAGCCGCATTGTACGTTGCGATTACTACCTTTATCTATAATGTGCAGGCGGTGATTTGCTTAACTCCGAAAGGGGCTGATTCAGGAACATCTGCAGGCAAAATCATGCTCACCACACTCACTAAAAACCCACTCATTATTGCCATCTTGCTGGGTTTGCTGGTGTATCTGCTATCGATTCCAGTCCCAACTATCGTAGTGGACGCGGGAAACTACTTTGCCACCATGACGTTGCCACTTGCGTTGCTGTGCACAGGCGGCTCACTTGATCTTAGCTCAATGAAGAAAGAGCAAGCCCCAACTTGGATCGCCAGTGGCTACAAGTTGGTATTGGCACCGCTTGCCGTTACGCTCGCCGCCTATTTAGCCGGATTTCGTGGTCTCGAGCTAGGGATTCTGTTCTTTATGAATGCCTCGCCTGTTGCTGCTGCTAGCTATGTGATGGCACGCTCAATGGGCGGCAACTCGATCCTTGCTGCTAACATCATCGCACTGACTACCGTACTTTCTACCATCACTTGCACCCTAGGCATTCTGGTCCTTTCTTTGTATGGACTGATCTAGTCTCTGCTCAGACTCTTATATAAAACCATCATAGACCAGTGCTAGCCTAACCACGGCTAGCACTATTTTTATATCCCAGTACAATGAATATACCCAAGTGACCTCAAGATGACGGATTCAGAGCGTTAGACAAAGCTTATATCAAGGAAAATATCTGAAATAATGGCGATCCATTTCGAAGATATTTGACGCGGAGATAAGCTTTGTCTAACGCTCCCTTCGGGCGTGTTTGCTTGGTTCGGATTCATTGTTGGCGGTTTTCAGCATAGAACCACCATGCTTTCAAACCGCCGCCGCGACTCCAAACCAAGCAAATCTCGCTGAACCATCATCTTGAGGTTACTTGGGTATATATGAAAAAGCTCGAATGAGCCTTTGGAGAATAGAATGAATAAACAACAAATCGTCAGTGCCCTAAACAAAGTCCGCGAACAAAAACCGCTGGTAGTGAATATCACCAACTTCGTGGTCATGAACAACACCGCCAACGCATTATTGGCCGTTGGTGCCTCACCAATCATGTCTCACTCAAAACAAGAAATGACTGAGATGATGTCGTTCGCTGGAGCTCTAGTCATTAACATTGGTACGCTAGACAGTGTATGGCGCCCGGGTATGTTCTTCGCTGTTGAGCAGGCTAATGAAAACAACAAACCTGTGATTCTTGACCCTGTGGGCTGCGGCGCAACGAAACTGCGTACCTCTACGGCTCGTCAATTAGCGGAACTTGCCGACAACTTGATTATTCGCGGCAATGCTTCTGAAATCATCGCAATGGCGGGTGAGAAGTCGCAAAATAAAGGCGTGGACGCCCTCGATGCCAGTGAAGCCGCTCTATCAGCCGCTCGCTCATTGGTAGAAAGCTACGCATGCAGCGTCGTTGTGTCTGGAGAAACGGACTACATCGTGACCAAAGAGCGCACCATTGCACTAAGCAATGGTCATGAGATGATGCCATATGTGACTGGTATGGGCTGCTCACTATCAGCTGTAACTGGCGCGTTTGCTGCCGTTGGTGAAACCAGTGGTGTCGCTGCTGCAGCGATCTTCGCGATTGCCGGTGAAATAGCTGCCGAGAACTCTCAAGGTCCTGGCTCGTTGCAAGTCAATCTACTCGATAGCTTGTATCAGCTAAGTGCGGATGACATCGAGTCTCGCCTTAAATTTCGCGAGTGCTAAACATTCCATGGCAAATAATCCGTACCGCTCATATCTAGTCACCGACGAAAACCAAGACTTGCCCACATTAGTTAGCGTTGTCCGCGAGGCCATCGCGGGCGGGGTTACCATGGTTCAGCTTCGTGAAAAACATCATGATGTGCGTGCTTTCATTGAGAAGGCGAAAGCCGTCAGAGAAGTACTAAATGGTACTGGCGTCCCTCTTATCATCAACGACCGTGTTGATGTTGCTCTTGCTGTTGATGCCGATGGTGTGCACCTTGGGCAAACAGATATGCCTGCACATCTCGCTCGAAAACTGATTGGTTCACAAGGTATTTTAGGCTTGTCGATTGAAAGCGAAGCTCAACTAGCAGAGGCTCAATCACTTCCCATCGACTATATCGGCCTGAGCGCGATTTTCGCCACCCCAACCAAAACAAACACCAAGACCCATTGGGGTCTGGAAGGGCTACGCAACACGCTAAGTAAAACGACACTTCCTGTCGTCGCTATTGGGGGCATCAACGACACCAACCTCAAAGACGTTGCAGCGACTGGTACACACGGTGTTGCGTTGGTTTCGGCCATTTGTCATGCGGAAAGCCCCAAGCAAGCGGCTACAGACCTACTTGCCTTAATGGATAGTTCATCGAATTAGGAGAGATAAATAAGGTGACCAGCCACAACAAACTTTCAACATCAGCGCTGGCGAAACAGCGCCAAGTCGAGCCAAAATCTCTATTTAACGAGTTAAAGCAGCTTGGCTACATTACCTGGCATGACGAACAGTGGATGCTCACCGATGTCGGCGCTCGATTTGGTGGTGACTACGTTGAAAGTGAAAAGTATGGTCGCTTTATTGTCTGGCCAACAAATTTAGTGTTAGATGACACACTCCGCAGCGACAAGCACCTAACCGCAACACAACTTGGTGAACGTCTAGGTCTAGCGGCCAAGAAAATCAATCTTCTACTCAGTGAGCTTGGCTGGTTGCAACGTCAAGACACTGAATGGATAGCCACGCTACAAGGTGTACGTGCTGGCGCCCAAGCTCGCACCGATAAAGCCAACCATAATAAGTTTGTAGTCTGGCACCCAAGTGTGCTGAGAAACCACAGACTTAAGCAGAGTGTTTTAGAGTTTAAAGGCGCAGATGCAGAAGCCCATTCAACCGAAAAGTCGTTTTCAAGCTTCCGCCAAAAGTTTACAGCAAAGCATCGCACGCTCGATGGCCACTATGTCCAGTCTAAAGGCGAGTTACTGATCGATAACTGGTTGTACATGGCAGGGGTCGTTCACGCTTACCAGAGGCAATTGCCCATTGAGCAAGACGTGGTCAGCGATTTCTATCTACCCACAGGTAAAGTGTATCTTCAATATTGGGGCTCAGATTCAGGGCCAATTGAGAGTAAAATGGTAGAGGTAACTCGCACTTTATATCAGCAGCATGATTTACCACTGATTGAAGTCTTTCCGGAAGAGATTGAGCAACTGGACAGCATTTTGCCAAAAAAACTCAAACCCTTTGGAATTAAAGCCTATTAGTCACCGCTTTATTGTCAGAAGAGGCACAAACAGTCTTGGTGTCCATGTTTACCAGCAATCATATATGGTGTGATCGCCACTGCGGCCACTTCGCTCACAACTTGTTGTGACGAGTGTGAGTCCTGACGCTGGGGTGGCTGTTTTTTCGCCACCATTTGTGGGACTGTCGTGGTCAGCTTCTGCGTAGTCGAGCGAATAAACGCATCGCGATAACTAGGTAGTAGACGCAGAGCAAGGAGATCTTGTTTGGCGTTTTCGAATGACTGATATGGCCCGACCAAACAGCGATCACCGCCCACATCAGGCTTCAACCAAATAGGCTGGTTGACAGTGTCTTGTAATTGACTAGGCGCCGTGCGTAAGCTGCCAGGTTTAACAAAGCCACACTGTATCCAAAATGACTGCTCTTCATGCGATGGGGCTTTTTTTCCCCACACACCTTTACCGATTGGGCATTCACTCTCCAAAATAGGTAACGTTGACTCAGAGCGACTGCCACTGTCACACACCATTGCCGCGTGAACAGGCAAAACCACCAACATATGTAAACCCGATAACAACATAGTCACCATCATTGCGAACCCTGTTTTCATGCTCCCTCCTGACGTCCTGTCAATCACTCAGCTTGATATCTGCTCACTATTTAGCCTAGGCGTTAATTAACTTAAGTCAAAACTTGGCGTTATGAAGAAAATTCAGCGAAGCGACGCACAAAAAAATGGCCACATCAGTTGAGCAGATCTGCGTCAGCTCACAACGCAATTGTTGAAAAACCATTAAAATACCGTATCGCATTTGTTAGCGCCTGATTTCATCTAAGCTTTTGAAGGATCAAAACATGAAGAAAATAAGTCGGTGGCCAACCTTTTTACTCCCCCTTTTATTTGCCACCTCTAGTTTCGCTTCTCCCAGTGCATCGTCTGATGCGTTTAATTTCACTCAATCTACCGTCGGTTATGCATCGTTATTGATTTTTGGCATCGCCTACACCTTAGTGATGATGGAGGAATACCTAAAACTGAGAAAATCCAAGCCTGTCCTGCTCGCCGCAGGTTTGATTTGGATACTCATTGGCTTCGTCTACAAAGACATTGGCCAGCTCGAAATCGCCAAATCCGCTCTGGAGCACAACCTGCTGGAATACGCTGAGTTGCTACTGTTTCTGCTTGTCGCCATGACCTATATATCGGCGATGGAAGAGCGGCGTCTGTTCGATGCGTTGCAGTCTTGGATGGTGGGCAAAGGGTTTGATTTTCGCACGCTATTTTGGCTAACCGGTATTCTGTCTTTCTTCATTTCGCCGATTGCCGACAACCTCACCACCGCACTTTTGATGTGCGCTGTGGTACTTAAAGTGGGCGGCAGCAACCTTAAGTTTGTCAACATTGCCTGTATTAACATCGTTATGGCAGCGAACGCCGGCGGGGCATTCAGTCCTTTCGGTGACATCACCACTTTAATGGTCTGGCAAGCGGGTCATGTGTCATTCTCTGAGTTCATGCCACTGTTTGTGCCTTCCGTGGTGAACTACATTGTGCCTGCGCTAATCATGTCGCTGTTTGTCCCTAAAACCCAACCCGATGCCGTACATGCTCATGTCGAGCTCAAGCGCGGCGCGTTTCGGATTGTTGGTCTGTTTATCCTAACCATTGCAACCGCTGTAGCGTTCCACGCAGTCTTCCACTTCCCTCCCGTGATGGGGATGATGATGGGGCTTGCCTATTTGCAATTCTTTGGTTTCTTCCTTCGCAAAACGCTTCCTCGCTCTATCGCGAAGAAAAAAGCTGTCGCTATTGCCAATAACGACGAAACGGCGCTTAAACGCCTCGGCTCAATCGTGCCATTCGACGTATTTAGGCGTGTCTCCCACGCAGAATGGGATACTTTACTGTTCTTCTACGGGGTAGTGATGTGTGTAGGCGGCCTAAGCCTACTGGGCTATTTAAGCGTCGTCTCGGAGATCATGTACACCCAATGGGATCCTATTTGGGCCAATGTGATGGTGGGTATTTTGTCTGCTATCGTCGACAACATCCCAGTGATGTTTGCCGTACTTACCATGAATCCAGAACTCTCTATGGGTAACTGGTTATTGGTCACGCTTACCGCAGGTGTTGGGGGCAGTTTGCTGTCTGTTGGTTCAGCCGCAGGTGTGGCACTTATGGGGGCTGCGCATGGTAAATACACCTTCTTCGGCCATCTCAAATGGATGCCGGTGATCGCCATTGGTTATGCCGCTAGTATCTTTGTCCACCTTTCAATGAATGGCAGCTTATTCTAGCCACCATTCGTGAATAAGATGTCTAATAACAACACTTAAGCCCCTAACTGAAGGGGCTTATTTTTGCCTGAAGACCCAAATAGGGCCAATGAGAAGGAATTGGATGTCATCGAAAAAAGAAGGCTTTTTTCCCTCAATTTTGTGCCCAACGAATTGCATGATCCACAGCACCACAAACAAGCCTATCGACAAGCTGAGAATCGATACGCCAAACATATCGGCAAATGTGATTACGGCTAAGCAAGCTAGAGTAAACAGCAGCATTTGAATAAACACCGAGCGCGACAACCTAAAGTAAAAAAACATCACTGGAAGCATCACGAGCCAAACCCAGTTAATGGAAACACTACCTAGGGATAAATGAGGAATGCACCATATGAGTCCAACGATAGATAAATAGATACCGGGTACGGCAACTTTATGTATTTTTCTGTTGGTACTGTTCTGATGACTTTCTCCGTATGCATCTAACCATTGCTGTAACGACTTCATTTTACTTCCTTGTTGTGTATGACCGTTGATTTCGATTGGTGTTAAAACTCTAGACCAAAATCTGCAACTCTTCCTCCCTTCCTCAGGCTCTTAACATTACTCACTAGACGGCCTCCTGGTATTCATCTAACGCATATCAGTAATAACAATTCATGATTTCAAAATATAATAACGACGTCCTACTATAGCCACAGACCCAAGGAATGAAGTCGACACCCTGCTTGAGCTGCAAGCACTTCAAACTTGAATTAAGGCTATCTGAGATGAAAAAACTTACTATTTTGGCAACGATTACTGCTTCTCTATTTGCAACAACAACCTTGGCACATGATCTTGGTGATCACTTGCCTAAGAAAGGGCAACCAACCGCACTTCAAATCGAGAATGGCGGCAACACAAATGTCACCAAAGACAATTTCATTGCCGCGGAGTCAGACAAATATTTCTTCGAACAGCAAGCGAAGTCTGGTATCAACCACTTCACGCATGATCGACAACTTCTGACAATGGAGACACAAACGGTAGTTAGACAAAACCGCGACACTCTCTATTCAAAGTCAATATGGGACACCAAAGGCGGCGTAACGTTCGAGCTGCCTATTCTAGACAGTTATCAGGCGCTCCAAGTCATTGATGAACAGCACCGAACCGTAGCGGTACTATACGCTGCCAAAGGTCAAAACAAGGTGACCATTACTCCTGACATGCTCTCTTCAGGTCAGCACGTTTGGGTTATTGCACGCACTCAAGTCGGATCCAACGCACCCGCCGACATTCAAGAAGGCAATCGCAAGCAAGATATGCTCAAAGGCACAGCTTCTTCTTCTGAGCAGTACATACCAAAAGGCTTCGATCAGTTTGATCGAGAGAAGGTACGCTTAGCGCTTGAAGCAAACGTGCTGCAACTAGACTTTACCAAAGCAATGGGCGCACCCGATGGCAAAACGCTAAAACGCGAGCAACACCTTGAGCCACGTAAGGTCGAGCAGTTCCATGCTCTCGGTTTGACTTCAATGGGTTTTGGCGGATTACCGAGTGAACATGCCTACTACAAAGTTCTATTAGCACAGGACCGCTCTGGCGAGTGTCAAACTATGAACTTTGACGCACCACCACTGGGTAAAAATGGGTTCTTCTCTATCACAACCTATGGTTCTGATGCGTATGTGCACACTGAAGAGTTTGCTTTATCGAGCCGAAAAGATGAGCTCAAGGCGAATAAAGATGGCACTTATACGGTGAACTTTAATTGTGGTGAACAAGCGATCAACAATATCGATGTGGAAAAAGGCTGGACCGGTATCCTGCGCATGTACAAGCCGAATTCAGACAAACAAATCGTCAACTATGCGAAAGAAGTTGAGCAGCCACACGGCTAATCACTAGCTCCATACCAACGCAGTTCGACAGATGTTGAACTGCATTGATTTACAATGTAAACACTTGATACCGCAACATCAAAGAATAGCTACACTTTCCAAAATTTAACCTATCATTCAATAAACTATGTTTGGCGGTTTACCCACCGAAGCGCTCGTAACCTTTTATCGACCATGGTCTAGTTACTAAGCTAAACGTGGGTCGCTATGATGGTTCGTTAGTATGGCCCGTCGATTTATCGTGGCGCAGTGGGCTTGGCACCGCAGGCACTTGGTTTATCGAACAAATATTAGATCAGGAGGACTAAATGCTAGACCAGAATAACACCCAGCTAATGATCATCGACGTGCAAGGAAAGCTGGCTCAGTTAATGCACGACAAAGAGACACTATTTAGTAACCTCAACACGCTAACCAAGGCGGCTAAGCTCATGGAGCTGCCAATCGTGTGGGTTGAACAAATTCCGGATAAGCTCGGTGCGACGATTGACGAAATCAGCCTAGAGCTTACGCACCAGCGACCAATTGCAAAAGAGGTATTCAGTGCTTGGGGAGAAGAAGCCGTGCGCACTGCCACCGAGAATCACAACCGAAAACAAGTGCTATTGGTCGGCATCGAAGCCCATATTTGTGTGCATCAAACCGCCTGTGAACTGATTGAAGCGGGCTATGAAGTACATCTTGTTACTGATGCTGTCTCCTCCAGAACGCCTGCGAACAAAAAACTTGCCCTCAAGCGCTTAACTCAAGAGGGTGCAATTCTCACCTCGACAGAGATGGCACTGTTTGAACTACAAAGAGTCGCGCGGGGTGACCAGTTTAAATCCCTTCTTAAACTCATCAAGTAGTCTTGAGCTCATACCGCAGTTTGGTTGAGTAACCACAAGCCCGTTACTCAACCAAGGAATAGTAGAGCTCAGCTAACACCTTCACTTTATCTGGTATCGCCTCTATTGGGGCGTTACCAAAACCGAGAACAATGGAGCCATAATTACGCGGCTTCGCTAACGGTTGATAAAACTGCATAGGTCTCACCACCATACCCACCTCTTGTGCCATTTCAGACAGTGTTATTTCATCAACAGAACTTTGCCATTGAATAGTGGCGTGCAGCCCTGCCCCTTGTGAAACCAATCGCCAGTCTTGGCCAAATGCATCTTGTATACACTGCTTCATGACTCGGTACTTTTGCTCATAGAGTCGACGCATCTTGCGGATATGTCTAAGTAGCCCGCCTTCATCAATAAAGTCAGCCAACGCCGCTTGCACCAGTGCGGGTGTGTCGCCTGATAATGCATCTTTAATTTCTAAACAAAGCGGTACTAGATGAGGAGGAACGACCATGTAACCTATCCGCAAAGAGTTAAACATCACCTTACTCATCGAACCAATGTAGATCATTTTATCCGCGTTACCGCTCTCTGCAGCTAGGCCTTGCATACTACGGAACGGGCGACTATCAAACTGAAACTCACTGTCATAATCATCTTCAATGATCCATGACTGATTCTGCTGAGCCCACTCAATCAATTGCAAACGTTGCTCAGTTTGAATCGAGCAACCCATGGGATATTGATTGCTCGGCGTAAGATAAATGCCGCTCGATTCACTGTTCACTATGCGCTGAATGTCCACCCCTGTTCTAGCATCTACATCGACAAAATCGTAATCCACTGCAAAGGTATCCAGCACTTTCACCACTTGACGGTAACCAGGAAGCTCCACCAAAAAACGTTGATGAGGTTTGAGCTTCTGAGTGGCGAGCAACGCGATAGCAATCGACTGTTGAGCACCTGAGGTCACTATGATCTGATCCGGATTACAAACCACGCTACGACTACTCGTAAGGTATCGATGAAGTGCCTCTCGCAAGCTCACCAATCCCTGTAAATCTTGGTTCCCAAGCAATGTACTACGGTTACTGTGACGCTGCAGTAATCGACTCCAAGCCGTCATAGGAAAGGCTGAAAACTCAGCAACACCTGGGGCAAACAATCCATTATTTGGCGTATCATCCGTTCCACGTTCTGCTGTCACCTGCACCTGATCTGATGCCATGTATTGCTCCGGCAATGACAGTGCCACATAGAATCCACTGTTTGCTTTGGCATTCAAGTAACCCTCAGCAACCAGCTGCTCATAAGTCTGTATCACTGTATTTCGACTGATCTTAAGCTGAGATGCCAGCAATCGCGTGGAAGGGAGCTTGGCACTCGATGGCCAAAATCCTTTAAGAATGCGCGTACGGATCTGCTGAAACAGAACCTGCTGCAAAGTCACTTTGCCAGATGCTATAGCTTCAAGGTCAATAGAGAGGTCACTCGAATCGATTACGCTCAAACTGGATCCACCATTTTTAATATTTTGGATCTAAACAGAGTACCAAAACTTTCCTAATCTAGCTGCAACAGATGAATAAGGAGGTCATGCCATGCTGTCACAAACAGAGCGAACACAAATCAAAAAAGGGACTCACAAGGCCGTATTAGAGACCCAAGCACTTTACGATATTATCGACGAAGCACTCATCGCACATATCGCTATAAACGATACCAATGGGCCAATCATCATTCCCATGCTGGCTTGGCGAGTCGAGAACAAGGTGTATATACACGGTGCTAAGAACAGCCGCCTGTTACGAGTGCTAAAGTCAGGACAGAAGACCTGCCTTACTTTTACACTGTTTGATGGATGGGTATTAGCACGTTCCGCTTTTCATCACAGTGCTCACTATCGAAGTGCCGTCGTGTTCGGTGAATTTGTCACCGTCGATAACAATCAAGACAAAGATCGGCTTTTGAATCACTTTATCGAGCATATTGCCCCAGGAAGAACCGAGCAAATCCGGCTGAGCAATCACAAAGAGTTGGCAGCGACCGAACTGCTGGCTATCGAACTCAATGAGGCATCAGTCAAAGTCGGCTGCCATGGTGTCAATGACGACAAAGCCGACCTAGATATCCCAGTTTGGGCTGGCGTGCTTCCGTACCGGACTGTCGTCGGTCCGCTTGAACCATGCGACGATCTTGCTGAGTGTATCGACACACCAGACTACTCATCTGCTTATGGAAATCGTTGGCATAGCTCTTAACTGGTGAGTTCAATCATAGCAGTGGCATGAGGGAGCTGTAAGAAAACGCCAAACAACGTTAAACGGAGCAAAAGCAAAAGGGTGTAAAAATTACGATCAACCACAAATTGTTGCAAAATACTTGCACCCATACAGCAAATTATTGATGCCAAACACGCCAGTTAAACCAATAAATGCTAGTGTGAAGAGGTTTCGTTTCTAGTGAGAAAACATCTCTTCATACTATGCAGCAAGTTACTAATAAATCAGAAAAAATTACCAGCTTTGAGTTTGCTAGGGTCATCGCGCTACTGGCCGTTATTTCCATTCATGGTCAATTATTCATGGACTATGGCTATATCGGTGAAGAGCCTTGGCTTAACTTCATCACCAACCAAGCCGCTCGATTTGCCGTACCGTTGTTTTTTGTTATCGCCGGCTATCTTATCTACCCAAAACTCAACGCAAGTCCCTACACAACAGCGAAAAACTACAGCACGCCATTGATGATTATCTGGTTTATATGGAGCCTCATTTGTCTTGCGCTACCTTTTAACTTAGGTGTCGTAGCGGAGCACGGTTACTTAGCAGAGCGCACCGGCTACTGGGGTTACCTTATGCAAGCACCACTCAACTCTCTGTTTGAGGGTGGCTTAGTACACTTATGGTTTATCCCATCACTGGTGATCGCAGTCTTCATGATTGCGTGGTTTGTCGACAACAAGTGCCGTTCGTTAATGCTCCCATTTGCAGTCATTTTCTATATCTACGGCTTAGCAGCGGGTAGTTATAATGTGCTCACCGAGATGGAAACCCCAATTTTTACTCGCAATGGTCCTTTCTTTAGCTTCCTTATGGTTGCTATTGGTTTTGAAGCTCGCCGCCATCAATGGAGAATGAGCGTAGGAAAAGCTCTGCTCCTCGCTGCGGCTGGGATGGCGATACATTTTTCAGAAGCATACTACCTACACGGACATGGCCAAGTATTTAATCTCAATGACTTTTTACTGGGTACCTCAATATGGGGAGCGGGACTGATGTTTTTCTTACTCGCTAAACCGAACTTAGGAAAACACCCTATTTGGCTGTCCCTCGGTAAATGGGTATTGCCGATTTACGTGATACACCTATTGGTCACTATCTACATGACCAACATCGTCGCTATTTTAGGTGTAGAAACGGTTGCCGCAGACGCCATTGTGTTCTTTGGCACTATTATTGGCTCTGTCATCTTGATGTTTATTATTGAGAAAACACCGCTATCGTTTGCTAATCTGCGTCGCATTAAGTTCGGTAAAAACAAAGCAGCTTGTCGTGAGGCGTAATACCTGTTAGAAAGGTGCCGATCACAGGCACCTCAAACGTACCAGGTATTCCCATGAAACACGTCTCCGAACTGGAACAACTTCTTCATTCACGTCGCTCAGTACGCAAATACAATGCTGAAGCGGCGTTTGACCATAACGCGGTTCAACGCGCTCTCGAACACGCAACTCTCAGCCCAAACAGCAGCAACATGCAAATGTGGGCATTCCATCGAGTCATCAGCGATGAAAAACGCCAGCAACTTGCAGAGATCTGCATGGGGCAAAATGCGGCTAAAACGGCCAATGAACTGGTTGTCGTCACGGTAACTCCGAACAAATGGAAACAGCGCGCGGCAATGAATGCAGATATCGTGCGCGCTAATTTTGCGGGCCGCGAAGACGAGACCTCAGAGCGTGCATTTAAATACTACGACAAGCTCATTCCTATGGTGTACAACAATGACGCTTTAGGCCTGCGTGGGTTAATGCGTAAGATCTACAGCTTCTGGCTGGGGCGCAATAAGCCGATGGTAAGAGAAGTCAGCAAACAAGATGTTCGTGTGTGCCTTCACAAAAGTGCTTCACTCGCTTCAATGACGTTCATGCTATCGATGCGCGAGCAAGGATACGACACCTGCCCAATGGAAGGCTTTGATTCTGTACGTACCAAAGCATTGTTAGGTCTGGCTGATAACGATGAAATCACGATGATCATCAGTTGCGGTGTTCGTACTGAAGAAGGTATCTACGGCGAGCGCCATCGCGTACCTAATGAACAAGTGATTATCTCTCACTAAGCGAGCAGTCAGCATTGAAAAACGCCATTCCTACTAAGGCTGGAATGGCGAACTATTAAGACGATAAAATAGTAATAGCAAACACCTATCAATACTATCACTACAATCGATTATTCCTTTTTAACTCCCCACCATATACTGACTTCAACAAAACAAGATTCCACTCTTCCCAGAGGACAGTATTATGACAACCACTAACCTTATCGGTCTAGACAAAGACGCATCACAAGCAGTTGCAGCTGAACTTAACCAATTGCTCGCTAACTACCAAGTATTGTACATGAACACCCGTGGTTACCACTGGAACATCAAAGGTGAGCAGTTTTTTGAACTTCACGTCAAGTTTGAGGAAATCTACACCGATCTACAGACTAAAATCGATGAATTGGCAGAGCGAATTCTAACCATTGGTCATACGCCAGATCACTCGTTTAGTCGCTACCTTGAACAGAGTCAGATCGAAGAACATCAAAACGCTTATCGTGGCAAAGAATGTGTTACTGGTCTTGTGAATGGCTTCTCGGTTTTGATTCATCGTCAACGTGAGATCTTAGAGCAAGCATCACAAACCAATGATGAAGGTACTGCAGCATTAATGGGTGATTACATTCGAGAGCAAGAGAAGTTGCTGTGGATGTTAAATGCCTATCTAAACTAAAACGAACAATCGCCATAGGGCACTCACTCACCCTATGGCTTCTAACAGACAACTTTATGGTTGAGACCAGCTAGTCGTCTATTTATTGGTTACCAAACTGGTATTCGACGACCGCACTGTAGGTTGTCACATCATTAAGGCGAATAAAGTAACGAGACACTTTTGCACCAATCATAATGTTTGAAGATAGCTTCCCCTTAAGGGCAAATGCGATGTAAGGGTCGATACCGTCTTCCGTCGACTCAATTTTTTGCCCTTGATACTCACTCTCAAATTCCGTTCGCCAAGCTAGTGCTCCGGCGATACCATTGAGCGACACCTTGTCGTTTTCCCACAAAGTATAATCAACATCCAATCCAATACCCTGCCCAAGCGCTGGCGTCACTTTAGCAACCGTGCGGTGATAATCCTCGGGAGATTGACCAACATCAGCTTCTAACTCGGCACTCCCTTTGCCAAGGTTTATATAGTAAACTGACATCGCCCAATCTTGGTTATATCGATATCCTACCCCAAGTAACCAAGCTGTATCACGATCTTCGACACTCAGCACCTGTGGATTATTGTCATAGTTTCTATCATCCGCTCTCGCCTGACCGATGTCCGCCTTAAGAAACCAATCAGCGTTGACGTTAAATGCCGTTAGCAAGCCTAACAACACGGTACTTACACGTACTTTTCCAGCACGAATTGCACCGAATACCGCCAGTATCATCACAAGCCACCCTCCTATTGAGCCACCGCTTGAGCTATTTCTCACCACATCGTTGCTAGCAAGATTCACGTTTACCGAGACATTTGAGAATGCCGTACCACCATTACCATCAGAGATGCCATAGCTCAGCGTATCGACACCAAAGAAGTCTGCGGGCGCTTGATAGACTAGCTGGTTATTCTCAATCGATACGCTACCAAGCTGACTACTGGCACTCGTCACCTGTAGCGCATCGCCATCACCATCATTGTCGTTTGCTAGTACATTGATCATCACTGTACCACCTTTGACCACGGTGGCTTCATCCGACTCCGCTTGCGGAAGAGTATTCGATGAGGTTGTCGCTACGCCACCAGGGTCAACGATTCTGCCATTTGCTTCACCATCGTCATCATAAATACCACCATCCTTTATGGTTAATTGCACGCACCAGTGGCCTTCTATCAGCTGCCCCTGCTGCCATGAGCTATCACCAGGAGGTGGACAATATCCTTCAAATCCAGGTGCTGATGAGACGTAGTTGTCTGGATCAGTGCCATCATTTGCTAATGTTACCCAACCGTTTGCCTCACTGTATTTCCGATAAACTGCATTTAGAGGGATCGGTCGACTTTGAGGGAGTACCAAAGAATAGCTTTGCCCGGGGATCGGTAGACCAATCGCAACATAGTCAAATACCCCTCCGACATTTGTTGCGTCCTCATCTACAGGCAATTCCTGCTCTAGCAGCAACGCTCCTCCCGTCATTCCATCAGCAACCGTCACACCCTTACGCAAGCACACACCTGGCTCACCTTCTACCAGGTAACTGCTAGACTCCGACGCATAAGACTGAATGACATTACATTCGGCTATCGCATCTTGGAAATCTGGAATACCATCACCATCACTGTCACTATAACCCTCTTGGTTGTCTGGAATGAGATCACCATCAGTATCCTCTTCCCCGAGGGTGGCAAGTTCAGCCACGACTTCTAAGAACACGCTGGTGTTCACCGTTTCATTGCCAGAATCGGTCACTTCAATAGCAAGCTCATAAACACCATCGGTGAGAGCGCTTGGATCAAACTCAAATACTGACTCAGCCTGGCTGATGTTCGCCAGCGCAGAATTATCATTGATCCAACGATACTGGTGGCTATCGCCCGGATTGACGTCGTCAACAACAGCAGTGATGGTCACCATGCCTTGTTGCGGAGAAATGACCGTTCTAGGCTCCTCATTTTGAATGACTTGTAGCGCCACATCAGGTGCAACATTAACCTCATAAACCGTCAGCACATATTGATACTTACTGCCAAGGTTGACGGTATCAGATAAGGTGATGATTAAGGTTTCTTCACTATCTGCCACATCGTCGCTGAAGATCTCAAAATCAATCACCCCCTCAAGCCCTGAAGTAATCACTACTTCCCCTGAAACAAGATCGTGATCTTGAGTATCCATTGTGCCGCCAGCCGTGTATGGGATGACCACAGGGTAACTGCTAGGCTTGCCGTTGAGATAAACCGCAACTTGATGTTCAGTACCTTCAACAGTCTTACCATCTTTCTCTATTGAGATTAATGGGTGAACCGTAATAGTCTGCAATGATTTACCTGTATTGCCGCTTTGATCCGTCGCAGCCCACGAGACTTTGTGAACACCAGGAGTGAAGAACCCGTCGCTGTTTTCAATCACAACAGGAAGTTGCTGACCTGAACTATCAATCGCCGTTGCTACCCCAAGGTCAACTTTAGTAAATAGTGCAGAGGCATTGATCTCAACATCATCGGGGGCGGTGACGGTTGGACCATCACTTGCGACTATTTCTAACACAGCCTCACCAATCACTTCAGCATCGTTACTATCTTTGACACCATACTTTATGGTGACCACCCCTACATCAGCAGTCTGAAGCTCAATACTGTCACCATTAACGGTTAATGTTCCCGAGTCTGCCCTCGCCCAAGAGAGCGTTAATGTGTCATCATCAGGATCCATATCGTTGGCTAGGGGCGCAAAGCTATAAAGGCCTTGCGCTGTCGCAGCAAATGTTAGGATCTCACCAGTAACAACGGGGTCATCATTCACACTGATGACCTGAACATTAATGGTTCTATCTACCGTATAACCGCTTTCATCAGTCAAAGTGATCGTAAAGCTGTCACTGCCGTTGTAGTTGGCGGTTGGCGTGTAGACGATGTCCGTGCCGTTAATAACTATCTGACCATGACTCGGTGCGGATTTCTCCGTTGCTGTCACCGTATCGCCATCCACATCGCTAAAGTTGAAGCTCAACGTTTGGTTGTTGTCTTCATCGGTAGTGAGGGTCGACGCCACCGTGATGCTCGGCTCATCATTCACGCTGGAGACCGTCACGGTGATGGTTTTATCCACAGTGTAGCCGCTGCCATCGGTCAAGGTAATGGTGAAGCTGTCACTCCCGTTGTAGTTGGCGGTTGGCGTGTAGACGATGTCCGTGCCGTTAATAACTATCTGACCATGACTCGGTGCGGATTTCTCGGTTGCTGTGACCGTATCGCCATCCGCATCGCTAAAATTGAAGCTCAACGTTTGGTTGTTGTCTTCGTCTGTGGTCAAGGTCGACGCAATTGTAATGCTCGGCTCATCATTGACGCTGGAGACGGTGACGTTGATGGTTTTGTCTACTGTGTAGCCGTTACCATCGGTCAGTGTAATGGTGAAGCTGTCACTGCCGTTGTAGTTGGCGGTTGGCGTGTAGACGATGTCCGTACCACTGATGGC
>NZ_JAKJST010000028.1:0-113885 GCF_050337275.1 Vibrio wakamikoensis | reverse complement strand
TCTGGCTCTGGCTCTGGCTCTGGCTCTGGCTCTGGCTCTGGCTCTGGCTCTGGCTCTGGCTCTGGCTCTGGCTCCACAGGAACATCTTCGAGCGCTTGCTCTTCGTCAAGCAATAACTCGTCTTGTTCTAAACCAAGCAGCGACGCAAAGTAATCATCCAGCGCCTGCTCACTTGAGAGCGGCGCGGTATCAGCTTTCATCTTGCGCTAGCCTCTCCAAGTAAATCAGCAACTGTTTGTAGGCAAAGACACCTCGACTGCCCGCCGCAAAATGTGACGCAGGCAAATGCTTCAAACTGGCATCGCGAAATTTAGTGTCTATCGGTACTGCCGAGCTCCACACTTGCGATGGGTAATCTTGTTTAAGCTGAGTCAAGGTTTGCAGCGATGCGCGCGTACGTTTGTCGTACATGGTTGGTACTATGGTGACCTTAAACGGACGCTGACGCGACTTTTGCATAATCGCAAGTGTACGCACCATACGCTCTAAGCCTTTCATCGCTAAGAATTCTGTTTGGACCGGAATTAAGATGCGATCACTTGCCGCCAGCGCATTTACCATCATGACCCCAAGGATAGGTGGGCAATCAATTAACACGTAATCGTAGTCATCACGAATAGTCATTAGAGCGCGTTTAAGGATAAGTCCCATACCACTTCGATTACCCATCACTCGATCGAGCGTTGCCAGCGACATGTGCGCTGGCAAAATATCGATATTTTCGATGTTAGTGTTGTGGATTAACGGCTTAACTCGACTATCACTGAACTCTTTAAGCTGGAACATATCAAACAAACTGTGTGATAGATGATCTGAGTCCATGCCTAAGTAAGTGGTCAATGAAGCATGAGGATCGGTATCGATAAGCAATACACGATTACCTTTCTGGCTCAAAAGCCCCGCCAACGTAACAGTGGTTGTCGTTTTACCGACACCGCCTTTTTGGTTAGCAACACTCCATACGATCATGTTACGACCTCTTCAACTCAACCAAAATGCGTTCAGCAATACGATCAAGAGGCAGATCTTCTGAAGAAATCCCTGCCTTAGCGACTGCTTGTGGCATACCGTAAACCACGCAAGAGTCTTCATCTTGAGCCCATACCGTCGACCCAGCAGATTTCAGCATGCGTGCACCTTCTCGGCCATCAGCCCCCATTCCGGTCAGTACCATCGATAATACTTTGTCGTGGTAAATCTTGGCCGCCGAGCCAAAGGTAACATCAACACAAGGTTTGTAGTTCATGCGTTCACCGCCATCAAGAATGCGGATTTTCGCACTCCCAGGGCGCCCTTCGATCATCATTTGCATACCGCCAGGGGCAAGATAGGCCACACCTGGTTGCAGTACATCGCCATTGGCAGCTTCTTTCACCGTGATTTGGCAGAGCGAGTTTAGCCTAGCCGCGAATGCTGCGGTAAAAGTTGCTGGCATATGCTGGATCAGCAAAATCGGATGAGGGTAATTGCCTGGCAATTTAGTCAGGATTTTTTGCAGGGCAACAGGGCCGCCTGTCGACGTACCAATCGCCGTCAACTGATAACTTTTGCCGCTACTGCGAAAACGCGCTGCAGGTGCCGCCGTTTTAGACGCTGATGCATCATCATTAGGGCGAGTGACCGTTGCTCTTGGCGCAGTACTTGGCGTAGACATAGGTCGGCGCACCGCCGTGCGTCTCAATAACGCTCTGCGGCTAGCAATTTGCTGCACGCGCTGCTGCAGTAAGCTAACTGCTTCATCTTTATTTCGTGCGATGTCTTCAAACTTCTTAGGCAAGAAGTCCAACGCCCCGGCTTCTAGCGCATCCAGCGTGGCTTTTGCGCCTTCATGGGTCAATGAAGAAAACATCAAAATAGGGGTTGGCTGAGCGCTCATAATCTCACGGACAGCAGTGATGCCATCCATGACGGGCATCTCAATGTCCATAGTGATCACGTCAGGCTTTAGCGCTAGCGCTTTTTCTACCGCTTCTTTACCATTGATGGCCACGTCGATAACTTCCAGACGTGGCGCAGCATTGATAATGTCGCTGACTCGGCGACGGAAGAAACTAGAGTCATCTACAACTAATACTTTTAACGACATAGACTTCCTTATCAGATACGCGATGCTGCAGCGTACTGTTTAAGTAAGTCCGGCACGTCAAGAATAAGCGCAATATGGCCGTCACTGGTGATCGTTGCACCAGCCATGCCTGGAGTACCTTGTAGCAAGCTATCGAGAGGCTTGATCACCACCTCTTCTTGACCAATCAAGGTATCAACAACAAAGCCAACACGCTGACTACCAATTTGAACAATCACGACGTGACCATGGCCGGTGCGCTGCTGAGCGCGACCCGCGTGTGGTGCTAACCAGTCTTGCAAATAGAATAGCGGGATAGACTTATCACGAACGATAATCGTCAATTGACCATCAACCACATTTGTGCGGCTTAGATCCAAGTGGAAAATCTCATTCACACTTGCAAGTGGCAGTGCAAATGGGTTTTTACCAACACCCACCATCAAGGTCGGTAAAATCGCTAAAGTCAGTGGGACTTTAATAGTGATCTTGGTACCTTTACCAAGCTCTGAATCGATATCGATTGAACCGTTTAGAGTGTTGATGGCGGTTTTCACCACGTCCATTCCTACACCACGGCCAGAGATATCAGAAATCTTCTCTTTGCTTGAGAAACCCGGCATAAAGATAAGGTTAAAGCACTCTTTATCCGTCAAGCGAGACGCAGCATCGTCATCCATCATTCCGCGTTTCACCGCAATGGCACGCAGTTTATCAGGATCCATACCGCCACCATCATCGATGATTGCGAGCTCAATATGGTCGCCTTCTTGCGATGCTGATAAGGTAATTTTACCCGTACGGGACTTGCCAGTAGATTCACGGACGTCTGGCATTTCAATGCCATGGTCAACCGAGTTGCGCACCAAGTGGATCAATGGATCCGCGAGTGCTTCGACTAGATTTTTATCCAGATCGGTATCTTCGCCTTGCATCTCAAGTACGATGTCTTTGTTTAGGCTACGTGCTAAATCGCGAACCACGCGAGGGAAACGGCCAAACACCTTTTTAATCGGTTGCATGCGGGTTTTCATTACCGCACCTTGCAAATCTGCGGTAACAACATCGAGATTCGAGACCGCTTTCGACATCTCTTCATCGTTGCTGTTAAGACCCAAGCTCACCAAACGATTACGAACCAATACCAATTCGCCTACCATGTTCATAATGGTATCTAGTGTTGACGTATCAACGCGTACGCTTGCTTCTGCTTGTGGTTTCTTAGGTGCAACAGCCGTCGCTTTTTTCTCAGCCGGTAGTGATTTTTCACTGTTACCTACGCTGACAGGTGCAACAGTTGGTGCAGCAACAGGCTCTGCGACAGGTGCTACAGGTTCAACTGGCTTAGTGTCAGCAGGTGCTTCGTTCATTGAAGCAGGCTTAGTCGCAGCATCTAGCTCATCAGGAGAGGGACCTTTACCTACACCATGCAGTTCATCTAATAACTTTTCGAATTCTTCGTCTGTCATCAAATCACCGCCGTCATTCGCAGAGCTAGCAGCGGGTGCTGGCGCTGGTTTAGACGGGGCAACTGGTGCTGGCTGAGCGCCATCCGCTGCAGATGGTCCTTTACCGACACCATGCAGCTCATCTAGAAGCTTTTCAAACTCGTCGTCGGTAATATCCGATGAAGGAAGATCGCTCGGCGCTGACGCGGGAGCTGGTGTTTCAACCACAGTCATGGTCGGTTTAGCGGTTGATTTCGTTGGACTGCAACCTTTACCATGAAGCTCATCCAACAAACGTTCAAATTCATCTTGAGTAATATCATCAATCGAACCACTCGCGGAGATCTCCGCAGTTGGCGCTTCTGACACTACCTCAGGAACGGATTCTGGAACAACGTCGACGACTGGCGGCGGTGTAGGTGAGGCTGCTGTTTCGTCAGCAGATTCTGGGCTACTTAAACGATGAAGCTCTTCAAGCAGAGCAGGATCGGCAGGATCAATCGGCTCCATATTTTGAACTGACTGGAACTGAACGTTTACCGTATCCAGCGCTTTTAACATGGTATCCATTAAGCTAGCATTCACCGAACGCTGTCCGTTACGTAATATATCGAACACGTTTTCTGCGCCATGGCAGGTATCAACCAGTTCGGTCAACGCCAAGAATCCGGCACCACCTTTCACGGTATGAAAGCCTCTAAAGATCGCGTTGAGCAGATCTTTATCTTCCGGGTTATTTTCTAGCTCAACAAGTTGCTCAGAAAGTAACTCTAGGATCTCCCCCGCTTCCACTAGGAAGTCCTGAAGGATCTCTTCATCTAATTCGTAGCTCATAGTCACCCCTAAAACCCAAGACTTGAAAGTAAGTCATCAACTTCGTCTTGCGAAGCAACAGCATCGTCACGCTCATGAGGATTTATGATTGGTCCTTCAACGCCAGAGGTCGCTTGCTTTGGTTTTGTTGTTATTGGTTGTTGTTCGTCACTGAACACTTTCAAGATTTCTACCAAGCGCGTTTCCACTTCACTCACTAACGTGATGACGCGTCGGATGATCTGTCCAGTAAGGTCTTGAAAGTCCTGTGCCATAAGGATATTGGTCAGTTGAGTACGCAATTCGGTACTGTCCCCTTCCACTTGACTGAGTAAGTCATCAATGCGATGACACAGGTCTTTAAATTGCTGTAGCTCGAGCCTGCCATGCATCAGCTCGTTCCACTGAGGGCGTACCTGAGTTAAACACTCATGTAAACTGTCCGCCATTGGCAAACAGCGTTCCACCGCATCCATGGTTGTATTCGCTGAGACTTCGGTCTTATTGATGACATATTCAAGGCGATCGCGCGCTTCTGGGATTTCGTCAGTAGCAATCTCGTTAAGACGAGTATCGTAACTGAATTCCGTCAGTGCATCGTGTAGGTCACGGGTTAGCGCACCAACTTCTTGAAGCACTTTGCGCTCGCTGCCACCTTGAATCATCATGACCAGCTCGTCCGCTTCTTGTTGCTTGCCTTGTTCTAACAAATCAACAAGTTGCTTAGCTTGTTCCAATGAAATCATTCTGATATAGCCGTCTGCTATTTATGGCGTCTTATAAACGCTCAAAGATTTTATCTAGTTTTTCTTTTAGTGTTGCCGCAGTGAAAGGCTTAACGATATAGCCGTTTACACCCGCTTGCGCCGCTTCAATAATTTGCTCACGCTTAGCTTCTGCAGTGATCATAAGAACAGGCAAGTGCTTCAGCTCTTCGTCGGCACGAATATGGCGAAGCAGATCAATACCTTGCATGCCAGGCATGTTCCAGTCAGTCACCACAAAGTCGAAATCGCCTTTCTTGAGCATTGGCAAAGCCGTCAAACCATCGTCGGCTTCTAGCGTGTTGCTAAAACCCAAGTCGCGCAAAAGGTTTTTAACGATACGACGCATTGTTGAAAAATCGTCAACAATCAAGATTTTCATGTTTTTATTCAAAGTTGCCTCCACTGAAAGCAAAATCAGTGTTTATTAATTATTATCGGTCCAAGCGCTTAGCTTGGTGCGAAGACGCTGCATGGATTGACTTAGTATTTGGCTAACGCGCGATTCGCTGACGCCCAATACCTCACCTATCTCCTTCAAATTTAACTCTTCATCATAATACAGGGATAACGTCAACGCTTCACGCTCTGGGAGCGATTTTATTGATTCTATTAACGCTTCGCGAAATGCATCATCCGCGACCCCCTGAAAAGGCGAGTTATCTTCTTCATCTGCAACAGATACAGAGTCTTCGGAAATGCCAAGATCTTCAATACCAACAAGTTTTGAACAGTTAATGTCTGACAATGCCTTGTGATATTGTTCTAGGCTCATTCCTAAATGGTTGGCGACTTCCGTATCGGTCGGGTCACGATTGAGCTCCACCTCCAATACCGAAATCGCCTGCGAAATATCACGACTGTGCTTGTGTACCGAACGTGGCACCCAGTCACCTCGACGAATATCGTCTAGCATCGCACCTCGAATGCGAATGCCAGCATAGGTCTCAAAGCTTGCACCTTTGCTACCATCATAATTCTTTTGTGCTTCAATCAAGCCGATCATTCCGGCCTGAATCAAGTCTTCTACCAACACGTTAGGTGGTAAACGCCCAATTAAATGGTGAGCGATTCGTTTCACCAATACTGAGTATTTCTCCAAGAAAGCTTGCTGACCACTCAAATTGGCATGCTGGTCATAGGTCAAAGCTTTATTCACCAAACGGTTCCTCTAATACTTCCGGTCTGTTGAGTAGTCTCTCGACAAAAAACTCCAAGTGGCCACTTGGTACTTTTGGTATTGGCCAAGTCAGCGCTTTGTTGGCAAGCGAGCTCATCGCCAATGCCGCCGGTGAACGTGGAAATGCATCCACAACAATTTTCTGTCTCTTCACCGCTTGTCGCACTTTATCATCTAATGGAATACAGGCGACTAACTCAAGGCTCACATTCAAGAATCGCTCTGTGACTAGTGTCAATTTTGTGAACAATTCTCGGCCTTCTCGGTAGCTACGAACCATGTTCGCCACCACTTTGAAGCGTTGCACTTGGTGCTCGCGGCTCAGCAATTTAATCAATGCATAGGCATCAGTGATCGACGTTGGTTCATCACAGACCACCACAACGACATCTTGCGCGGCGCGGGAGAAACTGACCACCATGTCAGAAATACCTGCTGCAGTATCCACCAACAACACGTCCATTTCTTCTTCCAAGCTACCAAATGCACGGATAAGTCCCATGTGCTGTGCATGACTTAGTTCCGTCATGCTTTGGGTACCCGACGTCGCTGGAATGATTCTAATGCCGTGTGGGCCTTCAACGATAGCGTCTTTTAAATCGCATTCACCCGCCAGAACATGACCTAGATTTTTCTTAGGTCGGATGCCCAGCATGACATCGACATTAGCAAGACCTAAGTCGGCATCAAGTACCATCACTTTCTTGCCTTGGCGCGCCATGCAAATGGCCAAACCAAGCGTTACGTTGGATTTACCTACGCCGCCTTTGCCGCCGGTGACAGAGATAACTTTAGTTAAAGTTGGTTTAGTCAAACGTCTTAGGCCACTGGCCTGATCATGTATCATGTTATTTGTCATTTTCGCTTGCATCTAAACCCCCTCCATATCACTGTTCCAGAAGTGAGGTTCATTCTCTGTCGACTTCTCTAATAATTCGTTGGCTTTCGCGACCATGTATTTTGGCTGCGCGATCACGATGTCTTCCGGTACTCGCTGACCATTCGCAATGTAGGTCACCGGTAGTGCATTTTGGACAACGACACTAATAAACTCACCCAAACTCAACGACTCATCCAGCTTGGTCATAATACAACCAGATAACGGAATGCGTCTAAAGTGATCCAGTGTCTCTTGCAGTACTTGTCGCTGCGCTGTAGCAGGCAAAACAAGGTAACTGTGAATCACTTCGCCACTCTCTTGCATCAGAGTGTCTAACTGTTCGGACAAACGCACGTCGCGCTGGCCCATACCGGCGGTATCTATCAACACCAAACGTCGATTTCTCAACTGATAGAGTACATCGGCCAATTCTTCAGAATCTTTAGCGACTCTTACCGGGCAACCCATAATTCGGCCATAAATCGACAGCTGTTCGTGAGCACCGATACGATAAGTGTCAGTAGTCACCAAGGCGACATTGTCTGAGCCATACTCCATCGCCGCACGCGCAGCGAGTTTTGCCACAGTCGTGGTTTTACCTACACCTGTAGGACCGAGCAGCGCAACGATGCCACCTTTGCGTAGAATATCTTGCTTACTGACAACAATCTGATCGGAGACCAAAGACAGCAACGCTTTCCACGCTTTTTGTGGCGGTGTGTCTTCTGGAATATAGCAAGCAAGCTGGTCAGAAAGCTCAGGGGAGATCCCCATGCGTTCAAGGCGTTTAATCAACATGGCACGCAGCGGCTCACGACGCTCAACTTCTTGCCACATTAATCCGGAAACTTGATGTTCGAGCAAACGACGGATCGAGGACATATCCTCTTTCATCGCTTCGAGCTCTTCACCAAACTTACCATCGCGGCCACTACTTGGTTTGCGCGTCTCACGAGCATTATCTAAATAGCCTTCGTCAGAGCGGTAAGAGGGACGAGCACTTTCTTGGCGGTCACGGAAAGTCGTCTCAGAGCGGTTTTGCTGAGCATACTGCAAGCGGTCGCTGTTTTGATAGCCATCACTCACTGAACGAGAATCAGCGGCAGACTTACTGCGCTCCGACTGACGTTCAAGTAATGCTGAGAGTGAATCTGGTGGTGTATTCTTCGGCTTGCTTTGCTCGTTGTCGTTGCCGCGATAGCTTTTTAGCATATTCGCGAAACGATCGGTCATCGATGGTAGTGCGCTACTGGTCGGTGCGGCGCTGCCCTTTTGCAAGTTCACCACATCCTCTTTGAGGTCGCGACCATAGCTCGGCAAGGCCGAACGCGATGGCGCTGCTAGAGCATTGCTGCCCATTTGACGCTCTGGTTGCGCAGTATCGCCATCAATAGCAGCCACGATTTCTACGCCGCCCGCCACTTTTTTATTCGACATGATCACAGCATCGGCACCAAGTTCTTCTTTAACTTGGAGCAGAGCTTGCCTCATATCTCTGGCGAAAAATCGTTTAATTTTCAAGTGTTACATCCATTCAATGTGCAATGTCCGGCTCATCGGTGTAAAGACCGATGACCAGTGCTAAGGCTAATTACCTACGGCCTGCACGATTCTAATCTGTTTCTCATCAGGGATTTCTTGGTAAGACAAGACTCGCAAGTTCGGAATGGTATTTTTCACGAATTTAGCGAGCGTCGAACGCAATACACCCGATGTTAGCAGCACAGCTGCCTCTCCTTTTAGCTCTTGCTCTTGAGTCGCTTGTGTTAGCGAAGCTTGAAGTCTTTCGGCTAATCCAGGTTCAATGCCTGCGGATTCACCGCCAGACGCTTGCATAGTTTGATGCAAAATTTGTTCCAGCTCAGGTATCAGGGTAATCACTGGAAGCTCCGGCTCTATGCCGTTGATTTCCTGAACAATCAGGCGTTTCAGCGAGATACGAACCGCTGCCGTCAATACGTCAGGTTCTTGACTCTTGCCGGAGTATTCCGCCAAAGTTTGGACGATAGTACGGATATCACGGATAGGAATCGCCTCATGCAGCAAGTTCTGTAGAACCTTGACTACGGTACCCAGCGGCAATTGCTCTGGGACAAAATCTTCCACCAACTTAGGAGCGCTGCGACCAAGTACTTCCAGAAGGTTCTGCACTTCTTCGTGACCTAATAGCTGAGCGGCGTTATTGGTCAAGAGCTGACTCAAATGAGTGGCAAGCACTGTAGATGAGTCTACGACGGTATAACCAAGCGCCTGGGCGTGTTCTCGCTGCGCTTCTTGAATCCACACTGCTTCTAGCCCAAATGCAGGGTCAATGGTTTGCTCACCATCAATCAGGCCATAAACTTGTCCAGGATTAATCGCGAGCTCCTGATCGGGGCGAATTTCGGCTTCTCCCACAGCGACCCCCATCAAGGTAATGCGATAAGAGTTAGGCGTCAGCTCTAAGTTATCGCGAATATGCACCGCAGGAATAAGGAAGCCAAAGTCTTGGGATAGCTTTTTACGAACACCCTTCACACGTTCAAGCAGCTCACCACCTTGGTCTCTGTCTACTAGTGGAATTAAACGATAGCCCACTTCAAGACCAATCACATCAACGGGCTGAACGTCATCCCAAGAGAGCTCTTTTGGCGGCGCAGCCGGGTCATTGCTGTTGGCACCCACCTCCGCCGGTAGGTTCTTCTCATCCGCTTTAGCTTGCTGTTTACGGTGCATCCAATAGGCGCCACCACCAGCCAACGCAGCCAAAAGTAGAAAAGCAAAGTGTGGCATACCCGGCACAATACCCATCACACCCAAAATACCGGCGGTGATAGTCAATGCTTTCGGGTTATCAAAAAGCTGGAATACGACCTGCTCCCCCATGTCTTCGTCAGTATTTTGACGGGTTACCATGATAGCGGCAGCAATGGAAAGTAGTAGCGATGGGATTTGAGCAACCAAACCATCACCAATGGTCAGCAACGTGTAGATTTGCAGGGCTTCGGTAAAGCCGAGCGAGTGCTGCATCATACCAATGCTGAGACCCCCAACGATGTTGAGAAACAGGATCAAAATACCTGCAATGGCATCGCCCTTAACAAATTTGGATGCACCATCCATCGAACCGTAGAAGTCAGCCTCTTTGGTCACTTCGAAACGGCGCAGGCGTGCTTGGTCTTGGTCAATGAGACCAGCGTTAAGGTCAGCATCGATCGCCATCTGTTTACCTGGTAGGGCATCGAGGGTGAAGCGAGCACTTACCTCAGAAATACGTCCCGCACCTTTCGTAACCACCATGAAGTTAATGATCATCAAAATCATAAACACCACGAGACCCACGGCGTAGTTACCACCGATAACTACGTTACCAAACGCTTCAATGACGTTACCGGCAGCGCTGCCCCCTTCATGACCATAGAGTAAAACCACACGAGTAGACGCCACGTTTAGCGCTAAACGCAACAGAGTGGCGATCAGCAGTACGGTTGGGAATGCGGCAAAATCAAGAGGACGACGGGTATAGACCGATACCAGCAAGACCACCATGGCCAATGCGATATTAAAGGTGAAGAACAAGTCGAGCAGAATTGCCGGGATCGGCAATACAATCATCGCAAGCGCGGCAAGCACCATAACCGGTGCACCGATAGCAGGTAGCGCTCGACGCGGAATGTTCGGCAACTTATCGGCAAAAGGTAACGTCAATTTCATTACGGATAGTTCACTGCTGGTCTCCACTTTCCTTGGAGACTCGGGTTGTTTCTTTTAATAAGGACTAATGTGCAAGAATTACGCCACTAACGCACGCCATTTTTTTGACACTACGACTTTGCCACCCACGCTGGCAAAGTCGTATTAGTAACGCATATCTTTCGGGATGGTGACCTGCTCATTTTGCAGCTTAGGCCGCTGTCCACCCTTTTTGCGATACTGCTTAAGCTGATACACATAAGCGAGAATTTGCGCCACCGCTGCAAACAGTCCATCAGGGATTTCTTGTTCCAGCTCTGTGGTGTGATAAAGCGAGCGAGCTAATGGCGGTGACGGGATAACATAAATATTGTGCTCTCTCGCCACTTCACGGATCTTCAGCGCCATGTGATCCACGCCTTTTGCGACCACAATTGGCGCTTTGTCTTGGCCTTGTTTATAGCGAAGCGCTACGGAAAAGTGCTCAGGGTTAGTCACTATCACATCAGCTTGAGGCACTTCTGCCATCATGCGCCGTTGAGCGGCTTCCCGTTGCAACATACGAATACGCCCTTTCACCTCAGGTTTACCCTCGGTATCTTTGTATTCGTCTTTCACTTCTTGTTTGGTCATTTTCAGTTGGTTGGCGTGCTGCCAGATCTGAAACGGGATATCTATCGCTACCACAATGAGCAACGTCGTACTAATCAGCAAAATAAAGTTAAGCAAGATATCCAGCGCGTGGAAGATGTTCTGAGGATAGACTTCCATACTGAGCTGGAATAAGTCCGCACGCGAGGCGTTAACCAAATAAAACGCCATCCCGGCAACGAGCGCGACTTTTAAAATCGACTTGATAAGCTCCACCCAGCTTTGCATCCCAAGCATTCGCTTCACACCGCTAAGTGGGTTCATTTTCGACAGCTTTGGCATCGCTGCTTCCGCCGAAAAACTAATGCCCCCGACGCCCGCGGCGCCGACAAGCGCAGCAACGAACAACACAACCAAGATAAGTGTCAGTGGTAGCAACAAGCTCGACAGTGCACCGAGCACAACATCAAAGAGTTTGGTGGAGTCGTAGATTTCTTCTCGGGTTAAGGTGAATAACCGCGACATTGAACTAAACAATGCGCGCGCTAGCCCTTCGCCAAACATCATCAGTGATAGCGAGCCAACAATCAGTACGGACACCGATGCTAGTTCTTTGGATCGCGCCACCTGTCCCTTTTCGCGAGCTTGTTTAAGCCGCTGGGGGGTGGCGTCTTCGGTACGTTCTTGGCCGTCGGATTCTGCCATGATCAGCCCTCCCCTAGCACGCGAGATCGATCAAGCGACACACCTGACCTTCTACTTGTAACCAATAGAGCTGATAGTGACTATACAGCCCCGCCATAATGTACCAACAGATCATCAAACCGATCAGTAGCGCAAACGCAAAACCGAGCGAGAAGATGTTAAGTTGTGGCGCTGCACGAGTCATAACACCAAAAGACAAGTTGACGGTCAAAAGCGCGATAATACCGGCCAGAGCCATACTCAATGCAGTCTGAAACATGATGCCTAGCCACCCAGCCATTTCGCGAAAATCCGCGCTGGACAGGTGTCCCGAGCCCACTGGCAAGGTCTTAAAACTCATCACCACCAGTTGAATCATCTTAAGATGGCCATCTGTCGCAAGGAAAAACATGGTAGTAAGAAATAGAAATAGCTGACCTAACACCGGCGTATTTTGACCGTTCGCAGGGTCAACCATAGAAGCAAAACCTAGGCTCGATTGCATACCCAATATCTGGCCGAGCATAACAAAGGTCTGCACCATAAATACCGTCACCATGCCCATCGCCGTACCGATAAGTATTTGCTCAGCGACGGTGAGGAAACCTTGAAACGACAACAACTCAATGGTTTGAGGAATGGCTGGTATCGAAGGTGACACCGCCAGCGTCAGCGCAAGCCCCAAGAACAATCGAATACGAGGTGACACAAAGTTCGCCCCAGTCACGGACATCACCATCAACATGGCAGAAATACGCACATAAGGCCAAAAGAAGTTGGTTAGCCAATCAAGGACGTCACTCGCTGGGTATTCCATGCGGGGTTACCATAGTACCAATGGGAGACGCTCGATGATTTCATAAAAAAACTCCATCATCATCTGCGTGCCCCAATGGGCAAACGCCATCAGTGCCAAAATGGTGACAATCAATCTTGGCAAAAAACTTAACGTCTGTTCGTTAATCGAAGTCGCGGCTTGAAAGATAGCCACAACAAGACCGACTAACAGGCTCGGCACTACGATGGCACAAACCAGCAGCAATACCAGCCACAGCGCATCTCTAAACAGTTCGACAAACATCTCAGGAGTCATAATGCTACTCCAGCTACAAGGCGAAACTGCCGGCCAAGGTGGAAAGAATTAGATTCCATCCATCCACCAGCACGAACAACATCAGTTTAAACGGCAAGGATACAATCATCGGTGACAGCATCATCATACCCATTGCCATCAAAATGGACGCCACGACCAAATCAATGATAAGAAACGGTAAAAACAGCATAAAGCCAATTTGGAAGGCGGTTTTCAGCTCCGAAGTAATAAAGGCCGGGATAAGCACTGCCATAGAAACGTCTTCTGGGTTCTGTGCGGTTGAACCAGACATTTCAACAAAGGTCTCCAAATCTTTGACGCGCGTTTGCTTTAGCATAAAGTCTTTGATGGGTGCTTGTGCTTGTTCAAAGGCTTGCTTGGCACTGATCTGCTCATTGAGGTAGGGCTGAACAGCTTGCTCGTTCACCTGATTGAGCACCGGGGACATAATAAAAAAGGTCAAGAATATGGCAATACCAATGATCACCTGATTGGACGGCGTTTGCTGCAAACCCATTGCTTGGCGCAAGATGGACATCACCACGACAATTCGGGTAAAGGAGGTCATCAAAATCACCATGGCAGGCAAGAAGCCTAGCATGGTCATCAGTGCCAATATTTGCAGGTTGACCGAATAGTCTTCACTGCCGTCTGGATTAGTCGTCATAGTAAATGCTGGAATGCCAGGCCCCGTGCCAAAGGCACTGGATGTGGTTGCACCGGCTGCGCCTCGGTCGCTGCGCATTTCGCTGACGGTAACGCTGCTACTTGGAGCAGCAGAGCTTGAGATAGGCGTTGCTAACTCTTCTTCAGCAGCACTCACACCAACAGAAAACAGTGGCGCAGCAATCAGCAATAAACAAACAACAACAAGTCGAATAGAGTTAGTCATTGTGAGTCTGCTTTTTCATGATTTTTGACAACTGACTAGCAAATGCAGGTTGAGAGACCTCACTCTCTTCAAGCGGCTTCTCAAGCTTTGAGATAAGTTGAATCGATTGTGAGGTAATGCCCACTAAAAACTGCTCTTCACCCGCTTCTACGATCGCGATGCGCTCTTTGGTACCAACAGGAATTTGGCGAACAATCTTAAGCCCTTGCTGATTGACCAAAGAGGGCACTTTCATGCGCTTTAACACCCATGCTAAACCCAAGATCACAGCAATCACTAATACGAGTGAGCCAAGCGTGGCAGCAAAATCAAACGGCGAACCGCCGTTAGCTGAAACTTCTGCCGCGGCATTGGCGATTCCGGAAGTCATAAACAGCGCCGCCCCAATCGTGGACAACCAATATCGATTCAATGTCATCAGCCTAATTCCATTCACTAAATTTGATTAGCGCAACTTCTTAATGCGCTCTGTTTGACTGATCACGTCCGTTAAACGAATACCAAACTTATCGTTTACCACAACCACTTCGCCGTGGGCAATCAAGGTGCCGTTGACCATTACATCGAGCGACTCACCTGCAATACGGTCAAGTTCAACCACCGAACCTTGGTTGAGTTGTAGCAGGTTACGAATACTGATCTGCGAGCGCCCTACTTCCATCGAAATAGTGACAGGAATGTCCATAATGGTGTCGAGCTTACGACGCTCATCATCAGTAATTGGTGCAGGTGAATCTTCTAGCTCATCCAGTGGCGCCGCCAGAACTTCATCCACATTTACGTCGGGCGCCATTGGATCTTCACCCAGTGCCGCTGCCCACTCGTCCGCTAATTTTTGGTCATCACTGATTGTCATTGGTTATCTCTACTTCTGTTATTCTGTTGCACCGCGCGCCTGCGCAGTTTGATTATTCTTGGTCTAAGCCTTCGACGTGCTCAAGCTCTGCCATGATGTCTTTACCAAGGAAAGCCAAATCGGTTTTCACTACATCTGGTCGGCGAATTTTCTCCGACACTTGCACTGCGACTTTCTCGCCAGTGCGCCCCATCTTCACTCGGTAGGTTGGCAAATCTTCGACAAACATAGTGGCGTTCTCAGGCATCTCGATTGGGATAATATCGCCCGCTTGCAGCTCCATAAGATCGCGCAGCGACACATCTTTCTCTAATAAGTTGACGCGAAAGTTAACCGGAACATCCATGATTTCTTCACGCAGCGCGCTGCTCCAGCGTACATCGGTTTCCATCTTGTCGGATTGGACACCCGCATCGAGCAGTTCACGAATGGGCTCCACCATGGAATAAGGCATGACAACGTGGAAGTCACCGCCACCACCATCGACTTCAATGTGGAAAGAACTCACCACAATAACCTCGGTCGGACTGACGATGTTCGCCATACTCGGGTTAACTTCTGAGTCTAAGTACTCAAACTCGACGCCCATCACCGGCGACCACGCTTCTTTGTAGTCCTCGAACACCGTTTTCATTAACAGCTGAATGATACGGCGCTCGGTTGGCGTAAACTCACGGCCTTCAATCTTGGCGTGGAAACGGCCGTCTCCACCGAAAAAGTTCTCAACTAAGATAAATACCAAGCGTGCTTCCATCGTGATCAGTGCCGTACCTTTTAGTGGACGGAATCTCACCATGTTCAAGCTAGTCGGAACGTACAGCGTGTTTTGGTACTCACCAAATTTCATCATCTGAACGCCGTTAATCGACACTTCAGCTGTTTTACGCAGCATGTTGAATAAACTGATGCGCATGTGGCGCGCAAAGCGCTCGTTAATCAGCTCAAGCGTTGGCATGCGTCCACGGACGATGCGGTCTTGCGATGAAAAGTCGAAATGGACGACATCCGCCGGGTCTTGATCCAGCTCGTCCTCTACCTCATCGACGTCATCCACACCATGCAGTAGCGCATCAATCTCATCTTGGCTTAATAAATCGGTCACAATGCACCTATTGGATTACAAAATCGGTAAATAACACACGCTCAACCACTGGCGAACCTACTACTTGGCTGAGGCTTGCTTGAACATCAGTGGTCGCCTGATCACGAAGCTCGACACGACCTGTCGAACTGCGCAGTTGCTCTACCGTCGTAGAGGCAAACGTTGAAAGCAGAGTGCTTTCAATTAATGGTGAATGGTAACGCGCTTGACTCTCGTTATCTAAGCCACGCACCATAAGCTGAACTTTGATCTGCACCATACGATCGCGCTGCTTGCCAGATGCATTAAACAAAAATGGCTGGGCGAGATTGACATAAGAAATCGGGTCAACAGGTACCGCAGCACCTCCAGAAGCACTTTTGGTAGGCGATGATACGCTCACTGTGTCATCTGAGCTCAAAATCCAGTATGCGCCACCACCGACACCAAGTAGTACCACGACAGCGGCAACAATAATAATCAGCATCTTTTTGCTGCTGTTTTTTGCGGGTTGTAAACTTTCTTCAGCCATAACTCTTCAACTACTGCGTTACTTTGTTTTAGACATAGTCACTTCTACTTTATGCATCGTAATTTTTACCTTATGCACAGTAATTTTTGCCTTATGCACCGTAATTTTTACCTTATGCATAGTAACTTATGCCATCTTTATTCTGTTTTACTGCGACTTCAACGCTCGTGCCATTTTCAACACTGTCTACGTCACCGCTGCCATTTGATGCGCTATTCCCAGAGCCGCCCGTACCAGACCCGCTTGACGCATGGCGCTGCTGCTGACCTTGCTGCTGTACGGACGTGTCCGCCAACTGAATGCCTTGCTGTGACAACATTTCACGCAGCCTTGGCATCGCCTGGTCAACCATATCGCGAGTCTGCTGGTTTTGAACGGTAAAGTGCACCGTTGCCGAATCGTTGTTAAGGCTCATGCGAATTTGCATGCGTCCTAACTCAGGTGGATCAAGACGAATATCGACGTGCTTTAAGTTCTTCGACATCATCATTTGTACACGCTCAGCAACTTGATCACTGGCATTTTCTTTTGTCAGTACCATTGGTGATTGAACCGCAGAGGCGGCGGGCGTCTGCTGCTCAGCACGCAATTGCTGGGTCGCCGTTAATGCACCTGTTGCTTGTAGCGCGGTGTCATTACCCAAGCCAGCCGGAATTTGAGTTTTATTAGCGCCTTTAATTCCATTGATATTCGCCCCAGCCACTTGCGTGCCTATCGGCGAACCTGTTTTGGTTGCATCGGTACCACCAAGCTCTTTACCCCCCGCCATCATCGCTGCTGCAGCGGCCATTTCACCAGCGGATTGGCTGACGGCTTGAGCGCCTTGAACTGGCACTTGGGTTGAGTTGGCTTGCGCCTGAGCTTGATGAGCGGTGCCAGCAGAAGGAGCGCCTGCCTGGGACGTTGCTGCAGACGGCATTTTATCCGCTATAAAAGCGGTACCTGCAAGTGCTGCTTTCGCTTCTGATTTGGCGGCAAGTTCTGCGTCGGATTTACTCCAAGCAATGTTTGCTTGCGGCTTGCCCTCGCCTTCAGCTGCGAGCGAAGTCTTAGCCTCAGAGACTTGCGTCAATTTACCGTCAGAAACGTGGGCACCCGCCGCTGATGCCGCGAGTACTGTATTCGAACCTTGAACCTGTTTACTGGCTAGCTCTGTCTTATCGCCAGTTAGCGAAGAGGCTATTTGTTCCGCTGTCTGCGAAGAAGGCTGCGCTTGCTCGGCGACAACAACGCCTACTGCTACTGCGCCTGCAACTTTCTCAGTTTCACCATCAACGGGGTTTTTTAGGGCTTTATTGGATTCGTCTAGACGCGAAAGCAGTTCTGCATTTTCAGACATGGCTTGCTCGGCATCTGCGCCAGTTTTCGTCGCATTGTTGCCAGGCTGGTCTGATGAAGTCTTGTTTTCTGATGAAGTCTTGGCTGCGGCTAAATCCGCGGACTCTTCAGCGTTAATTTGAGTAGCACCTGCCAGCGCTGTCTCATCTGTCATTTTTTTGACAGGCGAGTCTGAGTCTTCACCCTTCGCAGCACTCTCAACCTTCTCCGTCTTTGCCGCTTTTACATCAGATACCTCTTCATCAGAGGAGTCTTCTTTACTGGATTTCGTCTGCGTTGCCGCATCTTCCAGCATAGCATCTGTTGACTGAGAGCTGGTCTTTGATTTGGCTACACTGCCCTCAACCTTTTGATCAGCTTCAGACTTTTCTGGAGATAGTGCGCCTTTTAACTTATCCCAAAATCCCGGGCTTTCGGCCGCATCACTCTCAGAGACTGAAGTTTTTCCTTCACTCTTTGGTAGCACGCTACTCGATACGCTGTTATTTGAAATCGACAGACTCATTCCATTTACGCCCGTTATTTAAAAAGGTTGCTGACTCGGCGGAAACTTGCCGCCCATATTCTCTAGGCAGTTCGATGCAATTTTTATACCGAGTATCATGCCTAATTGTGTCAGAAAGTGGAGACCAGAAAGTCTAGGTAGGGAAGTTAACGTGCCTGGCGACGACGGGCGAACAACAAATTGGAGAATTCATCCATTTGCTTTTGATCTCGCTTCGCTTCGAGCTGGGCTTTCTCTTTGGCTTTTTTCTCAATCAACCACTCGTAAGACTGGCGCTGTTTGCGGGTGTTGTGCCAATACTCTTCACAGTCATCCACTTGCTGCTTAAAATGCCCTTCGGCTGACTTTTGCTTAGTAAGTGTTTCATCTAACTGAGTGAGGAAGCGATTGAGGTGTCCATATTGGCTGGCCGTTAATCCCTCTTGTCCGCGAGCGACCAACTGGTTGCAATAGTCGAGTCGATACTGCTCGATTTGTTGAACTTGCTGATAGTATCCTTCAAGCTCAGTGCGAGCTTTGTTTAATGCCAGCACGGCTTGTTGTTCGTTATCTTTCGCTTGCTCAAGCAAAAACTCTAGGGCGTTTTCCATACAATTACGACTCTACGGACAGAAGCTGTTTCAACATGCCAAGGCACATATCGTAAGGCACGCTTTCTCGCATACTTTGTTGTAAGTATTGGTCGAGTTTTGGCTTCAAGGTAAACGCGCTGTCGATAGCCGGATCGGTTCCCGGCTTATAGGCACCAATCGATACCAAATCTTGATTTTTACGGCAAACGGACAGAATTTGTCGCACGGCTTTGGACATCAGGACATGCTGATCATCGGTAATTTGTGGCATGACACGACTCACCGACCTTTCGACATCAATGGCTGGGTAGTGACCGGCATCCGCCATCTCACGCGATAGCACAATATGGCCGTCTAGAATGGCTCGCGAAGCATCGGCAATCGGATCTTGTAGGTCATCCCCTTCCGTCAGTACCGTGAAAAATGCCGTAATCGAGCCCTGATTGACGTCACCATTACCAGCACGCTCGACCAAGGCGGGCAGTTTAGCGAACACCGATGGTGGATAGCCTTTAGTCGCTGGCGGCTCACCAACAGAGAGGGCAATTTCACGCTGCGCTTGGGCAAAACGGGTTAGCGAGTCCATGAGCAGCAATACATCTAAACCTTGATCGCGAAAATACTCTGCAATGGTCAAAGCCGTTTGACAGCCTTTCAGGCGCATCAGCGGTGAAGCATCAGCAGGAGCGGCAACCACCACTGAACGCTGACGCCCCTCAGTGCCTAAAATTTCTTCGATGAATTCTTTTACTTCGCGACCACGTTCACCAATGAGACCCACCACAACCACCTGTGCAGTCGTGCCGCGAGTCATCATGCCAAGCGTCACCGACTTACCCACGCCAGAGCCGGCAAATAGACCAATACGCTGACCTTTACCTACGGTTAAAAGACCATTGATGGCTTTAAGACCAACATCCAAAGGTTCAGTGATTGGCTTTCGAGCCAATGGGTTGATAGGCTCAGCATTGAATGAGGCGCGCTTTTCGGTGTAGATGTCGCCAAGGCCATCGAGCGGATTACCCACGCCATCAATCACGCGGCCGAGAAGCTCCATTCCAACAGGCAAACCCGTTTCCGACGCCATTGGGGTCACTTTTGCCCCTGGCAATACGCCCGTGATTTGCTCACTTGGCATGAGATAGAGATGTTCGCCAGAAAAGCCAACTACTTCAGCATCCATATCACCATGCATGGTTTCCACTTTACACAGGCTGCCGATAGGTGCTTTACAACCGATCGCTTCGAGCGTTAAGCCCACCACACGAACCAGTTTGCCTGACGCGGTTGCTCGAGATTTATGGCCTTCGACCTTATAGTTAGCCAGTCGCTGAGCCAGCGGCTGCATTACTCGCCCCCTTGGTGGCGATTGGCACCGCAAAAGCTTTGCAGAACGTTTTTAACGCGATCTTCCAGTTTGTAACTCACGCTAGAATCACCCGCTTCAATGTAAACATCACCGCGATTGAGCGACGGCTCAACGACCAATGTCCAATTGCGAATATTTAGCTCATCATCGCCATAAGCGGCACGCACGATATCAACATCAATTGGGTTGAGTTTTAAGGTGATCGCATGACCTAAGATAGGCAGAGCTTCCACAGACTGTTTGATGGTATCGAGGATGATCTGTGGGTTGGTTTGAACTTCGACATGAACCACTTCTTTGGTCAGTGCCAGCACCATGTCCACCAACTGCTTTTCAACTTGGTTGTTCATTAGCTCAAGCGGGTTAGCGAATTGATTGGCTAACTCCATGAAGGTGTCGACTTGCTGTTTGATATACTCTTCACCAGCCGCCACGCCTTCCGCTTTACCCAGTTCTAAACCCTCACCATGACCGGCAGCGAGGCCTTCCTCTTTGCCTTTGTCATAACCTTGCTTAAAGCCTGCTTCTTGGCCTTGGAAAAGACCATCTTGGTAGGCGCCTTGTTTGATTTGCTCGATTTGTTCCTCGGTGAGCATCAATGGCTCTTCTTCCTGAGCGACCTCTTCACGGGGTGTCCAGCTCGGGTCGTAATTGAGCGCCGTTTCTCTTGCTTCTTGAGTCACTCGAGAGGTGTAATCAGGCAAGCCCCATGAGTGAGCTTGCTCTACAGTGTTATCTTCAGATGGGCGTAAAAAGCCGCGTTTTCGATCACCAGACATCGGCAAACCTTCCTTTAACTGGGATTACAAGAACTCGTCTGCGCCACCGGACAGCATAAGCTCTCCGTTGTCGGCCATACGCCTTGCAATAGTCAACACTTCTTTTTGCGCTGATTCCACATCCGCGACACGCACTGGCGGCATCGCTTCGATGTCTTCACGCATCATATCAGCAGCACGTTTCGACATGTTGTTGAAGATCTTCTCTTTCAGGCCTTCATCGGCACCTTTCAGTGCACGTTGCAACACGTCTTGTGGAACGTCCCTAAGCAGCTTCTGAATACCTTGATCGTCGACTTCGATAAGGTTTTCGAACACAAACATAAGATCTTGAATCTGGGTCGCCATGTCTTCGTCTTGGTCGCGAATTTGATCCATGAGGATACCTTCGACGTTGTTGTCTAGGTAGTTCATGATCTCGGCCGCCGCCTTCAGGCCACCAATCTTGGCCGCTTGAGCACCAGCTTGACCGGCGAACTGTTTCTCCATGATTTCGTTTAGCTCTGCCAATGCAGACGGCTGAACTTCTTCGAGGTTGGCAATACGCATCATCAAATCAAGGCGAACACGCTCTGGGAACTGTGACAAGATTTCAGCTGATTGGTCCGCTTCTAAATAAGAAAGCACAATGGTTTGGATCTGTGGGTGTTCGTTGTGAATGATGCTCGCCACTTGGCGTGGATCCATCCATTTCAATGAATCGAGACCTTTTGAACCGGTACCGAGCAAGATTTGGTCGACCAGGTTGTTGGCTTTGTCTTCACCGAGTGCAGCAACCAATGCATTACGCATGAAGTCTTCACTGCCCATACCGATGTTGGTGTATTTCTGAATGTCTTCCAGAAATGCGCGGTGTACAACGCCGACTTTATCCTGGCTCAGGTCAGTTGCCTTCGCCATTGCGCTACCAACACGTTGAACCTGCTTAGGCTCAAGGTGGCGAATAATACTCGCCGCGTCAGATTCATTCAGACTCAGCAGCAAAATAGCCGCTTTTTCATCGCCACCAATCGAGGAAATATCAACGCTAGATTCCACTATTTGGCCACCATTGGCCGCTACAATATCGTTTGCCATTAGTTCTCAGCCATCCAGTTTTTCACTACTTGCGCAGCCAGTTCAGGTTCGTTGGCCACCAGTGCACGCACCGCTTTCAACACGTCTTCATCTTTATGTAGGTTCGGCAAATCAATGCCGGAGCTAAATTCAAACAGTTCACTACCGTCGATATCGGTGCCAATCAAGCTAGTTTCTCCATCCGCACCAAGCGGTAGACCATCAGGGCCGTATAACTGCTCGTCTTCTTCTGCAGCGGCAGGGTTAAGTAGTTTCTTCATCGCAGGACGGATGAGCACCATCACGACAACCACGATAACGAGTGCACTTGCGAACCAGCGGATCCAATCATTGAAGTTTGGATGTTCCCAAATTGGCACATCTGGTAGAAGCTCAGCCGCTGGCTCTTCGAAGGTCATACTAAGAACATTCAATAAGTCACCACGATTTTCACTAAAGCCCACCGCACCCACGAGAATTTGACGCAGTGCTGCTAGCTCACTTTCAGAGCGCGGCTCGTAGGTCACTTCACCGGTATCGGGATTGACTTTCGCGCGGTTTTTGATGGCAACCGCAACGGTTTGGCGGTTAACCACACCTGTTTGTTTACGCTCATGGCTAATAGTGGTATCGAGTTCAAAGTTGCGCGTAGCTTCTTTATGTACTGAGCCTTGCCCCATCACAGAGCCATCTTTCATCTGCGCCACATCCGTCGGAATCGACGCATCGGCGGGCGGTTGATTACTCAGCGCACCGGGCACACCGGCAACCACATTGCCGTTGTTGTAATCTTCTAGCGTGTATTCGCTTCGTGTAGCTGGAGTATTAGGATCGAAACGCTTGCGCGTTTGCTCTACAGCACTAAAGTCGAGTTCGATATCTACTTGAGCGGTGTAGTTGCCCAATCCCAAGATTGGGATAAGGACTGAATCAATTTTCTCACGCAATGCTTGTTCTTGGTTACGCTCAAGCTCTTGCTCTTTGCGTCTTGCCATTGACGTCGCATCTTGAGAGCCTGAGTTAAGAAGACGGCCGTGCTGATCAGTAACGGTAATGCGTGATGGCTTCATACCAGGTACAGCGCTCGCTACCATATCGACCACAGAGTCGACTTCTTGCTGTTTGAGAGACGCCCCCATCGCCAGTGTCAAAAATACCGAAGCAGACGCTTCTTGGTTATGACGAACAAACACGCTTTGTTTTGGCAGTGCGAGCAGTATGCGAGCGGTGCGCACTTGCTTCATTTGTTCGATGGCTTTGGCAAGCTGCCTTTCACGGCTGAGTTTGAGGCGCTCTTGCTCAAGACGCTGAGACACACCAAACCCCATATCTTGCATCAAGATATCGTCACCAGCGTTCGACGAGCGGTTAAGTCCGGCACGCACCATATCGAGTTTGAGGCTGTTGTATTCGCTTGCAGGTACGCTCAAAGAGTTGCCACTAAGCTTATAGGCAACTTTTTTCTGATCTAGGTAATCGAGAACCGGGATCAATTCTTCGGTTTCGTAAACCCCAAGTGGGCGCATTTCGGGCTCTTTGACCCAGAAAAATAGCATCACAATCAAAGCGACACAGATTGAGATAGACAGCACCAGTACAATTTGTCGTAGCAGATCGAGATCGCCGACGGCCAAATCAAACTTGGAGCTGCTTTTTTCATTAATGTCAGGATTTTGACTATCGCTTGCGATGTCTGTGCTGGAGACCATTGCGGTATCCGCACCACTGTCCATGACTGCGACGTCGGTCGACTGGTTATCTTGAGCCACTTATTATTACCTAGATTACACGGGCATATTCATGAGTTCTTTATAGGCTTCGACGAGCTTATTTCTCACTTGGATGGTTGCTTCGAAAGCGACACTCGACTTGTTACGAGCAATCATGACGTCTGACAATGAGACATCTGCGTCACCACGGTCAAAACGAGTTTGTAGATCACCAGAGGTTTTTTGAAGGCCATTTACGTTATTCACTGCTTGGGACAACATGTCGCCAAAGTTGGCACCCACTTGATGGGCGGTCGCTGTCGGCTTTGCGTTTGAGGCTTCAAACATCATCGCCTGCATTTCATGGTGTAGTCCGTCAACTTTCATGCTGTACCATCTTCTGTCAATAAGTTGACAGTTTCCTTTCTAAAATCTGATTTTTCTGGTTGATTGAAATAAAACAGCAAAAATTATGCCACGCTTGCCCCGATGCTGACCAGCACCGAGGTCAAATAAATTGTGACGTTTAGCTAGGGATCTCAATTCCCGCATCACGCATTTTAGCGAGCTTGTAGCGTAAAGTGCGTGGGCTGATGCCCAGCTTCTCTGACATCTCTTTGCGACGGCCTTCACACTCTTTTAATGTGTCTAAGATAATCGCAAACTCTTGGTCACGAAGCTCGCCGCCAAGTCCTTCACCACTCGCCACCGGACGAGCCAGTTCAGACTCGACTTCGGCTACCGGAGCAACCATTGGAGTAGCTATGGATACTGGGTCGGATACTGCTATTTGTAGGCTCGATGCATCTTGCCAATCCACGCCTTCAAGCAAAATATGCTCAGCCGCAACTTGGCTTTGATCACAAAGAATCAGAGCGCGCTGCACCACGTTGTCGAGCTCACGTACGTTGCCGGGCCAAGGGTAGCTTTGCAGTTTCGCCAAAGCTTGTTCAGTAAACTCTGGCACCGGCATTCCTAATTTCTTACAGTGACGCTCCGTTAAGTGGCGTGCGAGAGGCGTGATGTCACCCGTACGCTCGCGCAGCGCAGGCCACGCAATTGGGAACACGTTTAGACGGTAATACAAGTCTTCACGGAAGTTGCCTTCTTGAACGTACTGTTTAAGGTCACGGTTACTGGTTGCTAGAACACGAACATCAAGAGCGATACTTTTACGGCTTCCAAGACGCTCTACTTCGCGCTCTTGCAGAACACGCAGCAGTTTTGCTTGCAGATTAAGATCCATTTCACTGATTTCATCAAGCAAAATCGTGCCGCCCTGCGCCTGTTCAAACTTGCCCGGACAAGCTTGGATAGCACCGGTAAAGGCACCTTTTTCGTAACCAAACAGCGTTGCTTCTAGCATGTTGTCTGGGATGGCTGCACAGTTAATCGCAACAAAGGGACCGTCAGCACGCAGTGACTTGTTGTGAATGTAACGAGACATCACTTCTTTACCTGAGCCGCTTGGACCCAGCACCATCACGCTGGCATCGGTTTTGGCCACTTTTTCCGCGAGTGTCAACAACTGAATACTTTTCGCATCTGCTACCACTGCGTCGCCATTGTCGTCCGACTTAACGGGTGCGTAACGACTAACCATATTGAGCAAAACTTCAGGGGCAAATGGCTTCGCCATGTAGTCGATAGCACCTTCTTTCATTGCTGCCACCGCATCTTCAATGTTGGCGTATGCCGTCATTAGAAGAACAGGCAGATTCGGCCAGTGCTGCTTGATATTGCGAAGCAGCGCCAAACCACCCATGCCAGCCATCTGAACGTCAGAAACCACTATGTCTACAGGTTGCGCTTTTAGTTTCACTAACGCATCTTCCGCGCAATCCGCTTCAACCCATTCATAGCCAGCAAGCGCCAGCGTATCGACTAATGCTTCGCGAAGACCTTCATCATCTTCAACGATCAATACTTTGCTCTGAGCCATCAGTTATGTCCTTCGTCCGTTACTTCTTGATCCGACGGTGTTTTTGCCAGTGGCAAGCACATGGTAAAACAAGCACCATCATCCTCTTCTGATATTAATTCCAATCGTCCCTCGTGGGCACGACACACCATTTGCACCACAGCAAGTCCAAGACCCGTACCTTGAGAGCGTGTGGTGAAAAATGGTTCCATGATTTTTTGTTGTAGCTCTTTCGGTACGCCAGGACCGCTATCTTGTACCGAGATTTTTAACTCGTTATTTACCGGTCTAAAGAAAACATCGACCTGAGAACCCTTGCCTGCAATTTGCACCGCGTTAAGCACTAGATTACTCAGTGCTGACGCTAGCGCGTTCACGTTGCCTAACAGCGGTGTCTGTTCTTGTTCGACCTCCAAGCAGTAATCGATTTGATTGCTTTTAAGCGTTGTCTCGACCATAGGCTGATATTCGGCAACCAAATCACCAATAGTAAATGGCTTAATCACCTTGTTATCGCCGCCTTTAGCGAACAGTAGCATGTCGTTAACCTGCTTTTCGAGATCATGCAGTCTATCGACCAGTTTGACTTGAAAACGCTCGCGCGTCGCTTGTGGAAGGTTCGGCGCGGCTAAGTTTGATGCATATAGCATCGCACTCGATAGCGGCGTGCGAACCTGGTGTGCCAATGAAGCCACCATGCGCCCCAATGACGACAGTCGCTGCAAATCACTGACCCGTGATTGCAATAAACGGGTTTCCGTCAAATCGGTAATCAGGATCAATTGCCCAGTCGATGACGCTGAAATAGCCAAACGTACTTTGCGGCCATTACGCAAAGATACCTCATGCCCGTCATCTTCTTTTGGGTCGAATACTACTTGAATAAGATGAAACCACTTCTGACCCACTAGCGGGATCTCGAGAATGCGGTGTGCTTCTGGATTCGCTTCACGCACTACCCCTTGGCTATCGAGCAAAATCACACCAGCGGGCATCGCTTCAATGACTTGCTGATAACGCTCAACTTGTGACTCAAGCGAATCTAAGTGCGAGCTGGATTCAGGTTCAGACTGCGAGGTTTCGTTGACCATCTGATTCATGTACGAGGCTTTCCTTCCATTAATACTGCTCGTAGAAATACGTAAGCCCATAAAAGACTATAGCCCGACCATGCAAAAGGCATGCCGAGCTATATTCATTGTTTTTCAGACACTTAGCCGCGTCAATTATTTGTCGTCAATTTTCAAGCGTGAGCTGCGTCAAATTTACTCTATCTGTGGTGAAGAGAAAGCGATGAACACCTAGCGATGAATAGCGTATTTACGCATTTTCTCGACTAGGGTGGTACGGCGCATACCCAGCATGTCAGCCGCTCGAGCAACGATGCCATCTTGCGCATCCAGCGCTTGGTTAATCATATTAACTTCAAGATCTGCCAGCATCTCTTTCAGGTTCACTCCTTCTGGAGGCAGTGACTGAGGCGCATGTTGTGAGTCAAACTCAGGTTCATCATCAAAAGAGAAGTCATCTGAGAAGATACTATCCAGTGCGTCTCGCTCCTGCTCTTCGATGGTCTTGAGTGTATTCATCTCTGGTTGGAATTCCGGGATGTCACTGTAGCGATACTTCACCGGAAGATGGTTTACATCAACTAGGCTGTTTGGATACAGGATCACCATACGCTCTACTAGGTTAGCGAGTTCACGAACATTGCCGGGCCAGTCGTGCTCCATCAATGAGTTAATTGAGCGCGGTGCAAAGCAGATTGGTTGACCACCTTCCGCTTCCATGCGTGCTAGAAGCTCTTGAAGTAGCAGTGGAATATCGTCTTTGCGCTCACGAAGTGATGGCATCTCAATTGGGAACACATTTAGGCGATAGTAGAGATCTTCTCGGAACTGAGCCTCTTGAATCATGGTTTCAAGATCGCGGTGCGTCGCCGCTACAATGCGAACATTAGCCTTGATCACTGATGTACCGCCAACACGTTCAAATACTCGCTCTTGAAGTACACGCAGAAGCTTCACTTGCATTGGCATTGGCATATCGCCAATTTCATCGAGAAATAGAGTGCCGCCTTCAGCGAGCTCAAAGCGCCCTTTACGTGCAGTGATTGCACCGGTAAACGCCCCTTTCTCGTGGCCAAACAGTTCACTCTCCAGCAGATCTGGTGGGATTGCACCACAGTTGACCGGTACAAACGGGCCTTTGCGACGGCTGGAATGATAGTGAATATTGCGCGCCACCACTTCTTTACCAGTACCCGATTCACCTAAAATAAGAACATTCGCTTCTGAACCAGAGACCTGCTCAATTAGATGGCGAACCTCTTGGATACCAGAGCTTTGGCCAACTAGGCTGCGAAACAGGGTATTCTTGCGCGTCGCGGATGGGACTTGTACGCCTTTACGCCCCAAAAACTCGCGGCAATGACGCAAAGCATCGCTGAGCTGCGGGTAATTGAGCGGGAATTCAAGTTCACCAACAAAACTGGTCAGTGATTCAACAGCGCCCGTAAACTCACTAGTGACAAGGAGTGGGATGTGATTTGACACAGCAAGCTGAGCCAGCAAAGCGTTTGAGAGCGTCGCGCTTTGCAGTGCACCGACGATGCACCCAGACCAGGTCTGAGTCCAATCAATTTGATTGATGTCGCTCGATGAAATTGCAACGCAGTGCTCACCTACAAACTCAAGGATAGTCTGAAGGTTATTGCGCACTTGCGAGTCGTCAGCAATAACAAGAAGTTTAGCTAAGTCTTGCATGTGTCAGGAATAATGCCTTGGTAAGTCAACCTATTCATCTGCACACAGCCGCAAGATTCGTGCGACAAATGCGCTTTATAAACGCCATAAGAGTTTTATAAAACAGATGCTTAGGTACAAAAAAAGCGCCATTAGGCTAAGAATGGCGTCTATTCTATTGGCATTAATATAAGAAGGCAACTGACACACAGCCAGTTTAAGAGGTTTATTCCGCTTAAATACCTACTTCTTGAGCAGTTAGGTTATGATAGTTAGCTGGGATTTGATCCCACGCGGATTTGATTTCACGGATGATCTCAATTACGTCATCAATTGGCTGCGGGTTGTTTTCATGATTTGCCTCGGTAATCTGACCGATCATGAATTCGTACAATTGATCTAAGTTTTTAGCGATATCGCCACCATCGTCCATAGAAAGGCAGCTACGCAGGGCAATGATGATGTCGAGAGCTTTACCAATACGCTCACCTTTTACAGGAATGTTGCCTTGCTCCATCGCTGCTTTTGCTTGGATTAGCCTTTCAATAGCACCACCCATAAGCATTTGGATAACTTTGTGCGGTGAGGCAGCCGTCAACTGACTGTCTACAGAAACTTTCTTGTATGCTTGCAATGAACCACGCATCACTATCCTCTCAAATAAATTTTTTGTACTGCTGTAAGGAACGTTTACCGTGTCGGTATTTTCTTAACGACTGTCCCAGTTGTTCCGTTTTTGATTCCATCAGCTGCGCAATATGGCGAGTCGATTCGACCACATGCTGCCACTGAGCACTTTGCTGCAGGTTCGGATTCCTTTTGCAGACATCAATAATGGTTTTGATTAACTGTTCTCTTTTATCGACCAACTGATGAATTTCTTCAGTCTCTGGGTCAATATTTTCTATCAGAGATAATAAACGGTGATCTAAATCACTTAACTCATTGAAAATAAGCATTTAATTAACTCCGTACGGATAAACATTATGATAAAGCATTCATCATGCCAGCAAGCTGCGCCTGCATTTTTCCGGTCGCATCTTGCATCGCGGCGAATTTGTCTTGGGTTCGCTTTTCAATGCCTTCCATGCGCCTGTCTAACGAGGCTTGGTCGTCATTGAGGCGATAGTTTTGCTCCGATAAACTCTTCTCTCGAGTACGGATAGAGCCGGTCATTCCCGTCATGCTATGAATGGCATCTTCGACCTTCTTGGCAAAACCGTTATTGCCACCAAAGAAATCACCTAAATTGCCAAAGTTATTGTTGAGCTGCTTATCAAGCAGTTGAGAGTTAATTTCAAGACGCCCTTCTCGTGTGGTCGTAATACCGAACTCAGTGAGGGATTGCAGATCTTTTGGTGCGCCTTCGACACTACTTGAAAATACGCTTTTTAGCCTGGAATCGGCGCTACGCACGATACTGTCACCCGCGAGTGGCCCTGCTCTTCCCGTGGTCGGGTCAACTTTGGATAAGTCCTGAGAGACTTGGAAGAACTGGTTGTAAGCATTGACGAACTGCTCGATGTCGGCACGCACACTATCTCTATCGTACTCTACGCCGATTTCGGCCGCTCGCTCTCCAGGTTTGGTGGTGCCTTTTAAGGTTAAGTCGACACCTTCAATCGCATCTTCAATCACATTGTTGTGGCTAGAGAGCTCAGCAACACCATCAAGAAGGACGACCGAATCTTGCGCAGATTGGACTTCAGACATCCCCATGTAAATTTGCATTGAACGTTGAGCTTCAGCGAGTTCTGACTGGATTACCTCGACTTTTTCTAACCGTTCGCGCTCTTCTGGCGACAGTTTTTCGCGCTCTAGTTTTTTGGCCTCTTCTTCCGTTATATCGCCATCGGCCACGGCCTTCGCGATCGCTGCTTTCTCAGCGGCAAGCTCCTCTTCGAGTTTGGCTTGCGCCTCTTCAGGGGTGACGTATGAGTCGGTTAAGGTACCAGAGGCAGTGTTCGACCAACCCGGTACTTGTTTCGATTTTTCAATCGCTTTTTCATCAAGCTCAGGTTCTGGAGCTTGATAGGAATCCATTAGGGTGCCAGACGCCGTTTCGGTCCAACCAGGAATGGTATCTTCAGGGCGGCCAGAATTTGCCTCCTGAGGGTTTTCGGGGTTAGCTTCGCCTTCTTGCGCTGCCTGCTCGGCACTTTGCGTGTCTTCAGCCGCTTTCCCATCAACGGTTTGACCAGCGGCGGTTTCTTCACCTGGCATTGACTCTTGAGCCTCACCCACAGCTTGCTCTTGTTCACCGTCTTGCGGCGGCAAGCCAAGTACACTTAACGCTTGTGCTTGCGCTTGTTCGAGATCGCGCACGCGCTGTTCTATGGTTTTGAACTCAAAACGGAACAGGTCATTGCCTGGCTCAGCTTCAACGCCAATCGTGAGCGCCTTCTCAGCACCAGATTGATCAGAGGCAACAATGAGCCTTGGTCCATTACGGTCTTTGATGATTGAGGCTCGAACGCCGGGGTTGTCACTGGCGCCATTGATGGCTCTCACCACATCAGTGAGTCTGGAATTTTTACGAAGGGATAAATCGAATTGCTCGTCGCCAAGGGAAATTTGCAGCTTACCCGGCCCAAATCGCGTGTCATCAGGGATGACATCTGAGGCAATTTTGTGGCTTTGTGCAAGCTGCAAGACATCGACAGCGTATTTGCCAGCGATCGCATCTGTGGTCGCTGTGGCTGTGACAATATTTTCTTCAGTGCTGTTTACACTTCGCAGTGCAAATGCTTTTTCCTGACGAAAATTTGCCATCAGGTTTTTCATCGTATCGAGTGATTCTCGGAGCCGTCCATAGGCACTGATACTGGTATCAATTTTTACGCGTTCAAAATCAATACGTTGCTGCTTTGGTATGCGCTCCGCATCGACGATTTTGCTCACCATGGAATTGATATCCATGCCAGATGACATCCCTATCGGGCCCATTATTCACCAAACTACTTCAAATCTATACCCACCTGAACTCAATTGAGTCAGGCATTACACCAGCATGTCTATGGTTAACGAGCCATGCTGTTCGATGCGGCGTAAAACGTTGAGCAGTTCTTCATCCGGAAACTGGCGGATCACATCCCCCGTTTCCTTGGCATACACCGTGAAAATATTACGTCCAGATTCTTCGTCGACACTAAACGCTAATCCCGTATTCATGTCGCTTAAAAATTTATCCAGTCGCTCGACCATTTTCTCGCGCTCAACATCATTAAGCTGCTGTCGCTCGTTGGCAATGCGTTGAATGACTTCGGTGGCTTTCTTGTTAGTCAGCTCCGGCGTCTCGGTTTTATTGACCTCGTCAACCGACTGAGATTTCTCTTTATTCTCGGTCGTTAGCTGTTGCGAGGCGGCATCTTTAGTATTTTTTGAAGCAAGTTCTGTGCCACTCGATGAGGCAAAAGGCTGAAGGTTCGATGCGTAGGATGAAATGTCCATTCTCGCTCTCCCGTTTCTAACCTCGTATTGTCCAACTCCAACAAAGGTACTTCTTGTTGAGCAATAACATTGAAATTGGAAGTTGACGGTAAAGGGATGTTACCGCCAACCAACCTGCCTAAGGTCTACGACGAAATTAGCCTAGTAGGCTAAGTGCCGCCGATGGAGACTGCTTCGCTTGAGCAAGAATCGATGTACTTGCTTGTTGCAAGATTTGATTCTTAGTCATAGACGTCGTCTCTTTTGCGTAGTCCGTGTCTTTAATGCGACTGTTTGACGCATTCACGTTCTCGTTGATGTTGCTAAGGTTGTTGATTGCGTGGTTGAAACGGTTTTGGAAAGCACCAAGTTCAGCACGCTGAGAGTCAACACTCTTAAGTGCGCCATCAAGCACTGCAACCGCTTCTTGAGCGCCAGCTACCGATGTTACATCGATATCTTTCACTGTCACATCTTGACCCGCGCCGATGCTAAGATCAGAAGCTAGAGAGCCACCAAATGTCACATCACCCGTTACTTTTTGCGTTGAAGCGTAAAGCTGCAGTTTGCCATCATCGCCAACAGACGCTTTCACATCTTCACTTTGACCATTGATGTACGTCGCTAACTGCTCAATATCGTCGCCTTCTTTAGCCTTGATATCTTCTGTTTGTTCTTTACCGTGTTTATCGGTGTATTTCATGGTTAGGGTTGCGCCAGCGCCAACTTTCCAATCGGCATTAGCTCCAACGGTTGCTGCGTAGCTCGTGCCACCCATTTCTGCCGTATCAGAGCGGAGGTTACCCATAGAAAGCATTACCGCTTCGCCAGAGTCGGCACCGATTTGGAAAGATTGTGTGCCGTAAGTACCGTTAAGAAGACGGTTACCACCGAAAGAGGTAGTTTCTGCGATACGGTTAAGTTCGTCGTTAAGCGCTGTCACTTCTTCTTGAATCGCAACACGCTCTGACTTTGAGTTTGAGCCATTAGAAGATTGAAGCGATAGGTCACGCATACGTTGCAGGATATTGGTGGTCTCGTTCATCGCACCTTCTGCAGTTTGCGCGATAGAAATACCATCATTCGCATTTTTCACCGCCATATCTAGACCGCGGCTTTGCGACGTCAAACGGTTAGAAATCTGTAGACCCGCAGCGTCATCTTTTGCGCTGTTGATTTTATAGCCAGAAGACAAACGCTCCATTGATTTTTGTGTACCTTCCGCAGCGGTATTCAGATAACGCTGGGCGGTCATTGCAGACACGTTAGTGTTTACATTAATTGCCATATTGATCTCCTTAGGCATTTAGGGATAGATGGCCTCTGTGTCTCTCACCTCACGTTGGCACATCTGATTTCATTTCTCTCAATCCCTGTAACGGCGATTCATTTAGAAGCTTTAGAAAAAAAATGTGTTTTTTTTATCGTAAATTCAATTGATTGAATAAATGTGAGTTTGATCGTGATAAGTCAGGCATATTGACAGTAGGAAATGACAAAGGCTGGGAGAAATCATGGGAGCGTTAAAAGGGCGAAAAAAAACCAGAGCCGAAGCTCTGGTTTGTATAACTGGTTGGGTATTTGATTAACCCAGCAGGCTTAGTGCCGCGTTTGGCGCCTGCTTCGCTTGCGCCAAGATTGAGCTTGATGCTTGCGATAGGATTTGGTTCTTAGTCATCGCCGTCGTTTCTTTCGCGAAGTCAGTATCTTTGATACGGCTCTTCGACGCGTTCACGTTCTCGTTGATGTTATCCAAATTGTTGATTGCGTGGTTGAAACGGTTTTGGAATGCACCAAGCTCTGCACGGTGGCTGTCCACGTATTTTAGAGCTGAGTCTAGGATAGCAACCGATTCTTGCGCGCCGCCTACAGATGTTACATCAATCGTATCGACCGTGACTGCTTGACCTGCTTGCATGCCTAGCTCACCCGCTAGACCGCCAGAGAATGTCACTGCGCCATCAACTTTGTTGTTACCAGCGAATACTTGTAGCTTACCGTCTTGGTCAACAGACGCTTTCACCATGTCAGTTTGACCATTGATGTACGTCGCTAGCTGCTCAATGTCATCACCCTCTTTCGCGTTGATGGTGATAGTTGGTACGTCGCCAAAGCTATCTTTCAGGTCAATTTTAAGGTCGTTGGCACCTGCCGCTACGCTCCAGTCTTTGTCTTTCGCGTTAGCAGCTTGGTAGCTAGTGCCACCCATTTGTGCGTTATCAGAGCGCATATCACGTAGGCTCAGCATAACCGCTTCACCGTTGTCAGCACCAATTTGGAATGACTTAGTACCGTGTGTGCCGTTAAGTAGCTTGTTACCACCGAAAGACGTGGTTTCTGCGATACGGTTTAGCTCGTCGTTTAGCGCTGTCACTTCTTCTTGAATCGCAACACGCTCAGCTTTTGAGTTGGAGCCGTTTGATGATTGAAGTGATAGGTCACGCATACGTTGCAAGATGTTGGTGGTCTCGTTCATCGCACCTTCAGCGGTTTGTGCGATGGAGATACCATCGTTAGCGTTACGAACAGCAACATCAAGACCACGGCTTTGTACGTTCAAACGGTTAGAGATTTGTAGACCCGCAGCGTCATCTTTCGCGCTGTTGATTTTATGACCTGAAGCTAAACGCTCCATTGACGCTTGCTGAGATTGGTTTGCGTTGTTTAGGTAACGCTGCGCTGTCATCGCTGATACGTTTGTATTTACATTCACTGCCATGTTGTTTCTCCAATTGATTTTCCGGTGTAGCGGTTTCCGACGTCTCGGAAAACCAAGTAGTTCTCTCAAAGTTAATCTTTTAACGACACGGTGAAAAAAACCTTTAGGAAAAAACGGAAAAAATTTAAATAAAACATCCGTTTGATTACGAAATGAGCAAACAGCAATAGATTGCAAAAAAAGTGCTAAAGATCTCTCATTGGCGGCCGAAACAATCAGATTTTTCGCTTTAAAATTGGCTTAGAGAGCACGGAATGGAAGAGGTTGAGGTGGCAAAAGATTGAGTGGATAAACAGATTTCTGGTAACACAAAAAAAGAAAAAGCCCCTATTCCTTTGAGAGAACTGGGGCTGGATGGAAGCCATGACGTGTGTGGAGATCAAGAGAAATGAACACAATCCGGCGTTCCGACATATCTCATGGCCGTATCAGGGCAGGTTGAGAGAGAACCCCAACACTTTCACAAGGTATGCTTGCCAAGCAATAAGATAATTACGCCACGTCTGGCTAGGTATCTTCTGCTTTATCTGGATGTCTTACTATTGTAGTAGAGACATCGCAGAGTTAGGCAACTGTTTCGCTTGAGCAAGAATCGAGGTACCTGCTTGTTGCAGGATCTGGTTCTTAGTCATAGCGGTTGTCTCTTTAGCGAAATCGGTATCCTTGATGCGGCTATTCGACGCTTCAACGTTTTCTTGGATGCTCGCCAAGTTATTAATACTGTGGCTCAGACGGTTTTGCTTCGCACCAAGGTCTGCACGTTGTGAATCTACATACTTAAGTGCAGAATCCAATACCGATATCGCATTCTGTGAACCCGAGACTGTGGTCATGTCAATATCTTGTACTGTGGTTGGCACGCCTTTGCTGCCAAGACCCAATTCTTTTGCTAAGTTCCCAGAGATAGTGATCTTGTCACCTAAATCAGGCTCCGCAACAAAAATCTGTAATTCACCGTCATCTCCTACTGACGCATTGACTCTATCAGTCTGGCCATTGATGTAAGTAGCCAATTGCTCAATATTATCGCCAGCCTTTGCGTTAATAGTGATTGTGTCAGTCACACTTTCACCATCTTTTTTGGTAGTAAATTCAAACGCAATATCATTCGCCTCTGTTTTCACCTCCCAGTTAGAATCCATCGCTTTCTTAGCCGTGAAAGTTTCCCCCCCCATACGAAAATCATCCGCACGGATGCTGGTCAGGCCCATGATCATGGCTTCACCAGAATTGGCACCGATTTGGAATGATGCATCACCAAACGAGCCGTTAAGCAAGCGACGACCACCAAACGAGGTGGTTTCTGCAATACGGTTTAGTTCCGCTTGCAGAGCTGTCGACTCTTCATTGATAGCTTGACGCTCTGATGGCGAGTTAGTGCCGTTTGACGATTGAATCGCGAGATCACGCATACGCTGCAGAATATTGGTCGACTCATTCATCGCCCCTTCTGCCGTTTGTGCAATCGAGATACCATCGTTAGCGTTTCGCATTGCCACGTCCAAACCACGAGACTGCGCAGTTAGGCGGTTAGAAATTTGCAGACCCGCTGCATCGTCTTTGGCACTGTTAATTTTGTGGCCTGATGACAAACGTTCCATCGACGTATTTAAGTCATTCGAAGACTTATTGAGATAACGCTGCGCGGTCATCGCAGAAACGTTAGTACTTACTGTAATTGCCATTTTGCTCTCCTAAATGAGTTCGCAAGCGCTTCAAGTTGGATTGCGACGCGGCCAGATAGCCGTTGGCAACGACTGACCGTCTACATCCACCTGATACCCCGTATCAGATGGAGTATCTGTTCAAATTCTCTGCCTGAGCCCTGCCAAAACGGCAAAGCACAGTGGTTCAATTTAGTTAATACAAATCACGTGCCAAGTTTTGGAACCTGAATCATGTTTTATCTAAGTTATTAACAATCAATAAGTTAAACTCTTTATATTCATCACTCAGATGGGTTTTAGGCAGCTTATTGATAAGAGTGGCAATGTGGCTGTACGCTGTTTTGCCGCTCTTAACTTTGCATTCCTGCTCCTAAGGCTTGGCACATAGGGCAACCGAGAACACAAAGCGAAGAATTATAAATAGTTAAATAAAGTCAGATCTTTGGTCTTACCAAACGCAAGCTGCGAGGCTTGCAGCGCTCTTGAATTCTCTTCAAATTCAATCACCGCTTTTGAGTAATCCAGATCTTCAAAATTGCTTTTCGAGCGCGCTAGCGAGATTTTGAAATCTTCATGCTGCGCCTCTTGAATATCTAATGTCCCGAGCCTTGCGCCGGTATCAGTACGCGCCTTGGTCAAATGCATAAACGCAGTATGAAATTGTTCTGTGGCTTGATGCAGCTCAGCACTGGCACTGGCATCGGCGACATCGTTATCCATTCCGACAATGGCATCGCGAAACGTATCGAAAACACTAAAGGTTTTTTGTGGTTCAAGCTCAATGGCATCACCCGGCGTGACTTGACCTCGAACGCGAATGTTCAACCCTTCGAACTCAACACCAGTTTTCGGATCGTAGTCGTCCGCTTTCACCACTGCGCCATCGCGCTCTAACTGATAGCCAAAGCTATCATTGCCCATATCGACAAAAGTCACTTTGTAGCGACTCTCATCACTGGCGTTGCTGTTGGTGGCTCGTTGCAATAGCAGCTCTGAAGCATTTTGCAGCTGATAGTTTGCTGAATAGTCGCCAAATGGGTTTTCAATTTCCATAAACAGCTTGCTGCCAGGATCGCTGGTCGCAATTTCCATGCTGTTTGAAATACGCATCTTGCGTTGGTAGTCATCACCGGCGTACGACATCTTGCCATTGCTATCGACAAAAAACGGCTGAGTACGACTCTTAGTCCCTGCAAACGTGTAGTTGCCGGATTCATCTTGCGTGTTTGCTAGTGCCAAAAAGTTCACCGCCAACTCTTCAATTTGGCGCGCCTTAGCTTCGCGGTCTTGTGGCGACAGCGCACCGTTGATCGCTTCCATGGTTAAGCGCTTGGCGTGGTCGGCAAATTGCTCGGTTTCACGCAGCATCACTTCTTGATGCTCTAGACGGTTACGAGACAGCACGATTGAGTCAGTATGCTGGTTTAGCTGTTCGGTTTGCTGACCCACTTTCTGCAGGTAGTGCACCGCTAGCGGATCATCCGCAGGCTTTTGTAGCTGTTTACCTGACGCTAGCTGCGCCTGGTTGTGGTGAATTTTGTTTTCCTGACGACGCAGGTCATTTTGAACAGTTTGATAGTTATGAAAACTAGAAATGCGATTCATCATGTTCCATTACCTCCTATCGCAATGCCAAAATGGTATCGAAGGTTTCATTGGCCGCCTGCATCACGCGTGATGAGGCCATATACGCCTGCTGAAACTTCATCATATTTGCCGCTTCTTCATCTAGGTTTACCCCAGAAATGGACGCGATACGGCTTTTCGCCGATTCGTGTTCAAGATTGGCCACTTCTTGCAATCGAGTTGCCGTAGACGCTTTCAGGCCAACCTCGGTATTTAGATTGTGATAAACATCGATTACCGTCGAGTTACCACCATTCAACGTTTTGTCTGTTTGAATGTTGATCATTTTGCGAAGGTTACCGTTATCACCTTGCGCTGGGTTTAGGTTTGCGGCAAACCGGTCGTTAGGTAGCGCGCCATCAGTCAGCTCAAAGGTCGTGCCCAAGACGGTAACAGGATCGGTTGGCGGATATAGCTGAGGCGTCAGTAATACATTGCCTTGCTTATCTGTGACCGCAAATTCTTTCCCGGTTGGCGATACATGGACTTCGAACTCGCGAAGTTGGCCTGCACCAAGAATGGTAAATTTAGCGTTACCTTGAGCACGTGTAGAAGAAGCCTCAAAGCTGTTTGCAGCAATAGTTTTTGGATCATCGGTCGCCATTTTCATCGTCGCAGCGCCATTTCGCGTCGGTCTTAGCAGGACTTGCTCACCTACTTCAGGGGCGTTTTTGATGTTGACTACCATGCCATCTAGATAAAACGCACCCGAGCTAACATTCACGTCTACGGTTTGCTTTTCACCATTTGGTTTGGTGACCAAGTAGTTATTGCCATCAAATCGCAGCTCGTATTCACCGCCTTGCAGTTCGCTCGTATCGGCAATGTATACCGCCATATCGGCTTTAGAGTTTGGTGCGGTCACCACACGTGATTTGGCAATCACTTCGCTATTTACGTCAACGAAAATGTCGGCACCCACTTGACCATTAAGATCCAAACCTTGGTTTTGCAACTTGTTGACTTCAAAAGAGAACGCGGTGGCAAGCTTACCTAACTCGTCCATAATGAATGGGATCTCTTTATCACGCAGATCCAACATCCCTTCGATCTTACCGCCAATGTCATCGGCTTTGATTGGTTTGATCCCCTTGCCTTCGACCATAGCTAAGCGTCTTTGGTGAACGTCGGGCGAGCCGTCGATCATCTTCAATTGGCTTGCTTCCGTGCCAGAGACTAGGGTGTGGCCATTGCCAATGTGAACATTAAACCCTTCTGATTCAGCCTTAGGTGTCACCGTTACTTTGGTATACTCCGATAGCTCTTTGATAAGCAACTCGTGCTTATCCATCAAATCAATGTGCGGCCCTGGTGTTCTCACCATTAGACGATGAACGTCGCGGATCTCATGAGCAAGCTGGTTGACACGCTCAATACCCATATCCAACTTTTTGTTGGCGGTATCGGCTTGTTGACGCATCGATTCGTGAAAGTTGTTCATGGTTTGACGAATCAAATCCGCCTTTTCAAGCACCACCGTACGAGCACCAATATCATTCGGTGTATCGGCAAGCGTTTTGACTGAATCAAACCAGTCATTAAGGTTCTCTGGAATTTTTTTCGACGCCACCGATGACAGCATGCCCGACAACAAATCGAGATTGGACAAGCTCTCATTGCGAAAATTCATCTGAGTGGTGGCCATATTGAGCTCTTTGACGGCAAACTGATCCCAAGAGCGGCGAACATTTTCCACATGCACACCCATACCGTAGGTTTGCCCACCAAACTGCCTAGGGTCACTGGTACCCTGAACCACAGATTGACGGCTGTAACCCTCTGTATTTGCATTAGAAATGTTATGACCAGTCGTGGTTAACTGTCTCTGAGCTGTGAGTACACTTTGTGACCCTAAGTTCAGAAGATCTGACGCCATATCGCCCCCAAAAACCTCAAAATCGGGCAATAGTCATCATGATTTGCCCGTCGTTGATAGTTAAAATGCAACATGTATGCCAGTTGCTAAAAAATGCCGGAAGCGAATGTTTTTATGGATAAAAAACGACCGATGAACGACCATTTTCTTAAGCTAGAAACGACATCGCTCGGCAACGATGCCGAGCGATGGTGATTAGAATCTTGATGAAGACTAAAACGCCATGTCATCAATCTGTTTTTTAACCCTAAGTACCTTATCGGCATAGCTTGGGTCGGTGGCGTAACCCGCCTGATGAATATCACGAATGAACGACTCAGAGCCTTCACTGCGATTTAGTGCCGACTGGTAGCGTGGGTTTTCATTCAAGAACTTCACATAATCATTGAAGCTATCTTCATAGGTACGATAAGAGCGGAACGCAGCACGCTCTTGCACTGGCACATTTTGGTGGTATTCCAGAGTTTGCGTTGCCACCTTATCACCACCCCAGCTGCGATCTGCTTTGATGTTGAATAGGTTGTTACTACTGCCTTGACTGTTGTTGACGACTTTTTGCCCCCAACCTGTTTCCAGTGCCGCTTGCGCCAGGAGTAGCGATGAGTCCACACCCAAAGATTTCGCCGCGCGATTGGCGTACGGTTTTAGCGAACTCACGAAACTCTCTGGTGTCGCAAAATCGACTTGCTCGGCTTTCGCTCTTGTACCATCAAGGCCAAGTGCTGCCGCCGTTCGACGCGCTTTAGCCTCGTCGTACTTAGCTTCACGCTCTGGTAAATCAAACGACTCATTACGCACACGAAGTTCATGATTGCTTGCCGCTTGCGCTTCTGGCGCACGCGCCGCACCAAGCTGAGCAACAATCATGTCCGCAAGCCCAAGGGATCCGTTAGCACTCAACTCACTCGACATCTGCTCATCGAGCATTTGGCGATAAAACTGGTTGTTTTGGTTCATGGATAAGTCAGACTCGAAATGGGTATTCGCATCACGCATCGACTTAAGCATCATGGTGGTAAAAATTGACTCGAACTGACGCGCTGCCGCTTTCAGCGCTGCGTCATCGTCCCCTTCTTTACCGCTGACAGCTTGCTGACGAAGTTTGTCTAGGCTACCGATATCATGAATAAATCCGATATCGTTGGGATTTTTCATCATGTTAGCGCTCCTAGATTACGATCAGCTGGCCTTCGATAGCGCCTGCTTGTTTCAGCGCTTGTAAGATAGCCATGAGATCCGAAGGCGCAGCGCCAACTTCATTCACCGCACGTACCAAATCATCCAGTGTTAAACCCGGCTCAAACTTAAACATTTTGCCTGAGCCTTCGGTCACTTGAATGTCTGAATTAGGCACAACCACCGTTTCACCACCAGCAAATGCGTTAGGCTGACTAACACGTAGGTTTTCTTTAATGGCGACCGTCATACCGCCGTGAGTCACTGCCGCTGCTTTTAGCTTGACGTGTTTACCCACAACGATGGTGCCAGTTCGAGAGTTAACAATGATTTTTGCGCCGCTGTCGGCGGTATCAAATTCCACGTTTTCAACCGCAGATAGGAAGGCAACACGCTGGCTTAAGTCACGTGGCGCACGAACGCGTACCGAAGTTGCATCCAATGCGTTCGCCATTTGCGGCCCCAAGAAGTCATTGATGGCATTCGCCATGTTTTGTGCAGTGGTAAAGTCTGACTCTAGTAGGTTAAAGGTGATGTAGTCACCGCGAGAAAATGGGCTTGGTACTTCACGTTCGACCGTCGCACCACTTGAAATCATACCTACAACTGGGTTGTTACCAACAATCTTTGAGCCATCGAGACCTTCGGCACTAAAGCCACTCACAACTAGGTTACCTTGAGCAACCGCATAAACCTCACCATCCAAACCTTGCATGAAGGTTTGCATCAGTGTGCCGCCGCGGAGGCTTTTTGCCGCACCGATAGAGGACACGGTGACATCAATCTTTTGCCCCGGCTTAGAGAAGGCCGGCAACTCTGCGGTTACAATCACCGCTGCCACGTTTTTGAACTTAGGCTTGAAACCGATCGGCATTTGAATACCGAATTTTTCCAGCATTGAGCGAAAGCTCTGCTCGGTAAACGGCGTTTTTTCACCAGTACCTGGTAGACCCGTTACCAGACCATAGCCCACCAGTTGGTTACTACGTACACCGGCAACTTCTGACACATCCTTGATGCGTGCCGCTTGCACACTTGCCGCGGCAAAGCACAAACCCAATAGTAAAAACGTAAACTTTTTCATGATGTTACCCTAAAAACAAACAAACCCTCTTAGGAGAGGGTTTGCCGCTTACGATTCGATTAATCCACTCCTATAGAGAGACATTAAAAAATCGTGCCAAGAATCCAGGTTCTTGCATATCTTGTTGAGTTCCAGTGCCAGAATACTGAATTCGTGCGTTAGAAATACGATTTGACGCAATGGTGTTATCAAACTCAATGTCATCTGGACGAATAGTGCCACTAAGTCGAATGTACTCGTCACCGGTATTCAATGTTAACCATTTTTCGCCGCGAATCACCAGATTGCCATTTGCCAGGACCTCAATGACTTCAACGGTAATCGAACCAGAAATGCTGTTACTTTGGTTTGCTGATGCATTGCCTTTAAAGTTATTGTCGTTTTTAAGCTCATAAGAGAAATCATAGTCGTTAATCGTCACCGGACGACCACCCACCGCTAATGGCTCCATGGATGAGTCATTGGCTTTCGACAAATCGGCATCGGCACTTTTTGCCGCTTTGGTGGCTTCATTCAGCTCGACAGTAATAATGTCGCCAATACCACGTGGTTTGGAATCATCATACCAATCGCGAGCGTAATTGGTGTTAAACAGTGAACCTGTCGCCGCCGCGTAATGCTCTGGCTTATTTTTTGGGTGAATCGGCGCCCAAGCAGGATCGTCAGCAACCGGATCCGTTCGGCCGCGCAGCGTATCCACAATACCAGTTGATTGAGAGCGATCACCCTCGACGGCATCAACCGCTGTGGTGCTATCAGCGACTTCGTCGACAGTTTCTTGCGGGCCAAATTGCGCACAACCAGACAACACAGCCAATAGCGAGATACAAAACAGTTTTTTCATAAGTCAGGCCTCTAGCTACAGCTGCTGGTTAGCAAAGCTCATCATCTTGTCGACTGACGAGATCACTTTAGAGTTCATTTCATACACGCGCTGCGCTTCAATCATGTTGACCAGTTCTTCCGTCACGTTCACGTTTGATGTTTCTAGTGTTGATTGACGAATTTTACCAAAGCCATCAAGACCTGGAATGCCTTCGTTTGGATCGCCACTGGCGCCCGTTGGCAAGTAAAGGTTTTGACCAATCGGCTCAAGGCCGCCTGGGTTAATAAAATCAACGGTCGTGATGTTACCGACCACTTGGTTATCTTGCTGGCCACGCACACGTACTGACACTTCACCATCTGTACCCACGGTAATCGAGATTGCATCTTCTGGAATGGCAATTTCTGGCTCTAGTGCATAACCTGCACCCGAGGTCACAATGATGCCTTCATCGTTTAACGTGAACTGACCATTACGGCTATAACCGATGTTGCCATCCGGCATCAGTACTTGGAAGAAACCATCGCCCTCAATCATCATATCTAGGCTGTTGGTGGTGGTTTGTGCATTACCTGGTGTGTGGATTTTCTGGGTCGCAACCACTTTAGAACCGGCACCTAACATTAGGCCACTTGGCAGCTCTGTGTTTTGCGATGACTGACCACCAGGTTGATTAATGTTTTGATAAAACAGATCTTCAAATACCGCGCGGCTTTTCTTGTAGCCAACGGTTGAGGCGTTCGCCAAGTTGTTTGAGATGGTTGAAATATTGGTTTGCTGCGCGTCTAAGCCAGTCTTACTTACCCAAAGTGCCGGATGCATATTCTTCCCCTATGTCCTTACCAATTAACCCATGCGAAGCAGTGAATCAGACGCTTTGTCCATGTCTTCTGCTGTGCTCATGAGTTTCACCTGCATCTCAAACTGACGCTGCAGATCAATTAAACTTGTCATCTCACCAACGGCATTCACGTTACTGCCCTCAACCGCGCCGGTCATCACTTGCACGGCGGCAGACGCTTCAAAACCAAGCGCTGGATCTTTGCTGCGGAACAAACCGTTAGTGTCTTTGAATAGTGAGCGGTTATCTGTGTTGGTGAGTTTGATTCGATCCACCACTTCCATCTCATCTGCTGGCGCGTCTTGAGGAATAACCGATACCGTGCCATCACGACCGATTTCGATTTTTCTTAGTGGGATTGGCACCGTGATCGGTGTACCACGCTCACCAAGAACCAAATGGCCGTTGCTGTTCGCTAGAAGACCATTTTGATCAACACGCAAACTGCCGTTACGGGTGAGGCCTTCTTTGCCGGTTTTATCCAGCACAGAAATCCAACCTTGGCCTTCAATGGTGACATCGAGATCACGACCTGTGGTCACAACACTGCCCTGCTCAAAGCTATGGCCTGGACGCTCTGTCATGCTAAACACACGGCTTGGCAACCCTTCGCCATATGCTTGCATTGAGCGCGCTTGGGCAAGGTCGGCACGAAAGCCAGGTGTGCTTGCGTTAGCAAGGTTGTTCGCTCTTAGCTGCAAAGCTTGCATATTTTGCTTCGCTCCGCTCATGGCGAGATACAGGGCACGATCCATTGATAGCTCCAACATTCAAAGTACTAGAGCGTTAAAGCAATCTCTGTGCCAAAAAATATTATTTATATTTATCAGTCATATAGAAAGATTTTGTAGGAGCAATTGCCAGATCGGCAAGGGCGGCAGGCGCGGCAATGGCAAGGGAAAACGGCAACGCGGCACCGGGCGGCAAAGCATTGCTGAAAAAACACACAAAACCACGTAACAGGCAAGAACCTATCACGCGGCTATTTATCATTAAAATCCAGTTATGGAGCTAACTGCGATTAGCGAATTTGCAGGATGTTTTGTTGCAGCTGGTTATGTACATCCAATGCACGCGAGTTTGCTTGGAAGTTACGCTGCGCTGAAATCAGATCCACCAGCTCTTGAGTCATGTCGATGTTCGACTGCTCAAGGGTACCGTTATTAACCGTACCAAAAGAGCCTTTGTTGGATTCACCCCAGATCTTTTCACCCGATGCTGAAGTCGAATCCCACTGAGTACCGCCTTTCTTGTCAAGGCCTTGCTCGTTTGCAACTCGAACCAATGCCACGCGGCCAAGGTTCTCGTTCTTACCATTCGAGTAAGTAGCCATAACGTTACCTTCCTCATCAAAGTCAACTTTGGTCAAAAAGCCTGGTTTTGCTCCATCCTCGTCAAGTTTTGTTATCTCAAATGGCGCAGCGTAAGAAGTATGATCACCTAATTTCATTGATATAGTTTGGTCGGGATCCGAGTCTTGCAAATCAATATTAGCTTCTGTACCTAAGGCAACACTGGCAACAGGGTTACCGCTATTTACACTATTAAAACTACCATCATTATTAAACTTAAGTGTATGCCCCACGTGTGGATCTGTACCGCCCGGATCTGCATCCCCACCCTCTATGTTAAGCGGTTTCTCTCCTTCAGCATCAGTAATCGTATAATATGCGTGCCAAGTGTTCGGCGTTTGATCTGATTTGAGATAGTACGTTGTCATTTTGTAGGGGTTGCCTTGCGAATCATTTACTGTAAATGAGGTTGAACGGTCATAAGTATCCTCATCTGAAAAATTGAAGTTCGCAGGGTTATGCTCTTTGTTCGGTGTAGCTGGTAGGTTAGCTCCAATTTCTACCGTTTCTGTCTCTTTAGGCACACCAAAATCCGCTTTAACTTCAATTGGCTTTGCTTCATAAGATTCAACTTGACCACTATCTTTATTAACTTTGTAACCCAGCAAAAACTCATCGTTTGACGTCACGAGCATATTATCTTTGTTTAAATGGAACGCACCGTTACGCGTCAGTTCGTTTTGCTGTGGAGTATTAACATCTTTCGCCACCGCAAAGAAACCTGTGCCGCTAATACGAAGATCCATTGGGTTATTAGTATAGATACTCGAACCTTCATGGAATTGTTGCGCGACAACGTTCGCCTGCGCACCGCCACCCGGAGTGGTTTTTGCGTTAGTGAACAAAGAGTTTGAGTACACATCACCAAATTCAGCACGCGACTCTTTAAAGCCGTATGTGTTGGCGTTGGCAATGTTGTTACTGGTGGTGTTCAGATCTAGCTGTGCCGCAGATAGACCGCTTAAAGATACATATGACATTCCTAATCTCCTAATCTAACCAGCGGTTATGCTTTGCCGACTTCCAGTACTTCTGCTAGTCGAACTGGGCTTTCAAAGCCAGCTAGGTTGAGCAGTACGTTTCCATCGCCTTTACCAAGAAGTACACTGTTGACGTTGGCGTACGTCGACACTTCAAACTCTCGGCTTTCTCCTTCCATCAAGCCAGAAGCTTTCACTCTGTACTTGCCAGCAGGCATTGGATTACCTTGATCATCTTTGCCGTCCCATTCTACGCGTGCATCGCCACCAGGCTGTGCACCCACATCGAAGGTACGAACCAATTGACCCATTTCATTTTCTACACGAACAAGCACGTTATCCATTGATTGCGGCAACTTCACCATTGCGGCCATACCAGCATCAGCCGGCTTAATACCTGCCGCGCCTGGTACCAGCACGTCACGCCCTACTAACGAAGACGCTTGCAACGCTTGGTTAGAGGTCATTGATGAGTTAAGGCTTTCGAACTGAGTGTTCATTTTGCCAATGCCATCAACGGTCGCGAACGACGCCATTTGCGCAATCATTTGGTCATTACTGACCGGCTTAAACGGATCCTGTTGAGACAACTGCTTAGTGAGTAGTGACAGGAAGTCTTCTTGCTTGAGATCCTGTTTACCCGTGCTCTCTTCAGTCTTGCTTTGATCTTGCAGTTTTTTTAATTGGTCAAGGTAGGATAAACTGCCTTGACCAACATTGTTGATTCCAGCCATGTGCTATCTCCTATCTCTATTTACCCATTCGCAGTGTGCTCATGAGCATCTGCTTACTCGCATCCGCCACCTGAACATTGGTCTGGTAAGAGCGAGATGCTGAGATCATGTTTGCCATCTCTTCCATCACGTTAACGTTCGGCTTGTAGATGTAGCCTTCGTCGTTCGCCAATGGATGATCTGGGTTGTATTCCGCGCTAAGTGGTTTATCACTTTCCGCAATGCCCATCACTTTCACAGGCACGGTATGGTCGCGGTTATATTTTGCTTTGCTCAACTCAGCACCAAACACGGCATGGCGTGCCTTGTAGGTGTCTTTCGCTGAACTACTAATGCTGTCGGCATTGGCGAGGTTACTTGAGGTGGTGTTTAGACGAACCGATTCGGCGCTCATCGCGCTGCCCGTTACATTGAAAACGTTAAATAAGCTCATCTAAATTACTCCCCTTTGATCGCTTTGGTCATGTTTTTGAACTTGCTTCCTAGAAAATCAATCGAAGCTTGGTGACGCAATTGGTTCTGCATGAACAAGTTTCGCTCTAGATCCACATCGACGGTATTGCCGTCGCCCGTATCTGGTTGAGTCGGCGTGCGGTACAACACTTCGCCAGAAACATTGGTGGAGGCAGAAATGTGCCGTCCATCGGTGCGACTAAGACCAATACTTGCCCCTGAGCTTGCCGCTTTTAACGCACGGTCAAAGTCCATCCCTTTCGCCTTAAAGCCAGGAGTATTTGCCTGTGCAATATTGGTAGAGATGACTTCTGCATTCTTTTCACGTACCCCGACGGTATGTTGGTGAATGCCTAGTGCATTGTTAAAAGAGATGGCCATTTAAACCTCATCGTTCAAAAACAGGTGCCTGTCATAGTTACAAAGCAATATCCGCGCCAAAAATGTTTGCCAATGTAAAAATTGCCTTCATTTTCGTGCAAGCGGACGATTTAGTGAGTGCTATAACGAAAACTGTCTAGCAAACACTGCGCCAATAAGGCGTTGGATGATTAGGAATGTCATTGCACCGCTCATCCACACTATGGGTGAGCATAGCAAATAAAAAAGCCTTGGTGATACACCAAGGCTTTGAGAAGGGATAACCATCAACGGAAATTGTTAGGGTTTAAGCTTATAAATGATGCCCGGGTTACAACGCACCATTTCAAATTGGTCAGTCAAACCCGTCAACGACTCTGACGCGCCTAGCAGCAGATAACCGCCAGGGTTTAGGCTGCGTGCCATTTGGTTGAGTACTTTGGCCTTCATATCCGGCGAGAAGTAAATCAACACGTTGCGGCAGAAAATAATGTCAAACTTGCCCAGCAAGGCGTAAGAGTCCATTAGGTTCTGTGGCCTAAAGTTAACCAAGCGCTTGACGTTGTCTTTGACTTTCATCTTACCGTTGCCGGCATCTTCAAAAAACACGCGGCGACGCTCAGGCGACAATCCGCGTCCTAGCGCTAGATTGTCATATTCACCGACTCGGCACATGTCGAGCATGGTGTTGGAAATATCCGTGGCAGTGATCGACACATTTGGAAGTAAACCAGGCTTCTTGGTTTGCGTCTCTAAAATGGTCATGGCCATCGAATACGGCTCTTGGCCTGATGAGCTTGCCGCTGACCAAATTTTTATTGGTCTTTTGTTTGCCGCCGCTTCAGGTAGGAGCTTATCGGCAAGCACCGTAAACGGATAACCATCGCGAAACCATAAAGTCTCGTTGGTGGTCATGGCATCTACTGCGGCAATGCGTAACTCGCGGTTACGTCCAATGACAACCTCTTTTAACAGCTGTGACAAAGTGCCTAAACCAAACTTTGATACCAATGGGCTCAAACGGCTGCGCACTAAATATTGCTTGCTATCACCAAGCACAATGCCGCATTGGGATTCCAAAAAGCGGCTAAATTCACGATACTCTTGATCGCTAATGGTTATCGCTGTCATTCAATTCTCTATACTACTTTACTAAAGGCTTGCTTTTTAAGGCTGCACTTTACACAGCCGACAAGCTCTCATTTTTTACTTTTAGTCAGCGATGACTGCGGCTTTTACAGCGCCTCCAAGCTCTTCTGGGTTGAACTTGGCGATAAACTCATTGGCGCCTACTCGCTCAACCATCGCTTGGTTAAATACACCACTTAACGAGGTGTGAAGGATAATGTGCAAATCTTTCAGCTCGGCGTGACGGCGAACCTCTGCCGTTAACGTGTAGCCGTCCATCTCTGGCATCTCAATATCAGAGATAAGCAGCGAAATTTGGTCGTGAATGTTACCTTCATCGGCCATTTCTACCAGCTTGTTGTACGCTTCTTTGCCATCTTTAACCAAAATGGCTTCAAAGCCAATAGACTCAATCGCTCGTTGTACCTGTTTTCTCGCAACAGCCGAGTCATCAGCAATCATAATGCGTTTTACCATTGGCTTCTGCTTTTTCTGCTCTGCCACGGCAATTTCTTCGACAATGCGATGATCCATTTCCTCACGCACTGGTGAAATCTCCGCAAGGATCTTTTCTACATCAAGAATTTCAACCAGTTCATTATCAATATTGGTGACGGCAGTCAGGTAGTTTTCTTTACCTGCACCTTCTGGTGGCGGCAAAATCGACTCCCAGTGCATGTTGATAATGCGTTCAACAGAGCTGACTAAAAAACCTTGTACACTGCGGTTAAACTCGGAAATGACAACAAAGCAATTCTCAATATCGGTGGTTGGTCGACCACCTACTGCTAAGCTCAAATCAATCACTGAAATAGTCTGACCACGGATGTGCGCCACCCCTTTCACTAACGGATTTAGGTTAGGCATACGGGTGAGCTTTGGACACTGCAGCACTTCTTTAACTTTGAACACGTTAATACCGTAACGCTGGCGGCCCATCAAACGAAAGGTCAACAACTCTAGTCGGTTTTGACCTACTAGCTGCGTTCGTTGATTCACCGAATCCAAGATACCGGTCATAAGTTCATCTCCATCTCAAACTTTTAAGCTAAAAAAGTGATAGTCTATCTCGGCCTCAGAGAACCCGAGAAACAGAATGCTGTATTATAAGACATCTTTTTTGCATACTACCAGCCGTACTTTTAGGCAAAAGTGTCACTGGCTTTGCCTCTTTATCGTCTGGCACACGATATTCTTTAGCGTATTAACGCACGCAGCAACGCCTGAGCAAATAGAAAACATTCAAAAGGCTGCCCAAGCTCATGTTTTAGAGACCATTGAGCAGCCCCTTGGCGGTGAAATCGTGGCAACCCCTGGCCGGATAGACAGTCGCATCCATGCAACTGATTGCCCTTCACCACTCGAAACCTCGTCGTCGACAACGAGAAATACCAGCAGTAACGTGACCGTTTTAGTTGAATGCCTGGAGGATAACTGGCGCATCTACGTGCCCGTTAGAATGTCCATTTCGATGCCTCTAGTGACGGCGATACGACCACTCTCTCGCGGTAGTTTGGTGGAAGCGCACGATGTCACCATGACCATGGTGGATAAGAACCGTGCACGACGTGGCGGTTTTAGCGACATGAACAGTGTCGTTGGTGCTAAACTGAAGCGCAACGTAAAACTGGGTGATGTTATCGAGCGCAACGATGTCTGCGTAGTTTGTCGCAACGAAAAAGTAGTGATTCGAGCGGTAAAAGGCGAGATGACCATCTCCACTAGGGGCACGGCACTATCGGATGGTTCACATGGCGATCAAGTAAGAGTGAAAAATGACAAGTCTCAGCGTATAATTGAGGGAATTGTCACCGGTGTTGCAGAAATTACCGTTAATTTTTGATTTTTTTCTAAAGATTTTGATTTGCACGTCGATATGGACGGTATACACAAATACATTGTGTGACATTCAGGGCTACAATACGTGGCCACAACCAACGCAATATTGAGCAATTTTATAAGGCGAAACTATGGCAGGCATTGATAACATTCGATCTGGACAGACGCTAACGACGACAAGTCGCGCACCTGCTCGTTCGGACGCCAGCAAAGAAAGCGCGTCAACTCAAGTTGGTCAACCTTCAGCAAAGCAAGACGCTGTCACATTGAGCCAAGGCGGTAAAGCCATTGGTCAAATGCATCAGCAAATGGCTAGCCAACCTAGCTTTGACTCGGCAAAAGTCGCAGCAATCAAAGACGCGATCGCAAACGGTTCTTACACCGTTGATGCAGAAAAGCTGGCTGATAACATGATCAAGTTTGAAGACGAACTTGGCGGATTACGATAATCGCGTCCGCAGACTCACTAAATTTTAGGTACAGGTAATGGCAGCACTTGTTGATTTGATTGACTACCAACTCAAAAACGCAAAAGCCCTGTCTCTTCTTCTTGCGGAAGAGACCAAAGCCATCGCGGCGCGCGAATCCAGCGAGATCGAACGCATTGCAAAAGAAAAGATGACGCTAGTCGGCCAATTACAACAGACCGATAAACGTTTAAGTGAACACCAAGACGTTCACCGCCTCACCGATGAAGCGCCGCTAGCACAAAAAGTGGCGGACATTAAGTCGATCGTTCTCGACTGCCAACAGCTTAACGACATCAATGGGCAAAGCTTGCAGCGCGCTCAGTTAAGTTTTAATAAACTCAACAACCTAATGCAGCAAAGCCACGGCAAAATAGGCATGACTTATAATGCGGGCGGGCAAACGCACACCTTATCGACGCTCGGTACCAACCTTAAAGCCTAGTCACAGTGAAGCCTTAAAACTTAAGAGTTTCTCTTACTAGGACAGTTACTCTGCTTGATATAGTGGCTCTACGGCTTGACAAAATCCCGTCGAGACTCGGTTTTTCCCCTCTTGTTTGGACTGATATAATGCCTTATCAGCTCGCTCAAGATTGCCTTGTAATGTGGCTCTTCTATCGACATTCGTTACCCCTACCGAACACGTCACGCGCAAATAGAGGCTTAACGGGCTATCAGCAATCGATTTTCGAATACGCTCAGCAATACTAGTCGCAACGTTATGGTTTTTGGCACTGAAGATCACAACAAACTCTTCCCCTCCCCAACGGCCAACAACCGCATCTTCCCGCAAATACGCTGTCAATGTGGTCGCAAGATTCACCAGTATCGTATCCCCTTCATTGTGTCCGTAGGTATCATTGATGCGTTTGAAATTATCGATATCCAACATAATCAAAAATAGCGTTTCTTTTTTTTCTAAGCGCTGTAAATAACGCTCTTGGATCCCTTGCCGGTTGTAAAGGCCTGTGAGTTTATCTAACGAGGCCAGTTTTCTGTATTTGTCCCGCTCTCTATTAGCATGAGTTAAGCTCATATCGAGCAATGACGCCCTGCTTTGATTTACCTTAAGCGAATGTTTTAGCGCGATAAGACGTGCTAAAACATCGGCAGTAACAGCTAACACCCATGCGGCCACCAGCAAAAACTGAACTTCAAATAGCGTCAGCCATTTGCCGACAAATTCTACAGAGCGCACCGTTATCGTAGTGTTTTTTCTGGTATGGCTATCACCAGTGGCAATTTGGATGTCCGTGACGTTATCCAAGCGAGCAGAATGGTCAGAGGTTTTAGCGTGCAAAAATGACCACCATGAAGGTACGTAGAAATTGGCAATAGGCAGTATGTAAGAGTAAGTGGGCTGATTCACAGGAATGATGGTTTGTAGGTTGGCTCTGGAAATGATCGAGGATGAACTCGCATCATGCTCAGCATTAAGTAAATAAACCAATACCGAATCTTGGAGATCGGACGCCTCTGAGTATGACAGTTTAATTTGCACTGAGTGAAAGCGCTGCAAATCCAACCCTTGCAATGCTCGTGGCGACGTTGGGATCACCACACTACAAAAAGGAAACGTATTAGAGCGGCGAGTCTGGCATGAAAAACTCAGAGCGCGATCGCGCTGGACAAAATGTCCGAGAGATTGACCACCGTTAATATCATCATTCATCATCCTAACCCTAGGAACATCAAGTTCAATATGCCGAGTGATGTTCATTCCCCAGTGATACCATGCCAGAAAGCTCAAACTTAGTACGGCCAACACTGCATAGCCATTTTCTCTTCTAATTATACGCAACCAATGCACTAGACTTCCCTCCTTGAAAGAAAGCGCTTACTAATGTTAGGGTATCTTAGCTGATTATAAATTACCCGAAATCAACAAAAACGGATTGCCAAATCGTGTTTTCAATCACACCTATCCTCACTAAATTAGGCAGAAGCATTCCCTCTTTCATCTCCCATAACTGCCTTATTGATACCTTACACAATCCCATATAATGCAATTTAATTAAAAACTTATGAGATTTTTTCCATGAGTTCACAAAATCTAATCGCAACACTAGCCAGCTGACAAAACCCATTGCTAATGTAGAGAGGCTATCATTAACTAATAAAACTATCGTTTGTTACAACACATGGATGTGGAACTACACTATGAAAGCGCTTACAAAAAATCGAGAAGCCATTACCTCAAGCGAGCTTAGGGAACATCCTCGCTTTGCTATGCGTTACGTTAAAGGCTCGATCAGGAAAGCGGGTCTATTTTCAAGCTATACCACTATGAATATTGTCGATATATCCAAAGGCGGCATAGGTGTAGAGTGTCGAAAAATGCTGATGGTGGGCGAGCGTGTTGAGGTAAGGGTGGGGAACAAGAAGTATTCTGGCCAAGTGGTGTTTGGTAGTCAGATCCTAGGTAGCCGTCAGCTTCGGATTGGCATTCAGTTTACCGATAAGCTAGGTATCTCAGACATGCTGTTTTTTGGCGCACCGATGGAGATTGCGATCGCTTAGTCTTAAAACAAAGACAAGAAAAAGAAAAAGGGCGGCAATGATTTGCATTGCCGCCCCGTCAGATTGTTATCGCTTGAGACACAACCTATGTATTAGAACAAGGTTTGACGTTTCTTTTCTGGAACTCGGCGGATTTCACCGTAATCACGCAGTCTGTCCATTTTTTCAATATCCAGTATTAACTCAGTAACGTAGCTATCGCCGACTTTGTAGCTGCGTACCACCTCTGCCCCGCGGATCACGCCATCCACGGCACCCGTCGTCGATTCAACACCGAGGCGCTGATCTTGAAGATCTGCTCTCGCCGACACCCGAAGGCCGTAGACTTGCTCCGCCAGTTCACGATACGCATCAATCTTTGAAGCGCGCATTGCGCGAACTTGCTTCTCTTCATCATTACGACCAGTCTGCTCACTGATGCTGGCATAGCCCACCGCGGTCAACGTATTCTGATCCATCGCGCCAATTGGAGTACAACCAATCATGACCATCGCGATTAAGGCGGCAAAAATTACTCTCATCTTCATGTCCTATGGGCGTAAAATCACTGTGGTTGGCGTTGTCATGGTTGGATCTGAACGAATCAACACACCATCTTCAGTACGCATTTGATTAAGCGTATCTAAGTCACGACCAATTCGATCTGCTGGCAAAAAGCCTTGCGCTGACGCAACGACAATTCTCGATTGCATACCAATCACACGAGCGTTGACCAATACACCGCCCTCTTGACGCAGCATAGTGCCAGTTAGGACAAATTGAATTTGCTGTTCTTGGGCAAGATCTTTCCAGTCACGACTTAGCGCAAAGTCACCCTGACTTGTCACCTGAATAGAGCCAGTGGTTTTAAAATCCACCACCTTAAAACCGCGACGCTGCAACTGATGAATAAACCCTTCTGACACAGAGTTACCCAGCCAGTTAGTCGCATCCATATTCTGTAAGTCGACAAAAGAAGCCACGGCAACCGGCGTGCGTGATGACACACTGGTGTTCGAATTCACCAACTCTTCCGTTAAGCTCTCTACAAAGTAATCCATGGTATGACGAGGACTCTCCATCAGCATAAACTTGCTGCCCGAGTACGACTCTTTACCGTTATAGATTGGTGAGTAGGCACAAGCGGTCAGCGTTAACACTGACGCCATCAGTAGCCACTTTTTCATTACACACTCTCCAAATGTTATTAATTGGGTCAATTGTGGCAACCTTGATTCAGGTTGGAACAATCTTTGCTTTTGTTATTCTGTCCTAAATAAGAAAGCCCGCTCCAATATTCGCTAGAAAATAGTAAGCAAATATTGTTCCGCATTTGGAAAAGTTGTATGAAAAAAATCGTTTCTTCTTTAATTTCAACAGCATTGCTGACATTAAGTGCCAGTAATGCCTATGCCGAGTGGTATGAAGTCACGGGCACGTCGACCATTGTCTCCTCTGAAAAGGCGGCAAGGATCTACGCGCTTGAAGATGCCGTATATAAGGCGGTCGACTTCTCTGGCGCCGACATCGGCAGCCTATCGACACTGGCACCAATGCTAGAAGACGATAAGGAACAGTACCAGTTTATCGACTCCGAGGTTCGCCATATCGTCATTGATGACAAGTTTGTAAGCGGCAACCAGATGGTGGTAAAAGCACGCATCGACATCTACCCAACGGCAAAGGCTTGCCATAAAGAGCAATATAAGAAGACCATTGGCGTTGCCATGTTCGACATTGTTGATCCGCAGCAAGCGGTCATGGGTCAGATCTATAAGCTGGGTGAAGATTACAGCGCCGTCATCGATAAGCAGCTTGCCGCGCGCTCTTACAGCTTTGTTTCTGTGGGCACTACCCGTTACGAAATCAACAAGCGCCAGCCTGAACGAATCAAGATGATCGCTGATGATCTTGGTGCGCAGTACATTGTCACTGGCGCGATTAAAGATCTCACTGCGACAATCGATGCAGGTGGCCTATTGAGAGATGATCGCATCAACCGCCAGTTCGCCATGGACATGGCCATCTTTGATGGCAAAACTGGCCACGAGATCTTCCAGCACACCTATCGCGAAATTGCCCAATGGCCATTTGCAAAAACCAGTAAAGTTGATACCAAGAGCGCTCGCTTCTGGACATCCGCCTATGGGGAGATGATGCAACGAGTCAGTCGCAATATCATGCTCGACTTGGAAGCAGAGATTTCCTGCAAGATGACGCTACCTGAAGTGGTTGCCACATACGGCAACAAAGTGACTATCGATCTTGGCCGTGTACATGGCGTACAAGCTGGCGACCAACTGCGCCTATGGCACACTGGTTCCTTCATTGACCAAAACGGCTTACCACGCAATAAGGTCAGCCGCAGCGACATTACATTAACCGTCTCACGCGTTTATGAGGGTGATGCTGAAGCGACGGTTGATCAGCCAACGTTGGCCAACAGTATTCAGATTGGCGATGTAATGCACAAACAAAACTAATAGTATGAATACGGGCTTAACTTATTCATATAATTGAGTAATATAAGCCCTAAGCTCCCGTGGCACAGCTGGATAGCGCGGCCCCCTCCTAAGGGGCAGGTCACAGGTTCGAATCCTGTCGGGAGCGCCATGTAAAACAAGGACTTAGCTATTGCTTCAGCTAAGTCCTTTTTGTTTGTGTCCACCAAACGTACACGGCTATACACCAAAAACAAAAAGCGGCTTTGTTGCACAAATCTAATACACTGAATATTAAGATGAGGGAGATTAATTCACAGACTATGATTTCATGCTTAAGTCCCGCTAAAAAACAACTTACTGGCACAAGTACAATAACGCTTTGATCAACAAAGGTTCACTCCTAAGCTCAATCAGGCAACAAATCCTCTGTGGGTGAAAGTGGTTTTCCTATAGCCATTTGGCACTTTTATGAACGCCACAACTTTTAGTTTTCTAGAGAAACCGCTGTTTATGACCTAGACTTCTCCGAGTATTGTTGAGGATTGTTTGTCTTCGATAAATCAACCACACCTTACTTAGGAGGTCGTATGAAAAAGTGCGCTGTTGCCGCATTGGCCATGTCATTATTGTTTGTTACAAATGTATTCGCCCAGCAGAATACCGCGGGCGGTGGCTTCAAAGGACCAAGCGCCGAAGACAATTTAAACACGGTGCAAGATATTTTGGATGCGACATGGCTATCTGATGGCACATACGTGACGGTTGTCGGAAAAATCACGATGTCGCTTGGTAATGAACTCTATACATTTACAGACAGCACAGGCTCGATGACAATCGAAATTGATGATGACGAATGGCGTGGGCAAACGGTAACCCCCGACCATACAATAAAGATCAAAGGTGAAATTGATAAAAACGACAGTGATAGTGCGGTTGATGTGGAATCGATTGAGATAGTCCAATAGATAGCTTTTGTCGCAATGAATGACCAAGAGACGTTGAAAAGACACACCTCACCATTACAAACAAAGCGACCTAAATAGGTCGCTTATCATTAATGAAATACCTGACTACAGAACCTGAAACATCGCCTATCCGCTATCAGTTCCTGAAATGCTGCCTTTTCAAGTTTCAGTGAGGTTTCATGAACACCCGCTTCAATGTACACATGATCAAGGTGAGTAAGTAGTTCATCAAATGCTAGGACATTGAAGGAGCGCACACTTCAGCATAAAAAGGACTATTACTTATACTCCATTAGGTAGTGAAGAAATAGTGGTGAGGAGCAAAGGGACATGCTACCCCATGAGGCGTTTGGTACGTATCCCTTTCTATGTTGGGCTGTCTCTGTCAAAACTGACGAAGTAGCCCCGACTGATAGCTCGATATATCAAGCTGCAAATTGTACGCTTCAGTCAATCCATCCAGTTTTGACTGCGCTGCATCTAGGCTCGTCATTACAATCGTATTATCATCAAGTTGCCACAACTGGCGTGATCCTTCGTAACTAAACTGAAGCGCTAACATGGCATCAGCATTGCCTTGTTCTGCCGCAGCCAACAACTTTCTGTTTTTCCGGTAAATAAGGTTAAGCTCTTTCTTTAACTGCCACACATACACGACTTCTTTCATTTTTGGGTGTTGTTTAAGTTTTAACAGGGTAAAACCTAGACCCAATGCACTCACCACTACGCCAAGAAGATTCCAATGAAAATGCGAGCCCGTGTCTGATGGTAAAAAGAATATCAAGCTTTGAGATATCGCTAAGCTGGAGACACTTAAGCTCACAATACATGCAACGATGACGATGTTTAGACGTGAGCGATATAACTGCTTGTCGATAGATTGTAATTGCATTTTGAATCCAATGGCGAATAAGGTGATTACGCTTTTCTAACCTTTAGAAGAACTGCTCTTATCAAAGGCTAGAAAACCAGTAGCTAGGGCAAACATTATCAAGCAACTGGCAATATATCCACTGTAAAAGTAAAGCATTAAAGCAGCATTAAAGGGACAGCATTAAAGGGACACACACCTTAAAAACCAAACGCAATCAAAATTGAAGCATTAGCAGACAGCCCTCTCGTTCAGACAAAACATGGAAGATTTGAGTACGTCAATACGTATAGGAAGTAGTTTGATGAAAGTAAAGACGCTATCAGGCACTCATAAAGYAAGCACTTAGTGGTACTTTGAATTGACTTATAAATTGATTCGAAACTTTAAGCTTACTCTAAACGATACATGTAAAGCTTCTGCTTGTTTAGCACTGTTTTCGTCTGTTCAGCCAACATGGGCGCCCCGAGTGCGGTTGCCCGAGATTTCTCYATCTGCGTACATACTTTTAGCCAATTTAATTGATTGATGTTTAGACGCTCCAATACTGGTGGAATCTTGTCTCTCATGGAAGCTTTCCCATCCCGAAGTTGACGAGCGGTCCAATCCACTAACTCGATGTAATCGACTAATCGAAACGGAATACCATCCAACATACGATTGCCGGGGTTGCCCACAAAAGGATGAAGACAAGGCGCTGTTGCTTGATTACGATTAAGTGTGTCAATTCTGAGCTTTATGGATGTATATTCCGAATCTTCTGGCGTTTTGGCTATTCCAGCCCGCACTGGATTTAGATCGACGTAAGCCATTGCGGCGGCCAATGCTTTTTCGTCAAGCAATGCCTGGCTTTTGAATCGGCTTTCCCAAAAGTGACCAGTACAATTATCCTCTCGGTTTGCTCTACAGGCGATGTCAAAGTTGAGCTCTTTCATGAACCAACTGAGGCTCCACAGTCTTTCTCTCCACGTTTCTATTATCTCTAGACACTTTTCTTCCTCAGCGTGAGACGAGAGCTGCTGAGTCTGCCAACGTTGAATTAGACTAGGCAGTTTATGCTCACTGCCCCAACGCTCCACTACATCATCAAGAGTAAGTGTTTGGGCGGATTCCCTGTTGAGATTTAGAACCAAGTGATAATGATTACTCATGATGGCATAAGCACAAATGTCAATGCAGTAGACTTGAGCAAGCGCATAAATCTTTTGTTCAATCCATTTACGTCGGTGTTCATAACTCGTGTTGGTTGAGGCATCCTCACCACATAGGAAACTACGGCGAACACAGCGAGAAACGCAGTGGTAATAGGAAGTTGCATCTATAGAAACAAGTTTTTTTCGAGCCGTTGTCAACGTTTTATCCTCCGTTTAGTCTGAAGGAACTCTAGCAGTCAATCACTAGAAACACCGTTGACAGGCCGCCAAATTAGGCAAAATCATACTATTTTCATACTTTTTGGTATGTGTCCTAGCAAACTCTCTTGCTAGCAAACTCTCTCCAAAAGAGTGTGAGATTGCTTTTCTGTCAAATTCCGTCACCATGGACACCATCAAAGTACCACATAAGAAAAACAATGAAATCATTACCATGGAACGCCTGGTTGCTTGCGCTAGTGCAGCCTTTTGTCCTGTCTGTTGGCGCATTGAATGTGTTTTTAGGCGGGATTGTCGGCGCGCAGCTTCATTCTGATCCTACGTTCGCGACCTTGCCAGTCACTGCGTTGATTGTCGGCGTATCGCTGAATGTTTTTCCCGCAGCTCGAATCCAAAAAAAGCTTGGCAGAAAGCGAGCCTTTGTTTTAGCCGCTATCGTAAGTAGTGCCAGTGCTTTGGGTGCCGCTTGGAGTATCGAGGTTGGCAGCTTTTGGGGGTTCTGCGCGAGTGCATTCTTACTTGGTACTCAGTTGGCGTATGTGGGTCAGTATCGTTTTGCCGCGATTGAAAGCTGTGAAAGTCCTGCTCAGCACCCAAGTGTTATTAGCTTAGTTTTAGTCGGTGGTATCGCTGCGGCGTGGGTTGGACCCGAGTTACTCAACTTAGGACAGGCAATCACCCTATTCGATGCTGAATATGCGCGCGCGTATGCTGCGCTCGGTATTCTAGAGCTGATTGGCGCAGCTATACTTGCTGTTGCGATGAAGCCACTGAATATCCAAGAGAACATCACTGAAGCGGGTGACAGTAGAACCTTGTCGGCGCTATTTCAGCAGCCCGTGCTGTGGCTAGCGATAGGCTCTGGTCTCACGGCATACGCAGTAATGGCTTTTCTTATGACAGCAACCCCACTCGCCATGTCAGGACACGGGCACGATATTCAAAGTGCTAAGTGGGTTATCCAAAGTCATGTTATGGCGATGTACCTTCCCTCACTCGTCACCCCACTTATCATTAAACGTATTGGTGTCTATAAGCTCATTACTCTCGGCTGTGTGGTCTTCCTCGCTTGTATCGCGGTTGCGCTATTGGGTCACTCTGTTCATCATTATTGGTGGGCATTGGTTGCGCTAGGAGTCGGCTGGAACTTTCTGTTTATTGGTGGCACCTCACTATTGCCGCAAACCTATAAACCGAGTGAGCGCTTTAAAGTGCAAGCGGTGAACGATTTTTCAATCACGGCCTTTCAAGCTTCTGGTTCGCTCGGCGCTGGGATCGTGCTCTTTACTCAAGGCTGGACATGGATGCTGCTTGCCTCGCTATTCCCAGTAAGTTTGTTGCTGTTGCTCAACGTAGTAATCAAGAAACGGCAATCGTTTGAGGAGACGAGCATCTAATTATTTAGTCAGATTCACATCACCTAATTAAGTCATTATTTTAAATAGAATTAGACCGTAAAAAGCATTTATTCCTGCAGAGCAGGCGCATAGGAGAATCACTTGACCCAAAAAATACGCTGGGGCATCGCAGGCCTAGGCAACATTGCCCATCGATTTACAAAAGATCTCATCGCTCACGTTGAAAACGGAGAGCTCTTTGCCGTTGCGGCAAGAGATCTCGGCCGCGCCGAAGAGTTTTCTAAGCAATATGGCTGCGAAACAAGCTATGGCTCTTACGTTGAGTTGGCTAACGATAGCAATATTGACGCTATCTACGTGGCGACTATCCATCCGTTTCACAAAGAGCTGATAAAGCTTTTTCTTAAAAATGGAAAACATGTACTGGTTGAAAAGCCCGCTCTCACTAATTTGGCCGACTGGGATGCGATGGCTGCGCTCGCGAAAAGCAATGGTCTACTTCTCGCTGAAGCGATGAAAAGCGTTACATTTCCGGCGTATCGCGCAATGAAGCAGTTTATCCTCGACAATAAAGTTGAAATTACCTCAGTTGAAGCATCGTTTGGCAACTGGCACGAGTACGACGGTGCTTGGCATCTGTTTAACCCTAAGCTTTGTGGTGGCGCGACGTTAGATGTCGGCGTTTATGGTCTTTGGCTATACGCGGATCTATGTCGACTTGCAGGTTGTGCGATTAACATTCCTACTGTCGAGTACGTTCAAGACAATGAACAAAGTAAAGTCGACGAGAACGCTACCTTTTCATTTGATGATCCATTGAAAGGCCGCATTTGCGCCTCAATTACACGCGACCTGCCACGAAATGCCATTATTCGAGGGCCAGAGCTAGAAATCGTTATGCACGAAAAATGGTGGAGTTCTTCGACCATAGACATTACCTACCAAGGTGAAGTGACCCAAATCGCTATGCCAATCAAAGGTGGCGGATTTGCTAACGAAATCGAGCACTTCTCATCATTGTTGCAAAACAATGTCCATCAATCGGATCTCCTAAACCATGAAACGAGTCGAAATGTCGTTCGTGTTATGGAGACCTGTTTGAACCGTGGCGGTTATGCAAGTTTAGTTCAAAGCTCAGAGAAGTAATACGTTATTACTTGGCTTTTCATCTGCTTATTTAGACCGCCTAACAAGGCGGCCTTCGCTCCATATTCTCTCCGGCTGCCTCAATTCTTGAGATGTTCCTTTGCTGATTCTCAGCTTAATACTCAAATTAAAAAACCTTTCTGACACAAGTTTAAATAATTGTTTTTATTAACAAAAAATTGGCGCATTCCGTGCATAAACTTCATCGCGTAGAAAGGAGACATTTTATGAAAGGATTAGCACTAGGAGTAGGACTTGTAAGCTGTGCGGTTACAGCGGCATGGAGTACTGAGTATCATTACCCAACAGGCGGTGCCGAAATTGGTTACAGTTTAATAGGCAAACCTGATGCAACCGTTAATGTTGGAGATTCCTTACCTACCGACTTATTAGAACGGATAGACAGCATGTTACCTCCGGGACAGAAAGTAAATCCGGGTTACATTGCAACGGATGCAAAAAGTAATATCGAGATTGATCCTGAATTTGCTGACACAGCTTGTGTTTCGTTTACCTTTCTCAATGAAGGGGCAAGCTTCAACAATGTGTTTGGCTATTTTGTTTTTGATACGGACACACCACCCACCACACGCAGCGAAGTTGCACAGCACCAAGTTGTCTTTCCCCAATGCCTCTAAGCCGCCCGCAGGGGAAATGCTACAAGGTGATCAACTCACTTACCAAATCCCCCTTCAAGCAGGTCAGAGCCTAGGTTTTTATGTGGTACCTAACGGTTGGGGTTGGCTAGGTGAGTACGGCAAAGTCCCTTATGACGGACTATGGCGACAACCTTTTTACTCTTTGTCGGCACTCAACCCTAAGAGAAGTAAAGCAGAACGCTATCACAATGTGGTTTTTGTCGATGAGGAAAACGAATTCTTAGTCATCGGTTTTGAAGATACTCTATACAGCAGTGGGGATAAGGACTTCAACGATTTATTATTCTCTGTCAACGTGACGCCGTTTGCCGCTTTGGATGGAATTGATGACGCTTCAGACAGCCAATACATTCCTTTGACAGCTTCGGAAAACTCACAACAGGGTGAAAGTACAACGACTTATTATCCAACCGCCAGCACCTATGCGACGCTCGCTTTTGAAGATCATTGGCCTTACGTCGGTGACTTTGATTACAACGATGTCGTCGTCCGCTACCAGATGACGCTTCAAAAAACGCCATCCAACGAACTTAAATCCTTAGAACTGGATGCTACGATTCAATCTTTAGGAGCGGATTACCACAATGCACTTGCGTGGCGAATTCCTAACTTAGGCTCAGACAATATTGAAACGGTCACCCTTACACTCAACAACACGCCTGTGTCACACAACATTGTTCAAATGGATGGCGAAGACGCCCTGTTTATACTGAGTGAAGATCTGCACCAAGACGTGAACACAAGCTGCGGCTTCTTCCGCAGCAAACGAAATTGTCAAATTCCATCGAATGGTGAGGTTACATGGTTCAATTTGTAAATCACTGTAAAACAAATTGAATGACGGCTTGAAATTGGTAGCGTATAGACATGACTTCTTAACGCACGCGGTTTAATTCGGACACCTCATCATGCAAACAAGAACTTGGAAAGACAGCTTAGTCAAAACACAATACGTCATGGATAGCGTATTGCTGATCGGCTTCATTTTGGTCTGCATTCCCAAAGTCACCGGAACGTGGGCACACGAGTGGTTGAGCCTGCTGTTCATTATCCCGCTTATTATCCACTTACTGCTGCACTGGGACTGGATGATGGCCTTGCCTAAGAACTTTGTTCATCGCCAATCCAATAAAGATCGATTTAACGCTATTTGGGATGCCCTTTTCTATCTGGTTATGCTGATGGCGACATTGAGTGGCTTCCTTGTTTCAGAAGCACTGCTTCCACAATTAGGATTACCTATCGATATCTTGCCTGTTTGGTCTAAGCTGCACCACGACCTAGGTAATCTGGTTATGCCGATGCTTGGTGTACACCTTGCTCTGCATTGGACTTGGATCAAAACAATGACCAAAAAAATGATTCAGAAACGCGATACAAAGGCAGGTGCTCAATGAAATATCTGGCAAAAAACTGGCAGCAAAGAACGATCATTATTGTTCTTATTTCATTGATTTTCAGTGGATTGATGTGGACGATAGAGTTTTCTTCATGGGCGGAGTCTATTAACAATTCTGCCATGATGACTGAATCACATAGCGATGAAAAATCCGCGCCATTTATATTCATGCTCGTGATGTCCTTCGTGAAATTGCTCGTACTCACGTTAGTTCCCTTTACTGTCACTTACGGCCTTGTTGCGCTTGTCAATAAAGTGAGTAAAAGCCAAAAACGTTCCGCGAAGACGATGCACACTCAACGCAACCGTTAGCGACACACAAATAATCTGGTAATGAGGTAACTACCTCACGCTTCAAGCGCCAGCTAAAGCTAATCCTTTATTTTAACTGGCGTGGAGCGAACTCCTAGCTTACTGTTTATAAGAGGCACACTTGATATCACTCCTGAAGTAACACGAGTGGACAGCATGTAGGGGGAAATTTGGCCAGCGTTATCCAAGAATGCAACCGTGAACTCAATAAAGTTGTCCAGTATTATCCGGAAGAAGCGCGCGATAGTGTTGATTGCCTAATGGCACAACTATTATGCTGCGAAATCTTTTTGATCCAATTTCCAATCCTCAACCATTTTAGAGGTAAAAGCTCTCCTTGGTATCATGTGCAGAACTTGCGTCATGCCCTGCTAACTAGCCCTCATCAAGGTGCTGTAAAGTGTTATGAAGAGCCGATATTTCAGGGTTGGTCGATGGCAAAAATTGATGACGCCCGTGTCTATGAAAAACCAATTCCAGACAGAGTGCGAAAAGCTTATGTCGACTATCAAGGCTTTCTTGAGCAGCTAAAACCTTAAGGTCGCTAACACCTAACTTACTGGTCTTGATAAATAATACCATTCAACCTGTCAATACCAAGCTTCCGAAGCCCCCTCGATCATGTCACAGCACACACATTGCAACAGCTTGAACTCTCAAAAAACTTCTGAACCTGAATGCGCTTTGTGTTAGGATGCTCGACCATTTTATGATGTGGGTCACACTTTTAACTACATGGCCACATTTAAATCCACAGCGCGATAAATTAACAGCGCTCCGTGAACAGTGATAATTTAATGTCAAATTCCAATACGGTTGAGGCTTGCTCAACCGCATCGATATCAGCGTATGATGCGATTCATCCACCTGAACGCATCAAGAGCCTTGCTGAAAAACTAGAAATGAACAACCCTGTATTCTGGCTCAGCGGTTCTTTCCTAACCCTCTTTGTCCTCCTTGCATTGACACACCCTATTGCCCTCTCAAGCGCTGTGAACTCCGGCTTTGATCTCGCTACTCGTTATTTTGGTGCCTTTTGGCAGCTACTCTTAATGGCTAACTTCATCATTGGCTTGGCCCTTTGTTTTGGTCGAACTGGTGATGTGAGACTTGGTGGTATGGCGCGTCCCGATGTAGAGAGCTTCAAATGGATGTCGATTGTGCTCTGTACGTTACTTGCTGGCGGCGGCGTCTTTTGGGCGGCGGCCGAACCAATTGCCCACTACTTGTCTCCACCACCACTATTCGGCTCTTCGTCCCCGGAAAACAACGCTATCAACGCGCTGTCACAATCTTTTGTACACTGGGGCTTTCTCGCATGGGCAGTATTAGGGGGGTTATCGTCAATCGTGCTAATGCATCTGCATTACGACAAAGGCCTGCCACTTAAACCCCGTACACTACTCTACCCATTGCTCGGACAGCGCGCCATTGAAGGTTGGATTGGCAATACTATTGATGCTTTAAGTATCATCGCTGTTGCCGCAGGTACTATTGGCCCGATTGGTTTTCTTGGCCTTCAGATCAGTTATGCGATGCAAGCGCTGTTTTCTATTCCCGACACCTTTGCCACTCAGGCGACGGTGGTCGTCATTGCGATGCTTTTTTACACCTTGTCTGCACTGAGCGGCGTTAATCGTGGCATTCAATTAGTCAGCCGCTACAACGTCATTCTTGCTGCGGCGCTTATCTTGTTCATCTTAATCGCGGGACCAACCGGCTTTATCATCGACAGTTACGTTCAAGGTCTCGGTACCATGATCGATCAATTTGTACCGATGGCAATGTACCGCGGTGATACTCAATGGCTGAGTTGGTGGACCGTATTCTTTTGGGGCTGGTTTATTGGCTATGCACCTATGATGGCCATTTTTATCGCGCGTATTTCACGCGGCCGCACCATTCGACAGTTAATTCTCTCCATTAGCATTGCCGCTCCATTGGTGACGTGTTTTTGGTTTACCATCGTAGGTGGCTCTGGACTGGCCTTTGAGCTGGCTACACCTGGTATCATTAAAGCTGGTTTTGAAGGGTTCAATATGCCAGGTGCGCTACTGGCTATCACTATGCAACTGCCATTTCCGTTGCTGATTTCAATCCTATTCTTAATTTTAACCACCACCTTCATTGTGACCACCGGCGACTCAATGACCTACACCATTACTATGGTGATCTCCGGCGACAAGGAGCCCAATGCTCTGATTCGCGCTTTCTGGGGAGTCATCATGGGTGCAGTGGCGATCGTGTTAATTTCAATGGGCAGTGGCGGTATTTCTGCATTGCAATCTTTCATTGTGATTACTGCGGTACCAGCGTCATTCATTATCGCCCCAAGTCTTTGGTATGCGCCTAAAATTGCCAATAACATGGCGAAGGAACAAGGCTTATAAATCACGAAGCCGACCTAAAAGGTCGGCTTACTTTTTGTCATTAACGCTGAATCCAAAACCACTCAAACTACTATGGGCTATTTAACTTCCAATCCAATCACGGTTTGTTGATTGTCGAGTGTAAGGTGAATGGTTCCACTCCCGTCCAGCGGTGCTCGATTTTGAGTATCAACAACTTCCAGCGCTAACTTCACCATCGCACCACTGTTCATTTTTATCAAATAGGCTTTATTATTAACGTACGCACTATTCTCAATCGGCGGAAAATAGAGCACAGCGAACTCTTGTTTATAGTCTTCGTAGATAGAAAAGCAACGTTTAGAATCAGACTGACACTCTGCTATCTCTGCAGATATCGTGGTGCGGTATTTGTCCGTCGTATCACGCAAGATATGAATATACTGCGCTTGATTATGTGGCTTCCCATAGAAATGGTCATCATCTTGGCAATAAAGCCTAACCAGATCACATTTGCTGCTGTGAGATACCGTAAGGTGCTTATCGACTGCATGATGGGTTAACGTACTCTCACTGATCCAAGGAACATCGTAACCGCGATGATCCATTTCTGATAGCAAATATACCGCTTCCATATCGCCATATAGCGCGTCGAGAAACGTGTATTGGTAGCTGCCATTTTGTGCCTGATACTCTTGCGCGGCGCCTTTGGAGTAGCTTTGACTCAATGTAAGCATAGTCCCTGATTTTGGCTCCGCGATTTCCAGTTCAAGCTTACTCTCGCGCCCGTATCGATAGGTTGTAATGCCATTGCTGGCCTTGCAAAAGCTGACCGATTTACCGTTTCTCAATTCACAGCCAGCAACACGCTGTTCCTCGGTCATACATAAATCGTTTGATTGCACCATGGTTGAAAATAAACAAAGCGCGGCGGCTAAACATAGGGCTTTGTTCATACTCTTCCTCTCTTCAATTACTGGAATCAGTTGTTTTTACACAACAATTATCGACAGTAATAAGAGGATTCGCCGCGCCGAGATCGCTAAATAAAGCTAAGATTGTCAATAGTTTGGAAAGTTTTCGAGTGAGCTATCAGTAAAGGAAAGAGACAATGAACACCCAGCTATCTTCATGCCAACTCACTCGCAAAATGTCACTGACTTATCATCGCAAAAAGTCGCGCTCTACTTTATCGTGAAATAGGCTTACTCGCTCAAGCACCGATTCTAAATGTTGGCGCTCCAACGTCGACAGCTTGGCCAAATCGATATCATCATTAACCTTGCAAAGATCGGTGTACTCGTCGATTTGGTTCATAAATCGTAGCTGCCATATATGATCAAAGATATACAGCATGTCACGAAGCGTCGGGGCGTCCAACTCCTGCTTTGCCGCCAAAAGTTTAAGACGAGTGACGGTATTACTCTCACGAATATCATGTTTTAACGCGTACAGACGACAGAAGATCTCCATTGGTCTTAAGCATTGCTTGAGGTTCAAGGTTAACTGCCCTTGATGATTCTCCACTTTGATCTGTTTCGTCGCGGTCAGTGGGATCTCATGCTGCAGGCAGTTATGTGCGTACGTTGTAAAAAACGATGGTTGGCGCTTGAGCTGATGTTGAATATTGTCGTGCATCGCATCCACTAGTGCCCCTTCACCATAGGTCGCGCGAATATCGAAAAACACATTCAGCTCCAGTATCGACTCAGCGGTAGCGTCTGCTATCCAGCGTTCAAAGTTGCGATTCCACTCATCAAGGCTCAAACACCACTGATGATTCGACGCCATAATCAGTCCTTCGCAATAACGATATCCTGCACGATTGAGCATAGAGCAGACATTTTCAGCCAAGCTCAAAAAATAGCGGCGAACTTGCTTTAACTCAGTAGGCTCTAACGTGGCACCATCAAACACAATGGCGTTATCTTGATCGGAAAACAGCGTCATGTCGTGACGCGCGTTACTACCAAAAGAAATAAAGGTAAACGGTACCGGTGGCTCACCAAGCTCAATCGTCGCCAACTGGATAAATCGGCAGATAGCCGCATCGTAGGCAGTACCTATGGTTCGGCGCAATATTTCAGGACGGCAGCCAGACTCTATCATCTGACGGATAACGACCGTCAATTGATTCAGTGTTTCCACAGCATGGCCTGGCGAATGGCTTTGTTCTATCTTGCTGATGATATCAGCGACCATAGGCTGATAGTCACGCACCTCATCGATAACGCCAAAACTACCGCCATAAATCTTGCGGGTTATCGGCCTAAACGACAGTACGTGCCCCTGTTTTTCAGACAAGAAGATACGCGATGAGCTAACAATGATATCTAGGGTATTGCCCTGTTTAGTGATAAGTTGCGCTTCAAACTCCCCAGGCTCAACTCCACCATCAAACAGTGCCTCAAGGTGCGCCAGCACTTTGGTGTTTTGAGGTGATTGAGTAAATAATCGAGACCAAATATCTTGCTGCTCAAAATCGTGTTCACTATAACCTACCATGCGATGAAGACAGGCATTGGAGTATATGATCTGCCCATCGGTCTCCAAAATGTAGCCTTCATTCGATGATTCGACTAAAGCACGATAGCGATCTTTCGCTTCATGTAGCGCGATTTCGGCGCGCTTTTTCCGATTTTCAATCACTTTGCTTTGCGACATAACAAAGCCGATACACACTACAAGACCGGCAAAAATCGCGGCAAAAATGGCGTAAAGCGTCCCTTCTAGCTTGTCGATACCCTGCTGGACATCGTCCAAATAGACACCTGTACCTATGATCCATTGCCACTCGTCAATGCCCTCCACATAAGTCAGTTTCGGCGTGGTCACATCCGCTTGGTCATTCCACTGCCACAAGTATTCCAAAAAACCATGTTGGTGGTTATCGACTAGCTTAGTGAACTCGACAAACACAGCAACACCGTCGCTATCTCGATAGTCACTGAGGTCTTGTCCTGTTAAGTCAGCGCGATAGGGGTGCATCACCATCGTTGGCTTACTGTCGATAATGAAGAAGTAATCGCGATTGTTAGGCCCATAGCGCATGGTTTCAATTTCATTCTTCGCGCGGATTTGCGCCTCTTGGAGGCTGAGCTCGCCTTTTTGCTCAAGCTCAATGTAGCTATCGACAATACTCACCGCAGAGGAGGTCAGCTGCGCCAACATGTTGCGCTTTTGCTCGACCATCGACTGCTCAACAAAGGGGACAATGGCGAAAATAATCGCAGCAACAAATAACACCAGCGCCAAAATCGAGGGGGCAACAATACGCAAGGTAAAGCGGTTTAACAGTCCGCGATTTTCAGAATGACGTGCATGTAAACCATCAAAGTAATCCATCAATTCATTGGCGCTCAATACAGCACTGAGTTCATCGCCGTCATGGGCATCGTGGTATTTGGTTTGAAACGTGCCATTTTCAAAATCAGCACGGGAAGGAATATACCCGTCGTAATCATCACGAATATGAGTTTCAAACACATTGCGTATCTGCTGGCGCGAATACTGGCCACTGAACTCTTGATACGCCTCGTTCAGCGCTTCTTTACAGTGCCGAAATCGACGGTGATCGTAGGGATCGCGAGTCACTGTCCCTTGCTTTAGAGCATGATCAAATCGATCGTGTTCAAAAAAACCATCAATCCATTTATGAATGTCTTCGGCACGGAGTCCGAATAATTGCTCCGTTCGATTGGCGTGCTCTGATATCTTCATTATCGCTAGGTGTTTGATTTCATAAGTTAATAACAAGAACCTGTGCTCGGCCTCGCAACTACAACAAAAAACTCACTTTACCCCGCGATCATTGGTGACATGCTAATCCAAATCAATAAAAGCCGTTTTCAATTTATTTACCTTTCATTCAATAGTGAAACACGGATCCAGCTGGTACCGATCATGGGTGCTGGCTATCACTAAGGAGAACACAAAGTTATTAAGTCTCCCTTCTGGCATTAAAAGAAGGAGCGCGGTAGCGGCTGGGATGCCGACTCGTATCAATCGAAGGTTGGTATGCCGTGCGCAAGTAGCCTTAAGTGCCGACTGGTTGTTCTCCCTCTCACAAGGGAAAGAGACGTATGTCTGGAAGTAGTAAAACCTTTTATAGGGATATGCGCCGTAAAGCGCAAGAGTTTGAAAGCAGGGAAGAATTTCTGAACCATGATCTTAAGATCATGAGCTTCAGACGGTGGGGTATTCACTTACCCTTTCGTGATTACAGTATCGAGATAGAAGACTGGGTACCGGCGATTGCCGCCACCATAGGGAAAGTGGTCATGGTGACAGCCATGGTCGCAGTGTTCGCAGCACAGTTTGGCCTATCACCGGAATTTGTCGCAGAAAACGTCCGATACGAGCTACTCATTGCGGGTGCTCTATTCGTTATCTTGTTTTCTGCGATTCTTAACCCCAATGCGAACCTTGCTGGAACACATGGGCCAATGATACCGCTGATACCCCTTGTGGCTGCCGCAGGTGGACACCCACTCGCCCTAGGTATAATGGTGTGCGCATTCGGGATGATACTCGCGCTCACCAAAGGGGGCTCCAAGTTGATGACCCTCACCGGGGTCGGCGTACGGGGAGGCTTGCTGATTTACTTAGGAGCCGTCGGCCTAATCAGCCAAATCAATAAAACCGAAGCATGGGCAAGCGCTAGCGGCCATGGCTATATCTCGTTTGCGGTGATTGGTGTCACTGTGTTGGTGTACGCCTACCTGGCTAAAGTGAACAAACGCTGGCTAGCTATCCCGCTTTGCTCGGCGATTGCCGGTATTGTCGCGTACGCCATGGGCGCAGAGTTTGCTTTTACTACCGAACCTGGCTTACCACATTTAAGTCCATTCTACTGGTGGGGTGAAGACACAGGTTGGAAGCTGGGCTGGCCGACGCTTGAACACTACATTGCGGTTGTACCGTTTGCACTTTTGGCTGTGGCGATGTGGTCACCTGACTATTTAGGTCACCGTGTATTCCAAGAGCTGAACTATCCAAAAGAAGCCAAAGGCGTACTGATGAACGTTGACGATACCATGATGGTGGCATCGATTCGTCAAGGTGTGGGCTCTTTACTTGGCGGCTCGAATCTCGCCTCTTCTTGGGGTACCTACATGATCCCAGCGGCTATCGCCAAGCGCCCTATTCCTGGTGGCGCGCTGCTTACGGGTATTTTGTGTATATTGGCCTCAGTGCTGGGCTATCCAATGGATTTAGCCATGTGGGAACCGGTGCTGCGCGTTGCGCTGATTGTTGGTGTGTTCCTGCCTCTACTTGAAGCAGGCATGCAGATGATTCACAAACACAAAGACTCACTCAGTGCGGGTATCTGTATTTTCTCGTGCGCATTTGTGAACCCGGTGTTCGGCTGGGCAACGACTATGCTGCTCGATAACATGGGCTTCATTGGCGATAGCGAGCGCGCTAAAACCCTGTCCAAAAAGGACAAGTACCTAATCCCAGGTCTGGCGTTTGTGGTCTGTATTGGCTCACTCGCAGTCGTCGGTCAATTGCCGGGTATCCCTGCTTTGATTGGTAACTAATCCCACGCTTTATTGACTCTCACCCAAGCGCCTTGTTTTAGCAAGGCGCTTTTTCTCATCTCACTTTAATCGTAACGCGATGTCGCTCGGCAGAGAGACATAATGATCCCAAAGCACACACCCTGAGTAATCATTGCGGTGCCGCCATAACTGAAAAACGGCAACGGGCTACCCATGACAGGTAATAGACCACTGACCATACCGGTATTGATAAACGCGTACAAAAAGAAGCTGAGCGCTAGCGCACCGCAAACCAAACGGCTATAGGCATGATGGCAATGACAAGCGAGCCACAAGGCTCTCAGCGTAATGAACAGATAGAGCGACAGAAGCAAAACACAGCCAATAAACCCCCACTCTTCTGCAAACGCAGAAAAAATGAAGTCAGTGTGACTTTCTGGAATAAAGCCCAACGAGCTTTGAGTGGCGTTCGTCCAGCCCTTCCCCGTTACCCCACCAGAGCCAATAGCAATATGGGACTGGATAATTTGATACCCCGAACCGAGTGGATCACTTTGCGGATTTAAGAACTGCAAAATGCGTTTCTTTTGATAGGTTTCTATCACAAAGAACCATAACAAAGGGGCAGAGGTTGCCACTAGAGCGACAAAGCCTCCGATGATCTTCCAACTCATGCCAGCGAAATAGAGCACAAACAGCATGTAAATCACGCCAAAGATTGCTCCATCCAAGTCTGGCTGAATAAAGATTAGACCCGCGGGAATGGCAGTCATCAAAATAGCCGCAATCAGCCGTAAGCCACTTGGTCTTGTGCCTTCCCTTTGAATAAACCAAGCCACCATCATTGGAACCGCAAGCTTTACCAACTCTGAAGGCTGAAAGCGAACCCCAGCTATACTTAGCCAGCGCTGAGAGCCATTACTGCTATCTCCTGCCAGCACCACACCGATTAGCAGGATAATGGTGAGTAAGTAAAGATGCGGTGAGAAACGTCGATACTGTTTCGCCGGGATCGAAGACATAATCAACACGCAGGTCAGTGCAATGCCGCAGCGCATCAAATGATTGGTCATCATCGCTTCGCTGTAACCACTGGCACTCCAAATGGTGAGCGAGCCAAGCATCATGATCGAGATAATCGCCAGCAAGATACTAAGGTCGAGCTGCGGAGTCTTAAAATTTTTCAACATGGGATTCTAATCAGAGGCGCTGCAAACGCCTCCTATGTGTGAGCTAGGAAATAGGACAGTATTAAAACTTATTGAGACGACGTTTCTTGTCACCGATAAGCCTACGCAGACGCCAGGTCGCAAAGGTGAAGATCGCCGCACAGAGCGTTGCAACAGGTGCTGCCATCAACACCATGGTAGCAAAACGGCTAATAGGCTCAGGCAGGGAAGGTAAGAGAAATCCTACGCCGGCCAGCAGGGCAATCCACAAGCTGGCACTGAACCAAGCAAAGTAGTGGAAACGCTGTACTTCATGCAGTCGAATCCCCATCACCATAGGTACCAGGCAGCGAACACCGGGAGCAAATCGAGCCATGAAAAGGGCAATAAGCCCATGGCGACCCAAAAGGTTATCCACCATTTTCATGTTGCTCTCAGGGACTTTGTTTACCCACCCTTGGACGACAGGCAAACGGTTTAACCAGCGCCCTTGTAAATACGCAAGCCAACTGCCCACGGACGCGGCAATGATAAGCAGCGCAAACGCGAGAAATGGGTTAAGAACCCCTACCGCAGACAAGGTACCCACCAGCACCACGACACTATCGCATGGCAAAGGTGCCGCAGGCAGGAAGCTGCTTTCTAGAAAAATAAACAAAGAGACCAAAACATAGATCAGTACCGCACTGCCAGGCGACAGCAGTGCGTCGAAGTCTTGATGCCATATAGCAATCAACACCTCTTGAGTCGCATCAAACATAGACACTCCAAAAGCTTAACGAAATGAGGAAGTTAAATCTTTGAAAGTGTGACTAACGCGAGTGAATGAAACGAAATTGTAGGTTGGACTCTTGCCAGCCACCGAGCCGAGGATTAGCAAAGGCGAGATAGCTGCTTGGGAAGGTGCATCTTAACTGCGAAAGCACAAACCATGAGGTCAGTGAAAACGCGACAATCAACCAAGGCAAGGGATCGCTCGGTCGGAACTGAGCTTTGTGTGATGGTACTCGCCATGTAGAAGGACGTAAAAGTTGATTCTCGTTAGCGAGGTCGGGCGCCCGCTCTGGATTTACGACCGCAGGCTGATAGGAATACCTCGTCTCACTAATAGACTCGGCGACGCTGCTCAAAAGCAACATCGTTAGCAAAGTCAGCAGTAATGGGAAGAAGTTAATCGTTCGCTTCACACAGAAAGCCTAGTAGTGGGATCTGCTTATATGTACTGCTAAGCGCTCAAAAAAGCAATGAGAAATTAACGACTCTTGGTAGCCTTAAAACTCTCGATTCATCTTCGATAAGCACGAGATAAGCAAAGCCTCTTGCCCCTCATCAAAATGGCGGGTGATGTCTTTGACCAAACTCTGGTGCAATTGGTTGTGGTGACGGTGAATCGCTTGCCCTCCCTCGGTCAAACCCACCACAATCGCGCGGCGATCATTAGGGTGTGGGAAACGCTCAATCAAGTTTGCAGCAACCAGCTTATCGACCTGTACCGTCAGCGTGCCGGTCGTGATCCCCAACTTGTCAGCAAGCTCCTTCATTCGCATTGCACCATGAGCACCCAAAACCTCTACGGTGTGTACTTGCGCCAATGAATACCCTGTCTCTTTAACAACGGACTGCTCCCAAGATGACATCTTGTCGTAAAACTCGGTCAATAGCTGGTTTAGCGTTTCTAGATTCTGCATTAAGTCGAACGTACTTCTAGTGTGAGATGGCTAATCTTATCAAACTTACTGAGTTTTTGTTTATACGCCTGCAAAGAAAGCGGGTCTTTAGACACTAAGGTAATGGCCGCAGCATAATGATGACCGCTCACTCTCCACATATGCAAATCAACCACGTCTGCTGAGGGGGCGAGTTCATGACGAATCTCAGTTCGATACGTTTCCTCTACGCTCTCATCGAGCAAAATAGGGCTGGTTTGTTTCAAAAGGTTGAGCGTCCACTTACCAATAACCACAGCACCAACAATGCCCATAAATGCATCTAGCCAATTCCAACCATAGAGCTTGCCAAGAATCAAAGCGCCGACAGCTAACAACGAGGTCAATGCATCCGCTAAAACATGCATGTAGGCCGCTCTTAAATTGTGGTCATGGTGATGATGCGAATGTCCGTGCTCATGTGAATGGTCATTGTCATGCGAGTGATGATGAGAATGATCGTGATGATGATCGCCAAGCAAAAACATACTCGCGACATTCACGGCAAGTCCTATAAAAGCCACGACAATTGCCTCATTAAAATGAATCGGCTGTGGATTGAACAATCGATGCACCGATTCGACGACCATCATAAGCGCCACAATACCTAGAGCAATAGCACTGGTATACCCCCCAAGCACGCTGACTTTACCTGTGCCAAAGGAAAACCGCTCGTTGTCCTCATGTTTCTTAGCATAGCGATAGGCAAATAACGTGATACAGAAAGCAGCAGCATGTGTCCCCATGTGCCACCCATCAGCCAAGAGTGCCATGGAGCCGTAAAAGGTTCCCGCCACTATCTCGACGACCATAGTGGTTACAGTTAGCAGCAGCACATAGAGCGTTCGTTTTTCACCTTGGTGATTATGACTAGAGAAATTATGTGAGTGAGGGGCGGATTCAAAAGGCATTAGGCACACTTTGTTTGACAATCAAAATACTTGACAATCAATGTAGTTTGATTATCAAACAAAGTCAAAAGTTTAAACGCCTAGATCCTGATAATCTTTGAGAATCGACTCAATCCAAAGACATTGATAGAAATAAACTATCAACTAAATAGGAGTAATTTACTTCTGTTACTGAGAATTATTATCAATAATGACCTCATCAACACAGATTAACGTTCATGAGGGTAACGTAATGATCAAGACACTTACTTTTGCAGGTATACACTTCTCTATCGCGACTATGGTTGCGTTTTCTCTGACTGGAGACTTCTTGCTTGGTAGTCTGGTCGCTATGGTAGAGCCGACTATCAACACTGGCGCGTTTTATCTTCATGAGAAGCTTTGGCAAAAACTGCCTTACCTAAAACGTCATGAGTCAAAGACTCAAGTGAAAACGGCAAGCTTTGCTGTCATCCATTTTGGCGTGGCGTTTAGTGTTACTTACCTACTGACTGGCGATGCCTTTATTGGTGGTCTAATGGCAACGATTGAACCCGCTATTAACTCGGTTGCTTATTTCTTCCATGAGCGTGTATGGCAACGCAACAAACACAACGTGGCACCACTTAGCATCACTAAAGCGGTAGCGGCATAACTCGCAAAATCCTCACTATCCAATGTGTCAGCGCGCTCCTATCAAAAGTGCTGACATATTGGACAACGCATCACGAGCAAATCCAATAGGGGTCAAGTCTTGCGTTTTGCCTTTCAAGGTTGATCCTTTATAGTAGAACGTTCATACACTTATGAGACGACCCCCACCGTTATGAGCAGACCACTACGAATCGAATACCCAGGCGCCCTCTATTATGTGAACTCGAAAGGCAACGACGGACAGTCTGTTTTTCAAGACCGTGAAGATTTTGAACTGTTCCTTCAAGTGCTCGATCACACCGCAACGCGCTACAACTGGATGGTTCATAGTTACTGCTTGATGAAGAGTCAGTATCACCTGCTGATTGAAACGCCAGATGGCAACTTAAGTATCGGCATGCGCCAGCTTAACGGCGTCTACACACAGCGCTTTAATCAAAAACATGGTCGCAGTGGACACCTATACCAGGGGCGTTTTAAATCCATTCTGGTCGAAAGAGACGCGCACTTTCTCGATGTCGGTCGTGACATTTTGCTCAGCCCAGTCAAAGCGAATATGGTCGTGGATCCAGAAAGTTATCCGTGGAGCAGTTGGGGCTACCTCAACGGCAGCAAAACAGCACCAACATGGTTTGTCAGTAAGCCCACTCTCGAATCTTTTGGCACAGATCGCGAGCAAGCATTGAGCCACTACAAACAGTTTGTTCTCGAAGGGAAAGAGTGCAATCCATGGCAACATCTAAAACGTCAAATTTTCTTGGGCGATGAGGACTTTATTCAGCGCCACCTTACGCAACTTGAATCGCTGACCGGGGAGCTTGGTGAGATCCCAAGTGCCCAGCGACGCTCAGCACCTCTTAGCCTGAAAGAATATGAGCAGAAAGCCAATAGCCGAGATGAAGCCATTTGCCTTGCGTTTCGCAGTGGTGGCTACACACAAAAGCAGATCGGTGCCCACTTTGGCCTGCACTACTCACGCATCAGTCGAATCGTGTCTAAAGGGCAAGCTTAGTCACCAGCCGGTTAGTGCCATACGAACAAAAGCCAGCAATGTTCAAGTGACATTGCTGGCTTTTTTACAGGTAGGAGTCAGTTACTGGTTTGTGCCAAGCGGCGTACCATCCGCCGACACATAGTACTGATTGATAATGCGTCCGTATGGGTCAAGAGCGTTATGGAATATACGAACCACATCGTCCTTTTGGCCACCAGAAACTTGGGTCATCCCCTCACCAATGGTGACACGGCTACCCTCGCCTTCTTGCTGAGGATGATATAGATACAAATCGCCTTCAGTGACAAACGTACTTGGTCTTGACCATTGGTAGACAAACTCATCCTTACGTCCGTTAAGCTGTTTTACTTCAGCCATGTACGGCGTCATTTCCAGCTGTGATGCTGGCGGCTCAGTCAGATAAATCTGTTTGTCCAAAACTTGAGCATCAAAGTGGAATGCCACTGTATATGTTTGGTTACTCGGGATTGCACCAGCTTCACTTATTGGGTACCCAGAAAGCATACCGCTAACAAAGTTGCCACTATCGACGAGATGGCAACTGGTCGAGTTCGGCGTACGGTAGACTTTATCCATCTTAATCACCTGGTCGGACGGCGATGTCACGGTGACAGAATTTAAGCCATCAATTACCGAGCTAAGCGGCGCTAACTCATCGAAAAACTCTGGATTGCCGAACTGCCACTCCCCCACTTCAGGAACCAACTCGCAGTCAGAGGCCGTCAAAAAACCAGACGTTTCAAACACCCAATCAAACGTATCAAAGTCACCCCAATTATAAGGTTTCGTCGCTTGGTTTAACTTGTATACCGCGTAAAAAGAGGTCGGGTATGGCTTATCGTCACCAAGGAACTTCAGCTTGCCTTCATCAAGCTCAAACCAAGCTTGGTCGCGCGCAATACTACTAGACGTGCTGGCTTCAAATGCCGTGGTATACCCTACCAGATAACGCTTTATCTCAGGCTGACTGTCAAGCAGCACTAAATCGCGATAACGCTCTAAAGACGCATCCTCTTCATTCGGCAAAACATTAAAATAGTTTTGATGCAGCTCTGCTCGGTTTGCACCAAACCAATGTGCTTCTGGCGCTAAGAACGCTTCAAACCCGGCCTGATCATCTTTAAGAAGAATCATGGCTTCGAGTATCTGCGAGGCTTGATTAAGCAGCGCCAGTTCTAACTTGAGCGTCTCCATCCCATAGTCCTCAGGCAACAACTGCTCCCCTTGCCAACCTTGCGCATAGGTAAGCGTTAGAGAGTGTTTAGGGTTAGGCCGGTAAGTCACCACAGCGCCATCAGAGTGATACTCTAACGCTAAAGCGGATAAGATAGCATCGAGTTCAGTGTGATCAGCTGGATAATACTCACGAAGCAAGTCGCTGTTTAGACCCACTCCCGCTGCTTCAAACAATGGTTTTAGAGTGTACTTCAACTCAACTTGCGCGGCTTCAATCGCTGCCGCAGTGAACTTAGACTGGTGCAGCTCAAAATCTTCAAACACAAGCTCAGCATCAACGCCCGCAACCTTACCAATAAGTAAGCGTGTTAGCGGGTTTAGATTCAAGTGCTGAGACATGTTATCCATCAAAATGGTGTACTCGTTGATGGCTTTAACACCAGAGGCTCCATCGATCTTAAGCAGCGTTGGATACACCAATTGCCCAGCATTGGCGATGGTAAAATCACCACCTTTTGGCGCTGTGTACACCATGCTATTGAGAACCGTTGTTCTATTGGGGCTTGCATCGACCTGTGCCAAGGCGATACGCCCTTTGATCCCACCACCAGCCGATGCTAGCCCTTGAATTGTCGAAAAAGAGGGATTGGTTTCGTTGGTATCACTGTCTTGGCTACAGCCACCCAGCATCATCCCCAAACCAACCAAGATAGAAAGCGCTTTGATGTTCATTATGTTCCTAAGCCATTACTGCTAAACGACATTCCGTCTCGCATAAAAAGAATTTGGCGGAGTCTAACTCAACCTTATCCTGTGGCTCCAAACAATAAAATCTATCGTGATCATGATTGCCGTTAATCAACGACTAAACTCACCCACACTGCGTCTTTAGCAAAGCTCAAATGTCATAAATGCGTCCAAAAACATGCGCTGAATATCACAATTAATTGAAATTTAATCTTTTTGCACAAACCAAATGCAACACTTATCACACAAATACCTTCACTATGACAGTAGACTCTGGCGCTGAATTTATAAAAATAGAGCCAATTTATGAAGACAATAAAAACAACACTCGCATTACTTGTAGGAGCAGTGGTGCTCTCTGGATGCAATGACTCCGACAAGCAGGCAGTGGCAGAGTCAACTCAAGTGAAAATCGCAACCTACAACCTCTCTTTTGATCGAGCAACCTTTGCCGATTTAGTTGCGGAAATGCAAATAGCTCCAGAGACTCAGCAGCAACTGGTTACCACCTACCTTGATGGCACTATCGACGATGCTGACAAAAGCCAAGCGGAGAAGGTCATCCAAATCCGAAATGTTGCGGCGATTATTCAGAAAAACCGTCCTGACGTGCTCATGATGGCGGAATACAACAATGATGGTGCCGGTGAAGACAAAGCTGCGCTGATCGGCTTTCAAACCAACTACCTCTCGGTCGCTCAAAGCCTAGATGGTGCGAGCGGTGATGCTAACTTAGAGCCGATTGAGTACCCTTTTTCGGAGTCTTACGCGACCAATACCGGCCTACTTTCAGAACTTGACCTTGATAACAATGGCGTTGCTGGCCAGCTACCGGGCGACGCTTGGGGCTTTGGGTTTTATCACGGCCAATACGCGTTTGCACTGATGTCCAAGTATCAAATAGATACGGCCAATACACGCACATTCCAAGAATTCAAATGGAAAGACATGGCAGGCGCTGAGATACCAACCATTACTCTTTGCGATGATGCCAACAACCCAATTCCTGCTGGTATGGCTTGCGGTGACAACTGGTATACCAATGAAGAGTGGCAACAGGTAAGACTGTCTTCCAAAAACCATGTGGATGCACCGATTATCATTCCAACAGCCGATGGTGATGAAGTGGTACACTTGTTGATGTCTCACCCTACACCACCAGTATTCGATACGGGTAAAAACAAAGCGCAAAATGCCGCGGAAGTAACGTTTTGGCATGACTACATTCAAGGTAAAGACTACTTCTACGATGATGACGGTAGCACAGGTGGACTTGATAGCAGTGCCAAATTTGTGATGATGGGCGACCAAAACCTTGACCCTGTTGCTGGCGATGGTATTAGCGCGGTTATGCAAGCGCTGCACAACGACCCACTCGTCAATCAAGCGGTTTCAAATGGTGAGCTGTACCCAACAAGCTCAGGTGCGGCAGAGCATGCTACTGACAACAGCTCTACACACCCAGCGCCTAATCGCCTCACTTCAACCTTTGGTCTAGCTGTCGACTATGCTCTCCCTTCTCAGACGTTAAACATCGTTGATTCTGGGGTTTACTGGGCAGCAAGTTACGAAAAAGGTCGTTTGCTGTTTAATGATTCACGTATCGGAAAATGGGGTAATGGAAAGGATGTCTCGTCCGATCACCGTATGATTTGGATTAAAGCGGAGTTCTAACTTTTCCTTATTCACATTCGCCTTAGCGGCCAAATCCGACGCTTAAGTCATCGCTAAGGCGAATGGTCACTACTGACTATCTGGCCTCGCCTCCTTTTTGCCTGCAAGCCGTCATTGGCATTCGAGTTGATTTCCCGTCAATGGTGCAGTCCACCAAAAAGCCAATTTTCCCGCCACTTTGACTGGCAAAGCTAGCACTTGAGAGCAAGAGTAGCGCCCCCATACCGGCGGCAATCATCCATTTCATAACGTGTCTCCTTACTTACAAAAGACACCATTAATTATGTATGAGAATGATCATTTCGCCACGCGTGTCAGCATGTGTCACCGGATAAAACTAGGCTCGATCGGAAACGAATTGTGCGATACAGCTCACTTACGACATTTAACTATCTGAATAAATGAACAATTTGTGCATGTTGACGGAAGAGTAAGTTAGAATCGGCAAGCCTAATAACATAGAGTCGGCATTAAGACTGACCCAAAAGGCATATCAGAGTAACAATAGCAGTAAGGTAAATAAATGAATCGAATCGTTCATGTACCCGCGCATTTTTGCGAAGTGGGAAAACATGAAGCTGTCGACTATAGCGATTCTCCCGTGTGGCGAAAAACGGGGTATTCCAAATCGGTAGTGGACAGTGTCCGTCTAGCAGAAGATCTGCAAAAAGCGGTCGCGACACTCAATCATGATGGCTTTGAGGTGGTCTCTATTACCCCAATCACGAGTGGTGACTATGACTTTAAAGCAATACTTGAGGCGGGTGGAAGAGGTGAAAATGGTTACGGTGGTTATGGCTATGGTTACGGCTTTAGTTATACGCAAGGACTGATTGTTACCGCCAAACGCATTCAAGCTGTCTAAACCTAATTAGAAGTCTCTAAACACGACCAAATGTTTCTGTAGAGAAGATTGCATACTGAATTTTACATTCTGCCACGCTCTGCTCATCGCGCTTTTTGAGCAACATGGTAAGATCGAGCTATACCAATTCGCTCCTTTTCCGCATCCTATTGATTGGTAAAAAGGCCGACCGGGATCAGCACCCAGTCGGCCTTTTTATTTGTGCTTTATCAACCAAATAGCATTAAGAAGCGGTCGCGTGCTGCTCTAGCTCTTGGTGTGTCGCGGTTGTCACGTATTGACCATCTAGGTAGAAGTCAACGCTGTCTTGGCCGCTTACGCCTACCAACGTGCGTGCTTTGCCCGCATCATCCAAAAATTCCATTTGCATTGTGCTGTCGTCAAGTTTCGATAGTTTCACTGGCGCTGTTGAGAACTTCTTACCTACTTTGTGGTTTACTTTAATGTAAGCCTCAGCCGGTGTGTCAGCGACGGCTTTTTTCTTTGTGATAGGGTTCGTACCCGTCCAGAACTCAATAGAGTTAACAACAAATAGGTCAGCAGCCGCTGTGATCGCGTACACTGGTGACATCAAAGTATACAGACCTGCGCGCGCGTAACGGTTATCGACACCCTTTAGGTTCACTTCGTACATTAGTGCACCTGTTGTCGCCATTTGGCCGATACAGCCTGTTAGCATAGTAGACATTAGCGCCGCAGCAATTGTTGTTTTGATCAGTTTCATCACTTAAACACCTATTGCCTGTCCGCGTATTCAAAGACAAGCAAGTTGATTGAAATCATTAGAAAAACACCAGTCAATACCACTGACGTTTTCATTCTCACCACCAATAAATGGCGCGGGATTATAACTCCAATCAAATAGAGTGCTAGGAAGGCAAAACGGGAAAAATCGACGCGTTAACAAAGGTGATCAAATTCACCAATATTTGTACCAAAACGAGGACAAAACTAACTTTTTATTCAATAAGTTACGTATAATTCGTTTTTTTGTAGGCCAGCTGATGTGATCACCAGCTGGTTACAAAAAAGCAAACTAGGCCAGCCTTTCCCTACAACAGCACCAAACTTGCCGTGCCTAAGAAAGCGAAAAAACCGACGACATCAGTGACTGTGGTGAGGATAACCGAACCTGCCAGAGCCGGATCAAGGTCGAGTTTATCGAGGATTAATGGAATCAACACCCCAAACAAGGCTGCGGTGATAATATTAACGACGATCGCCAGAGCAATCGTGCCGCCAAGCAGTGGCGATTGAAACCACAGCCCTGCTACAGCGCCAATAATCAACGCCCACAGCAGACCGTTGATCGCACCAATGCCAAGCTCATTTTTTATCAGCGCAAACCGGTTTCCTGCAGTGATCTGATTTAGCGCCATAGAGCGCACCATCAAGGTCAAGGTTTGGCTACCTGCAATGCCGCCCATGGAGGCCACAATAGGCATCAGAACCGCCAGCGCGACCACTTGCGCGATCACATCTTCAAACAGACTAATAGTTACAGAGGCAAGAATAGCAGTGAGGAGGTTAATGCCGAGCCACACACCACGTTTTTGTGAGCTTTTAAGAATCGGCGCAAACAGGTCATCGCCTTCGTCCATACCAGTACCCGCCATAAGGCGCGTTTCGTAAATTTCACGCTGAGTACTTAGTGCGAACTTCCAATCGATCTCACCTAGCAGTCGTTTACGCTCATCTAGGACAGGAAGCGAGGTAAACGCAGAGCGCTCCATGGCATCGACGGCTTCAGCGAGCTCTAGTGTGGCACTTAACGTGCTCACATGCTCCAGCACTAAAGACTTGATGCGTGTCGATGACTCTGCGCCGACCAACTCAGCGTATTCGACCATACCGCGAAAGCGGTGCTGTTTATCGATCAGATAAACGTAACCCGATGGCTCATGGGTGTACTTATCCACCAGCACTTTGGCACGGGCGACGGAAATATTAAATGGCAGTGCCACCACTTTACGCTCAACCCAGCGACCCAGCTCTTCTTCTTGGTATTCATTCGCAAGGTCGTAAAGCTCTAGCTCTGCAGGCTCTAGGAGGGAGATGGCCTCTTCGATGATCTCATCAGGCAGTGAGTCAGCCCATTCAATCAACGATAAGTTGTCGAGCTTAGCAAGGGTAAGCTTTAACTCGGTTTCAGATAGAGCATCGAGGATCGATACACGCACTTCACCACGAGACTCGGTAAGGACATCAATGTGGCTTTCGAGCGGCAGCTCGCGCCAAAGCCTAACCCTTTGTTCAATGGGAAATGCTTCTAGAATAAGCGCAATCGATGCGGCATCAAGGCCTTGCTCGATATATTGATTGAGGATCTGTGGCTGCTGCGTGTCTTCGGCCTGTGAGATTTGATCGATGTGAATTGAGAGATCTTGAAATTCGCTCACTAAGGGCTCCCTGAAACCATTCGCGTTAATAGAGTACCCTCTATCATAGCGAATAGGTCACAGCGCCACATTCATAATATTGATAAATATGAGCAATTGTTCAACGAACAACCATTTTGATTACTGTTCTGTCCACTGAAAGACGATTTCGCCTTGAGTCATGGTTAACGTTACTGCGCTTTCGGCGATCGCCTCCGGTGATAGCTGACGAATGTCTTTTTCAACCACCACCAAGTCAGCCGACTTGCCGACTGTAATTGAGCCCGTGAAGCCGTCAATCCCCAAACTCTTCGCCGCATTCATGGTGTAGGCGTCAATGGCAGCATCAACCGATGGCAATCCCGTGTCCTGCATCATGATGCTGTTCGCGATACCAACCAAAGGGTTAATGTCGTGAACATTCCAATCACTGCTGAGAGTTAAATTTGCGCCGGTATCAAAAATAGCGCGCAAGTTCATAAGCCTGTGAGCACGCACAGCGCCCAAGAAGGCTTTTGCCCATGCATGGTCTTGAAAGGCCACATAGTCAGAGCCCACCTGAAAGTCTGCTGTCACCGCAAGCTTTGCAAAACGAGGGATATCTTGCTCATTGACCAACTCAACATGGGTCAAGGTGTACGGCTTGTTGCTACCGAGGTTACGAACATGCTCAATGGCATTAAGTGATTCGTGCACTGCTCCATCACCAATGGCATGAATATGAGCACTATAGCCAAGCTTATCGAGAGCACTGAGCCAGGTTTTCATATTCTCAGGAGGAATGTAGTTGAGACCTTTAGGGCGATTGGGCAGATAGGTCTCTCTATAGGGCGCTAACAGCTTGGCTGTGCCATTGATAATGATGCCATCGCTGTACATCTTTACTTGATTGACGATCAGCTTGTCGCTTGGTGATACCTCAGCTGTGTAAATGGACTCGAGGAACTCAAGCTGCTCTTTCATATCCGCATCAGGATAGATCCACGGGCGCAGCAGCACGCGTGACGTCAACGCTTCTTGCTCTCGAGCATGTTGCCATACTTCAAACCAACCTCTTTTCCAGTAGAGCCTGCCATCACCAATGGTGGTAATACCGTGCTCTGCCGCAGCCGCTAAGCCATTGAGTAGCCCTTGATAGCTCTGCTCAAATTGTGCCTTCAAACTGTTCCAAGCGATTTCCATGATCGCATCCCCTGCACTGTCTAGCAGCACGCCATTGAGATTGCCCTCTGCATCGCGCAGCAATGCGCCGCCTTGAGGATCAGAAGTAGGCTTGGTAATGCCTGCCAGCTTTAACGCTTGTGAGTTCACCCACATCGAGTGTGAGGTCTGCTCCATTAAAATCACCGGACGGTGAGGGAAAACAGAATCAAGCAGCGTAATTGGAGATAGCTCACTGCTCTCTTCCATTATCATTTCGAGGGAAAAACCATAGCCAAGTAACCATCCGTCAAAACTGGCTTGCTCACGACAGTATTCAAGGTAAGGCCGCAACTCTAAGAGACTTGCAGAGGCACTGAGTTCGCAATTGCCCCCTGCTTCAGAGGCGGCTTCAAAGACGTGATTGTGGTTGTCAATAAATCCTGGAAGCAGAAACTGCTGCTCGAGATCGATAATTATTGCACGAGAATCGACACTGGATAAAACTTCATCGGCTGTGCCTATTTGAGTTATTACCCCGTTTTCAATCACTACGCTATTAGCTTTAGGATGCTGATAAACAACAGCATTAACCAAAACCATATTTTGCGACGCAGTTAACGTTAAAGGATAAAGCAATAAAAGCGAGCTCAACAGCCAAGCTTTCATTCGACTAGTTGCAACTATCCACTGACTTCTAAGCTGTTTGTTTCTTCGCACGACGCATAACCTAGACCAATAACTAAAACCAAGAGATTATCAATAAAAATACTTTAAAATCATAAGCTTAATTGAATAACACAACAGAGTTTTCCGCTATTCACTTTTATTTATAGAACTGTAACTATATACACAGCTTATATAAAATCTGAACCAATATCACACAACAACAACGTTAGGTATATTTTCATGTGCAAGTGTAAACGGCGATTCGCGATCGTTAGAATCAAGCGCAGTTTATGGCAAAAGCTCTCTGTCATCAAAGAGCTTTTCCGCTGCCGAGTTTGTGGGGAGGATCTGATCGTCCGCTAAGGTTTCCCCACTACCAATAGCGCTGTCTGGGCTGAAACTCAGGCGGCGCTTTTTTTCGCAGCGCGCTTTGCATCCGCCCAAAATTCCTTCCTAACATGATGCGTATCTGACTGTAGGTTTCATAGGCCAATAGCTTCCACGCTGGCGCTGTCCAATATCGAGTGTACATGTGTTTCATCGCTGCGTTCACATCGGGAGACATGCGTTTTACTTTATTTGCTAGCGTTTGGGCTGCCTCCAGTGGCACTTCACAGACCTCTGTTACCAATCCATATTTTAACGCTTCTTCTGCTGACAACTCTTGACCACAGATAGAGATGAGCATCGCTCTGTCCTTTGGCATCACCTCACGCAAGGCAATAGAGCCAGCCATGTCCGATGTTAAACCCATCTTTGATTCCATAATGGATAGATTCGCCTTTGGCGAGCAAATACGAAAATCAGCACCAAGCGCAATTTGCATCCCAGCGCCCCAGCAGTAACCGTCGATTGCCGCAATGACAGGGACTGATAATTTGCGCCAGTTACTGCTTACCTGTTGAGCGCGGTTGGACTGACCCGGCCACCATTTGAACAACAGTTTCGCCGCATTGCTTTTATTGGTCATCATGGATTTAAAATCGAGACCCGAACTAAAGTTGTCCCCGGAACCCGTCAAAATCACCGCTCTGAGTTGGCGATCTTTACGTAGCGCACGACTCACGCGAATCAGCTCTTCGAACATCCCCATATCGACACCATTAAGCTTATTTGGGCGATTTAACGTCACAGTCACCACATCCTCAGTGCGGCTGACTTTGATCCTTTTATAGTCCATCCTTATTCCTTTATTTTGCTGGCTTTTTCATCAGTGTAGTGAGCGCTGGCAGAAGCGTTAGAATGTTTACTCAATAATGAGAACCCCATCGTGTATAGCACTGGCCTCATATACGCATTGCGACAAAGCCCCAACCGAATGTGATGTCTGACCAAAACTGACAATACAATCATTTATTTTTTCGATGTCGCTTACGTTATTGAGCTGTGTTACTTGTTTTGAGCATTTAGCGTGATTGAATGAAAGCGTTAGATTGGATGAATAGGAAGTAGAATCCATGATTAAGGAAAATCAGCAAAAACCTCACCACGACTCAACCACAGTGATCCAATATCAGGATAGCGATCCATGGTGGTTTAGTGTCTTATTAGTCGTATTTACCTACCTATTGTTAGCCTTTGTGCTCCCAGATCAATTGTCTAAGGGCGATCAAGATACCGCCGCCTTCATTGATACAGTAAGTTGTTTTGCACTCCCCATTGCGATGACATGGTGTATTCCTTCACTGGTAACGCGAGCTAAGCAACTTATCATTAGCAAAAGACAGTTCGCTTAAAAATTAGACATTTGTCATTTTTAATGGTGGATGCTTAATTCGTCCACCAAAAGTTTATTTTTTCACCTTATAGGCAGAACTTCTCAGGTTTACAAACAGTTAGCTCTAGCACGTTATATACCCCACAAAAATGTGAGTAAGATCACCTTGATCGTACTTTTTCATGGTGTTATCGTGGTTTTGATGACGAAAATGTGACCACAAAGGAGTGTGCTTTGCCGAATATTCAAGTGAGCCGTTGGCGTGTTGAATCTTGCCCTAAAGCATTAGAGCAAAAAATCATCTCAGCCGTCGCCTACAAGGAAATGAAGGGAACTATTTCTGATTTTGAGTTGTGTCAGATATTCGGAGAAACCGTTTGGAAGAGCGGTGAGGATTACCATACTCATGCAGTATCGGTGTTAATTAACGAAGCCGAAAAGTGCTGCAGAGTGATACCTAGACAGTTTGCTTAACTGTTTTAGTCGCATTAAAAAGGTCTACCCTAGGGTAGACCTTTTTTGTATCTGACTTTGTTGTCTCTGAAACGCGACTTAGCTTTGCGAATAAATCGTCTCTAGCGTCTCATCTTTACGCTTCCAGACCTCGTTGAGCCAATTGTGGAAACGGCGCTTGAATACTTTGTCATTAAAGTAATCACCGTTAAGATTTTCATCCATTTGATAGACATCTATCTTAACCACTACTTTGGTGAGCTTACCTTTCAACAAGTCCTTAAACGGATCTTCGCGGTTTTCTGGGTACGCCAGTGTAATGTCGACGACACCATCTAATAGATGATTCATAGCATTAAGTGTGAACGCAACGCCACCTGTTTTTGGCTTCAACAAGTGTCTATATGGCGTTTTAACCGTGACCAATTTTTCTTCGCTGTAACGCGTACCTTCAACAAAACTGATCATAGTGGTGGGTACATGTTCAAACTTCTTACACGCCTTACGAATCGCATTGAAATCATCGTTGCGGCGCTCTGGGTTCTTTACAAGGTAAGCTTGCGAGTGCCTTTTCATAAATGGCATATCAAGTCCCCAGCACGCAAGGCCAACAAACGGGACATACAATAGGCTCTGTTTAAGCAAGAACTTACACATCGGCATTTTATTTTTCATTACCGAGGTAATGATAACGATGTCCGCCCAACTGAGATGGTTAGACAGCAGCATGTACCACTGCTCTGGTGTCAACTCATCGCCGCCTTCTATATCCCATTCGATATTGTTGTTCAGATTAAGAAGCCACAAATTAATCGTTGCCCAAAGCCACATCTGCTTATTAGATAAGCTCGTCATCAGAGTCTTAACAGACGCAAGAGGTAGGGCTAATTTAATGATCGAGAATGTACAAACCACGACAGCCGTGATAGCCGTATTGACCATGACAAGAAAAGAATTAATGAAAAGACGTAGATTGCTAAACATACCAATTGTTACAGAGCGTAAAAGAGGCAGCAATCATAGCAACTTTTAACCAAACGTATAGTAAAGCTTTGTCATTCAGATATTGCTTTGTAAAAAACAACTAAGAAAACACTTAAATTACATAGTCTTAGAAAATTACCGAACAATAGTCCTCCGACCAGAAATGAAAAAGCCTTGTGAACAAACAAGGCTAAAGATCGTCATTTTAAGCCAACCAGCCAGCAAAATGTCCCACTAAATACAAACAGAGCCCTGCCATAATACCGGCAACAATATCATCAATCATAATACCGAGGCCGCCATGCATACGTTTGTCGAGCCAGCCGATAGGCCAAGGCTTTACCATGTCAAAGAAGCGAAACAGCACAAAGCCTGTGATTAACCACTTCCAATCATCGGCAGGCAATTTGAGTGCGGGTACAATAGCCATGGTGATCCAAAAGCCAGCAAACTCATCCCAAACGATTGAGCCGTGATCATGCACGCCCATGTCTTGAGAGGTGACGTCACAAATTTTTATACCAATGATACAGGCGATAACCACGGCAATGAGGTAAACGCTTAACGGCAGCTGAACCAGTAGCAGGTACAAAGGGATCGACGCGAGCGTCCCCATGGTGCCGGGGATAATCGGTGACAAACCACTACCAAAGCCTGTTGCTAGCAGGTGCCACGGATTTTTAAGTGAGATTAAGTCGAGAGGATTGCTCATTGATTTCCCTTAAAATGATCAAAACCGTCGAGTTGCCAGTCCACTGGCGCATCGTCGTTGTGAAGCTCTATATATTCTGTGCCGGTCAGTTGCCCAATACAGGTAAACGGCGTATTACTTAACGCCACTTCAAGTTGACCGCGATTGGCCTCTGGTACCGTAAAGCATAGTTCGTACTCTTCACCACTGGTCAGTGCATATTGCTGAGCAAGTGCCCGGCTACCGACAAACTGCAGCAGTTCTTTTGATGTCGGAAGCGCTGCAACATTAAGCCTTGCGCCAACCTTAGAGCGTTTCAGAATATGCCCTAAATCAGCCACCAGCCCATCAGAAATGTCGATGGCTGCTGAAGCAATATCTCGCAACGCTATACCCGCTAGTACGCGTGGCGTGGCTTCAAAGTGACGTCGTTGTAGCTCTTGATTGAGGCTGGTATCCGCGCTGATGTTGTTCTCTAAAATCACATCAAGTCCCGCTTTGGCATCACCAAGTTGTCCGGTGACATAGACCCAGTCTCCTGACTGGGCACCATGGCGAGTCAACGCCTTACCTTCAGGTAGTGTGCCTTGAACAGTAAGAGTGATAGTAAGTGGACCTTTAGTGGTATCGCCGCCAATCAGTTGAATACCATAGTAATCGGCAAGCTTAAAAAACGCATTGGAGAAACGCTCTAGCCATGCCGTATTGATTTCAGGCAACGAAATACCCATAGAAACCCAAGCAGGGGAAGCGCCCATGGCCACGAGATCACTGATGTTTGACGCGAGGGCTTTGTGAGCAATTTGCGCAGGATTAGCGTCAGCGAGAAAATGAGTGCCCGCCACTAAGGTGTCGGTACTAATGGCAATATGAGAGCCAGCAGTAGGGGCGACAATCGCACAATCGTCTCCTTGAGCGAGGATCACATCCTTTCGGTTTTGCTGCTTATGAGCAAAGTACTTATCGATTAAACTAAATTCACCAGACATCTTGTCGACTTGGCAACGAAAAGGTGAACAGAGTATATAAAAAAGGCCAGCAAATTGCTGACCTTTTTACGAATAGACAAACGTTGTTTGTTACTTCTTACGAACGTGTGGTGCTGCTTTATCTAGTACACCGTTAACAAACTTGTGGCTGTCTTCTGCAGCGAATACTTTTGCAAGTTCGATCGCTTCGTTAATAACCACTTTGTAAGGTACGTCTTCACGGCGTGTCATCTCGTACATCGCTAGGCGAAGTAGCGCAAGTTCCATCATGTCTAGGTCTTGCATTGGACGAGAAACAAATGGACGTAGCTTGCTGTCTAGCTCCGTGTGATTCAACGCGACACCCGTGAGTAGGTCACGGAAATATACAACGTCAGTCTCTGGCGCAGTCAACGCAGGCTCAGCAGCATGATGTTCTTCTTCATCATACTTACCACCTGATAAGAACTGTTCTTCAACAGTGGCAACATTTTCTTTAGTAATTTGCCAAGAATAAATTGCTTGCAGAGCAAATTGACGTGCATTACGACGTGCGGCTGGTTTCACACTGGCCCCCATTAGGAATCGATTTCAGAAAGAACGTTGATCATTTCAAGCGCGCTTAGTGCAGCCTCTGCACCTTTATTACCAGCCTTGGTTCCTGCACGCTCGATAGCTTGATCGATGGTATCAACAGTCAATACACCAAAGGCTACTGGTAGGCTATATTCCAGAGACACTTGTGCAAGACCTTTATTACACTCACTACAAACATAGTCGAAATGTGGTGTACCGCCACGAATGACTGTACCTAGCGATACGATTGCATCAAACTTACCTGTTTTCGCAACACGTTGAGCAACAAGTGGTAGTTCAACTGCGCCTGGGCAGCGTACAACCGTGATGTTGTCTTCGCTCACTTGACCGTGACGTTTCAAAGTATCGATAGCACCCGATAGTAGGCTTTCATTGATAAAACTATTGAATCGTGCAATTACAATAGCAATCTTTGCGTTCGGTGCTGGGAAGCCACCCTCGATAACTTTCATATGCTTTCCTTATAAACTATGTTCATCTCGCGAGAATCGACGGATTCTAGCACAAGTCATTTATTAATATCTACCGCTAACTTCGTCCAGACAAGGCTTTAGCAAGGTGTCCAAAAGTAGGGCGCAGTCTTGATAACAAAAAGCCTTTGCTTATCAGAAGCAAAGGCTTGATAGGTTACTCTGTGACGTATTCCGTGACCGTCAAACCAAAACCACCGAGGGCATGGTATTTTTTGTCTGCTGATGACAGCAATTTCATTTCATGCACGCCAAGGTCAGCTAGAATTTGAGAGCCCACACCTACGCGGCGAGATGTGCCCTGCTTTTTCGCCATAGTAGGTGCTGTGCCGCTATCTTGCTGTTCGAACATTTTCATCTTGTGAATCAAGAAGTCAGTGCTCTCTTCATTACCCAGTATGACCAGCACACCACCTTCATTGCCAATGCGCTTCATCGCTTTTTCCAGTGTCCAGCTGCGATCTGAGTTACGGTTTGAGCGCAGAATGTCAGTGAACGTGTCTTGCAAGTGAACACGAACCAGTGGCGTGTTTGCCGTCAAGTCACCAGCACACATAGCGTAGTGGATTTGGTTATCGATGGTATCGCGATATGTGACCAGCTCAAACTCACCAAATTCTGTCGGCAAGTGACACGCAGCAACGCGTTCAATCGTTGTTTCGTTGTTGTTGCGGTACTCGATAAGGTCAGCAATCGTACCTAGTTTGATGTCATGCTTTTCAGCAAACACTTCAAGATCTGGGCGACGCGCCATAGTGCCATCGTCGTTTAAAATCTCAACGATCACCGATGCTGGCTCAAGTCCCGCCAGTTTTGCTAAATCGCAGCCCGCTTCAGTGTGACCTGCGCGAGTTAGTACACCACCATCTTGAGCAGCAAGTGGGAAGATGTGTCCTGGCTGAACAAGATCGGCCGCTTTGGCATCTTTCGCAACAGCCGCTTGCACAGTGCGCGCGCGGTCGGCAGCAGAAATACCGGTAGTCACACCTTCAGCGGCTTCAATCGATACGGTAAAGTTTGTGGTGTATTGCGCGTTGTTGTCTTGCACCATAGGAGGCAAACCTAGGTTTTCACAGCGCTCTTTGGTCATGGTTAGGCAGATAAGGCCACGACCATGGGTTGCCATAAAGTTGATAGCTTCAGGGGTAATTTGCTCAGCGGCCATAATAAGGTCGCCCTCGTTTTCACGATCTTCATCATCCATTAGGATGACCATTTTCCCTAAACGGATATCTTCAATGATTTCTTGCGGCGTACTAATTGGCATTTCACGTTCCTGTTATTGCGCTTGTTTTTATCTGGGTTTTGCAATTCTTAGATTTTCGAGAACTAGATTCGCGAGATTAGGCAAAACCGTTTTGTTGTAAGAATTCCATCGTCAGTCTCGACTCAGGCTCAGAGTGAGTCTGCGCTTGAAGTAATCGCTCCATGTAACGAGCCATAACATCGACTTCAAGGTTTACTTTTCGCCCTACCTGGAACTGGTCGATGGTGGTCTCTTCTGACGTATGTGGCACGACAGTTAGCTTAAACGCATCTTTGCGAAGATCGTTCACTGTCAAGCTAATACCATCCACAGTAATCGAGCCTTTTTGGGCGACATACTTAGTGATTTCCGATGGCATCTGTACCCAATACTCAACTGCACGACCGACTTGCTGTCTGTCGACAATCTCACCCACGCCATCGACGTGACCAGAGACAATATGACCACCGAAACGCGTGGTCGGTAACATGGCTTTTTCAAGGTTGACCTTGTCACCCACGCTGTAGTTGGCAAAGCCGGTTTTCTTTAGCGTCTCTAATGATAAATCCGCTTGGTAACTACTGTCAGTGAACGCCACCACAGTTAGACACACACCATTGGTCGCAATACTGTCGCCGAGTTTTACATCGGCCATATCCAGTTTGCCAGCATCAACGGTAACACTGATGTCTTCCCCTTTTGGCGTAATCGCTTTTAGGGTACCAACGGCTTCAATAATTCCTGTAAACATCTTCTATTTCTTTTTTAGCTGTGGCGTGGCAACGATTCGAATATCACTACCCACCAAACGAATGTCTTTAATATCGAGATCGATAACCTGTTGCATCGACTCAAGCCCAAGCGCGCCGATCAGTCCTCGGCCATCAGCCCCCATAAGCTTAGGTGCTAAATAGACGATAAGCTCATCGACAAGCTGCTGCTCTATCATAGAGCTCGCCAGAGTTGCGCCCGCTTCCACCCAAACATGGTTAATTTGGTGCTCTTCGGCTAGTACATCTAGCGTTTGGGCAAGGTCTAGCTGCTCGCTTGAACCTGCTGGGATGTTAAGATCGCCACCTTCATGAGCCACTCGGAGGATAACGCCTTCGGTGCTGAACAGTTTTAGATCAGAGCTGAGCTGATTTTGTCTGTCCAATATGACACGAACTGGCTGACGAAGCTCTGTGGAGTCAATCACCGAATGAACTTGGCTTGGCAGTTCATTCCAGCGAACATTTAGAGATGCATTGTCGTCAATAACGGTGCGGCTAGTAGACAAAATAGCGCCAGCTTCAGCACGATACGCCTGTACATCGCGGCGCGCTTCAGCGCCTGTGATCCACTGGCTTTGACCATTAGCAAGTGCGGTTTGCCCATCGAGACTGGCCGCCATTTTAAGCTGAACGAAGGGACGATTGGTTTCCATTTTCTTTAGAAAGCCTCGATTTAGTGCTCGCGCATCTTGCTCCAAGATGCCAACCTGCACTTCAATACCCGCCTCTTCAAGCATGGCAAAACCACGCCCAGCGACTTGCGGGTTTGGATCGGACATGGCACAGACGACTTTCGCGACACCCGCTTTAATCAGCCCTTCGGCACAGGGTGGCGTGCGCCCATAGTGGGAACATGGCTCTAGGGTGACGTACGCCGTCGCGCCCTTAGTTTGCTCACCCGCCATACGCATTGCGTGCACTTCGGCGTGCGGCTCACCCGCTTTCTTATGGTATCCCTGCCCCACAATGACATCATTTTGCGTTATCACGCAGCCGACATTCGGATTTGGAGCAGTGGTGAAGCGGCCTTTCTTGGCAAGGTCAATCGCTAAACTCATCATCTGATAGTCAATAGCGCTAAACTGACTCATAGTAATCCATACCTATCGCTGATTTTGGGGTGGCTGTTAGTCTTCCAAGCGAGCGATTTCTTCACCGAACTCGCGAATGTCTTCAAAACTACGGTAAACAGATGCGAAACGGATATAGGCCACTTTATCCAGCTCTTTCAGCTGAGTCATGACTAGGTTTCCTATCATTTCACTTGGGACTTCACGCTCGCCGGTAGCGCGAAGTTGAGATTCAATATGACTGATCGCAAGTTCAATCGAGTCTGCACTTACAGGACGCTTTTCTAGCGCTCGCTGAATGCCACCGACCATCTTATCCTTGTTGAAAGGCTCACGATTACCATTGGATTTAATCACCTTTGGCATAACCAGTTCGGCGGTTTCAAAGGTGGTGAAACGCTCACTGCACGCCAAACATTGACGACGACGACGCACCTGATGGCCATCGGCTACCAGTCTGGAATCGATAACTTTTGTGTCATTTTCTGAACAAAATGGACAATGCATAACACCTCCTATGGTTTAGACCACAGTTTAGCGAAAATTCACCTATTAAGAAATCCACTATTTAGTCCGTAAAGTAACGTAATTAGGTGTAATCTTGGATTGCGTCACACTCTTGCCAGCCAAATTCACTCATTAGACTCTGCCAAACCGAATCAAACCCTGCTTGAATACGTATTGGCTCGCCAGTAATTGGGTGGTTGAACGCCAAACAAGACGCATGCAACAGCATACGATGGGTATCGTAATGCTCCCTAAACAAGCGATTGTGCCGGCCATCACCATGAGTCGTATCACCGACAATCGGGTGACTTAAATGATGCATATGACGACGAAGTTGGTGCTTACGACCCGTCTTTGGCTTCATTTCCATTAAGCAGTAGCGGCTAGTTGGAAAACGACCTGTCGAGTATGGCACTTCAACCTTAGCCAATGGCTGATAGGCGGTGACCGCTGGCTGCGCCTCTTTTTCTTGGTCGGCAAACTTATCGGCAATTTTGTCGAGTTCCACTTTCAGTGGATAGTCTAAAACATCGCCTTGCTCAATCCAGCCACGAACAATGGCGTGATAGGTTTTCTCAATATTGTGCTCGGCAAACATCGGCATCGCTTTCGCTGCTATCTCACTCGAAAGTGCAAATAACAACACACCCGATGTTGGTCTATCCAAGCGGTGCAAAGGAAAAACGTGCTGACCAATTTGATCACGCAAAGTTTGCATGACAAAACGTGTTTCATTTTTATCTAGCCATGAGCGGTGTACCAACATACCCGCAGGCTTATTCACCGCAATGAGGTACTCGTCTCGGTAGACAATCTCTAGTAGCTCAACCTCTGGTAAAGCTGTCGATTCACTCATTTTGCGGCCTCATCTATCTGTTTAAGTACCATTAGAACCTCGGCCAACTCAGGACGTCGCTTCCACACTTCTTCAAAGTATGGCGTGATTTCAAACCCTTTTGGGGTGTCGCCACCGGCCTCAATCAGGGACTCCATTCGGGCAATAAAAATCCATTGCAACCACTCTTGGGGCTCAAGGGTATCTACTGCGAACGGCTGTTGGCTACTCAATGCCACTATATTTGGGGCGTTAAGCTGCCAAAGTGAGTGTTTTTTAAGCTGCTGTTTCAGCTCAACAAGTAATAACTTCATAGATCTATCTAGTAGCGCGACGAACTATTTCACGACTTTGCATCATCGCTATTGAAAATGGTCGTCAATGACTTGAAAATTGGCGATAGAATACCATTTATTGTTCTATACCCAAACCGTACTAGGAACCCCTCCATGGAAACCATTCATACTTTGACGGATCTATTGGTCAACAGTGGCTGCCAATATCACATCTACGATATCTCAAGACGCGTACAACTGATTGATAACGATCAGTTTGCTGCCGTCGAGCGCGCTAGTCAGCCTTACCCTTATCCGATTCAAAGACAGGCTCAGTTTGCCATCGCCTACTGGAACGAAGAAAAACAGCCTTGGATTTGGTTCCTTAAATTCCAGCTTGATGAGCGTGGATTACTGAGCCAAGTCGATGTCGGCCAGTTTCTAAAATACGTTCTTGAAGCAATGGGGACACGTCTTGGAAAAGAGATGAGCGAGGAGCAGCAAAAAAAGCTGTCAAACAACCCATTTACGTTTAAACCAACAGACGACAAGTTAGCTGTATTCCATAGCTTATTAAGAGCAGAATTGGATCTGACCACCAGCCAATACTATCAGCATGCACGTGACTACTTCCGTGGCGACCTTGGCTGGGATAACTGGCAAACGGTTGGACTGCAAGGCATCACCGATATGGCAACTAGGCTTGGACGTGATGAAAACGGTCGCTTGATCCGCACCAGCCTGCGTCACCTTGCCAGCGAGCCCCGCTATGCCCTGCTTGGCGCACTTGAGCATGTGGCGTTGCCAGAAAAGCTCTCTACAACGCTGCGCGAACTTGCTCAATTTGAATGCGAGTCCGACGAGCCGGATCTATTCTTGTTAGCCGCTTATGCTCGTGCGCTATCGGGTGGCAAGCCAGAGCAGCTAGAGTCATTAGTTACTGATATTTTAGCCAGTGCGCGCTTGAGTCATCTGGAAGTGCTGATTGCCATAGCAGGCCGTGCATGGCAGCCTCTGACTACGCCAGCCTTAGCCGAGAAGTTCTTGGTACGCTTGGCTCAAACTGGCAACCAAGGCTTGTTTAATCAATTATTTGCCGATCTAGTGATGATGCCGAGCCTGCGTTTAGTGCTTTTGCCACTGCTGCATTCTAGCCCATCACCAGAGCTCGCCAGCGCATTGATCGCGTTGCAACAGGCGGCAACACAAGGAAAAACTCACTAGGAAGGTGAAATGATAGATAATCTTTTGATGATATTGGCGCTGAGTGTGTTCTGCTTTGTATTTTGGCAGCAGCGGCGTCAATCTGAGATTGCCAAGGCGGCGGTGACACGTCGCTGTAAGGAGTTAGATCTGCAAATGTTGAGCGTCTCGTTTGGTGCTCACAGACTTAGAGATGCCAACGGCCGATTCGGTTGGCACACTATTTATGAGTTTGAGTTTTCAGCACTCGGTGACGACTATTACCAAGGAAAGCTGGTGATGAAAGGTTTTCATGTGCTGAACTTTCACTTTCCAGCACACCGAATGTAGATTGAAACTGATAGTACGGGCCATGCTCATCTTCCGCTTGTCCGTACTGTTCAAACCCGAGTTTACTCAGCAATCGAATCGAAGAGGCATGGTCAATATCGACGTTCGCTTCAAGCCTATTAAGCCCTAAAGTATGGACGGCATCAGGAATAAACGCTCTTAATACCTCTGTTGCAATCCCTTTGTTCCAATATTGCTTGTCAAAGATATAGCCTATCTCTCCTTCACCCTCCGCTCCGCGCTCAATGAAAATATGCCCCATATAATCGCGCGTACGCAGATCCAGAGCCGCCATCGCATAGAACTTTGAGTCGCTCAATATGGTATGAAACAATCGACGCGCAGTGGCTAGGGTATGAGGACCATTCATGTGTTTACGATTTTTCGCACACACGTTAAGCATCAGAAAATCCGACTCCAGATAGTCGGTATAGGGGACGAGAATGGTTCTGCGAGTAACTATTGTCATTGACTTCCTTTTCGTAACTGAATACCCAAATAACCTAATATAGGCTTTAGGCTCTGTGTTCTTTAGATTAAGTGCGACACTTACAAGAGAAGTATGAAAGTTAGGGTTTATAAATAAGAAAAGCCCCAACACTTGCGTATTGGGGCTATAGTCTTACTCGCAGCAGTCCGGCTACTAAAAATGCTCCATGCATCATCCGTAATAGTGGCTGAATCCTTCAGCTATATCCATTCGTCGCCGTCCTAGCGGTGTCCATCTCATCCAATGACGCTAACTATCCCAGTCAGCTCGCTTCACTTGTTCCTTGAGCGGTGTCCTTGACCATCATCCTGATGGGGTTCCTTGCACTCTTCCTGAGTGTATCCATTTCCCTAAAAATCACCGTCCTGATGATTGTTCGCTTCCCGCGCTATCCTAACTTCCGTGCTGGTTACGTTTCCCTTGGTAACCAAATCTTCTTCCTGAAGATGACCTTCCAATGTCATTCCTGTTCCGTGTCAGCATCCTTCCGACAGGTTCTAATTTACCCTAATGGCGATTCTGGACAATCTACCCAATTCAAAAAGTTTTTCGTCGACACTGTTAATTAAAGGTTAAATACCATATTTAACATGAGCTTATTGATTTTCTCTTCCAAATTTCTGGCGATTTTTTCTCTTTATCTCACAGCTCGTGTGAGAGATCTCGCACAGGGTGTTTCCAAATTGGCTAATGTCTTAGATTCACTCGCTTCAAGTCACTGGTGATGACCGTCACACAAGCTCCATCTGTACCTCCCTTAGATTCGAAGGTACTATTAATGGCTAGCCTATTTAACGGAATAACCAACATGATAACCAAAGATGTCTCCGCTGAGATTGAAGCTGCAATCAGCTCATTGCACGCAGAGGGAAAAGAGCCAACCGTCGCACTAGTAAAAGCGCGTTTGAAGACTAAAGTACCTATGCCTGCGCTGATCACCGTGATCAAATCTTGGAAGAGCAGTCAACATGTACCAAAAGTTGAAATCGCTGCTGAGAAAGCAGAGCAACCTCTAGAGCTAAGAGTGAAGGAATTAGAGCAGCAAGTTGCCACACTGACTCAGCGATTGACTGCATTGGAGCAATCTCGTGACTGAACCGTTAAAACAAGCCGTTAAGATTTGGGTCGATGCCGATGCATGCCCAAAAGTGATTCGAGAAACACTGTGCCGAGCCGCGGAACGCACTGGCTTAACCTGTACCTTTGTTGCTAACCACAGCGTACCTGTACCGAAACGAGACAATATCCACTCGCTAACCGTACCTGCTGGGTTTGACATTGCAGACAATGAAATCGTGAAAAGAGTCAACGCCGGTGACTTGGTTATCACGTCTGATATTCCTTTGGCAGATGAAGTGATCACTAAAAATGCTTTGGCGCTCAGCCCACGCGGTGAGCTTTATACTAAAGATACCATTAAGGCTCGTCTTAATATCCGTGACTTTATGGACACTATGCGCTCTAGTGGAGTTCAAACTGGTGGTCCGGCACCACTTGGGCAGACAGAGCGCCGTGAATTTGCCAACCATTTAGACAGATTTTTGGCAAGAGCAACACGCTAGGTTGAAATGACCACCTCAAAACAAAAAAAGAGTCAGCCGATATTCGACTGACTCTTTTTGTATTCAATGTAGTCAAGCGTTATGGACGCGGTAAGTAATCCGCTTTACCCACCCACTTGTAGCTGGTTAACTCTTCTAGCCCCATAGGGCCGCGAGCATGGAGTTTCTGCGTTGATACCGCAACTTCTGCACCAAGACCAAATTGAGCGCCGTCCGTGAAGCGTGTCGAAGCATTTACGTAAACTGCAGCTGAGCCTACAGAGTTAATGAATTTCTCTGAGTTAATTAGGCTGTTAGTCATGATCGCATCAGAGTGGCTAGCGTTATGAACGCGCATATGGTCGATGGCTTCTTCAACATCTGCCACAACTTTCACACCTAAAGTGAAACTCAGCCACTCGGTATCAAAGTCACCCTCACCTGCGTCACGCAAATCATCAAAACCTGCCAACATCGCTTTCGCTTTTGGCTCTGTGACCAGTGAAACTTTACCTTTCAAGCGCTCAGCGATCATTGGTAGGAATTCAGTTGCGACTTTCTCGTGCACAAGCAGAGTATCTAATGAGTTACATGCCGATGGACGTTGCACTTTTGAGTTCTCAACCACATCCAAAGAACGAGCAAGATCCGCACTATCATCAACAAAGATATGGCTAATGCCAAAGCCGCCGATGATAACTGGGATGTTACTGTTCTCTTTACACATTTTGTGAAGACCAGCACCACCGCGCGGGATGATCATGTCTACGTAGTCATCCAGCTTAAGTAGCTTAGAAACCAGTTCACGATCCGGTTTTTCAATGTACTGTACTGATGCCGCAGGCAGACCCGCTTTATCGAGTGCAGACTGGATCACTTTAACCAGTTCCATGTTAGAGAAGAAGGTCTCTTTACCACCACGAAGGATGCTGGCGTTACCGGTTTTCAAACACAGTGCTGCGATATCAATCGTAACGTTTGGACGTGCTTCATAAATCACACCAACAACACCAAGTGGCACGCGGCGGCGCGATAGGCTCATGCCGTTTTCAAGCACTTTGCTGTCGATTTCACTGCCAACAGGATCAGACAGAGTGATAACGTTGCGAACGTCATCAGCAATGCCTTTCAGGCGTTGTTTGTTCAGCAGCAGACGATCAAGTAGCGCTTCTGTTAGACCGGCTTCACGACCTAGGTCGATGTCTTTCGCATTCGCAGCCAAAATAACGTCGGCGTTTGCTTCAAGTTCATCGGCAATGATTTGCAGTGCGCGATTCTTTTGCGCCGTTGACGCGGTCGCCAAAGCAAAGCTGGCTTGCTTCGCGTTTTGGCCTAGTTTAATCATGTCCATAACGGTTCCCTTTATTCTTAATCTTGAATGACGACCATATCGTCGCGATGAATCACTTCTGCACCATAATCATAGCCAAGCGTATCAGCAATTTCTTTACTGTGCTTACCTGCTATTTTGGACAGATCGGCATCGGAGTAGCCACAAATTCCTTTTGCAACTAAAGCCCCGTCATTGGTCGTCACACGTACCACTTCACCACGAGCGAAGCGGCCTGAAACTTTTATAACCCCTTTAGCAAGTAAGCTACTGCCCTTGCCTATTACCGCATTCACTGCGCCTGAATCGATAACAATGTTACCGGTTGCTGCAGGGCCTGCGAGTATCCAACGTTTACGATTTTCCAATGCTTCTGGTAGAGGCAAGAAGCGAGTACCTTGAGGCTCATCAGATAGTGAGTCAAACACCACGTTTTCCGCACTACCCGCTGCAATAATAACTTCAATCCCTGCTCGGCGTGCAATGTCTGCCGCTTGAAGCTTGGTTGCCATACCACCGGTTCCTAATGTGGTACCGCTGCCACCTGCGATCTTGCGAAGCGTTTCATCAATCGTTGTCACTTCACGGATCAACTCTGCATTTGGGTCTTTGCGAGGATCGGCGGTAAACAAACCGCGTTGGTCGGTAAGCAGCAACAGCTTATCCGCACCACACAAAATACCCACCAATGCCGATAGATTGTCGTTGTCGCCAACCTTAATTTCACTGGTCGCAACTGCGTCGTTCTCATTCACCACTGGAATGATGTCGTTCTCAACCAAGGCATTGATGGTATCGCGTGCATTAAGAAAGCGTTCACGATCTTCAAGATCGGCACGCGTTAGCAGCATTTGGCCGATTTTAAGCCCGTAAATAGCAAACAAAGACTCCCATACTTGAATAAGCTGGCTTTGACCAACAGCGGCTAAAAGCTGCTTACTCGCCATCGTTTTGGGAAGTTCGGGGTAACCTAGGTGCTCGCGACCCGCCGCAATTGCACCTGACGATACCATTACAACGGAGTGTCCAAGCTTTTTCAGCTCAGCACATTGTCTGACCAGCTCAACCATGTGCGCTTTATTTAGCGCTAGGGAACCACCTGTTAGGACACTAGTACCTAACTTCACCACTACCGTTTTTTTGTCGGCAGTTTGACGAGTAATATCCAAAGTTATCTCTACTTGTTTGACGTGAAAAATTGAATAAGGAGTGATGTTTTAGCAATCAAACATCATTTGTACAAGTAAAAAAGCAAAGCGGGGGGCAAAGAGGCACAAAAAAGGCTCCAAAGCTGCTCAAGGCTGGCTCTGGAGCCTAATGACAGGCGGTTATACAAACTCTACTGAGTCGTCATGAATAGAGACAGCGAGTTCGAACTTATCCTTAAGTGTCGCTTCCAATTTTTGATGAAACACCTCTTGGGTGCGATTTATTTCGTTAATAGCCGATTTTGGTGCCGATTCTAAAATCCACTCGCCTGTTTGGTTGTAGCGACCGATTTGATACGTCGCCTCAAACTGCCCATCTACTAGGGCTAAATCGAGCCACCAGCCCCAAAACTCTCTATCTTCTGGAGATTTGGCATCATCCACGCACACCGAAAGGCAGTCAAAGTGATAGCTACCGTCTTTACTCAAGGTTTCTCGTAAATACGGACCAATAGCTTTAAACGCAGCAATTAAGCGATAGTGAGTAGGGGTTTTCGCCGTTTCTGACATAGGGAAACTCCGTTTCTATATGAAATAGGGATAAAACATAAATAGCGATAATAAATTGTGTTTAATTTATATTTTTATCATGCACTTGATTACACAATCATTTCACATAGTTCACTAAATTTGCACAAATGTCACTTTAAAAGTTCGTCCTCCAACCACTTGATGGCCATTTCGAGGGATTGCGCATATCCCTTAGCTATGCCTTTTGCAGGTATCTCACGTGCTTTGCCATATTGACTAAACATCGCTAACAAGCGGTTATCGGATAGCGGCGACACAATATCCCCTTCCATACTCATTGCCAAAATAGGCACTTTAGTTCGGCGAGATGATAAGAAGCCTTGAATTTTCAGCGACCATGCCATCAGTTGCCCAGCAAGGCTATTAATGTCTACCGCATCTTTCCCAAGACGAGACGCTAGCATATCGATATACATTTTCGGCATCGACTGAATGATCTTCGGTGTCGCTAAACAGTGGTGAATTGGTGCACCAAGCGTCACGCACGCTTTAATTTTATCTGGCTCAAGAAACGACAAACGAGCCATGGCGTTGCCGCCAAAACGAAAGCCGAGCAAACCCACTCTAAAATGGTCAACCCAAGGAATATTTGGCAGCTCTTGTATTACCGCTTGGTGCAGACAAGAGGTATCTTCGGTTAGTGGCCAGTGTGAGCTGTGCCCTATCGATGGCATATCCACCGTCAACATCGCGATACCGGCCGGCGCTAGGTAGTCTCTAAATAAACGCCACATATCGGTTTGCAACGAATCAAGTCCAGCGCTAACAATGACAACAGGCTGAGGTTTTTCGGTGCTTACCAGGTGAAGGTTAGCGGTAATGCGTCGATTCTGATAAGGAATCTCAACTTGCTTAATGATGTGACTGGTGTGTTTCGCGGCTTCATTGTAGGCGTTATTTGCCAGAACCTGAGCTTGCAGTGCCAAGTTGTCATTTTTAAGATGGGGGTAGCCTGCGATACTAAAGCTAAGCGATGCTTTAAACAGCTCTTCCGCCGCAGCATCGCCTTGCAAATCATTGGCACGCTTTTGATGCATCATGCCATGCTTAGTCCACTCATAGTTCCAGTTGCCACCGTGGTACCCCATAACGGTATCCAGCCACTCATCAACCGTTCTCGAGTGTTCTGAAGAGGCAATTTTTGCCAATACCGACTCTAATTCAATCGGATCCATCCCTTGCCAAACCCACTGCAAACGCAATAAGTTGCGATACCAAGAGGTTGGCTGCTGTGATCGACGCTCCTCAAGCACTCGGATACTGCTTGGCATATACCGGATAAGGTGGGAGGTTTCTTTAGCCTGCTTGTTTTTTTCAAACAAGGTTTCAGAGATGTTTTTGCTGACTTCTTCGGACATACGCGCACCTAGCATTACCTGTTAACAGCAACAATATAATCGAATAATCGCGATTATTCAGTGTTTTTGTCTCTCAATTGCTGCAAATTACTCGATGATTGACGCCGAAACTCAGTTGGCGTTTGACTTACTAGCTTTCGAAACTGGTGTCGGAAGGTACTTTCGGAGGCAAAGCCGCAATGGTAGGCAATGTGTGACACCGTTGAAGAGGTCGTTGCTAGCAGTTCTTTAGCGCGATCCACTCGTGCTCGCGTTAGCCATTCAATCACAGGGAGCCCTACAACATTCTTAAATGTTCGCTGAAAAGTACGCGGCGTCATATCCATCTGACTGGCAAGAGAGTCCACATTGTGAGGTTCAGACAGTCTCTCTCTTACCCAATCCATAACTTCCGCAATCTTAGTCTGCGAAGTCGCCATCGCTTCTTGAGAAACGATCTGTAGCTGTTCACCATCTCTGTATGCCGGTATCACCAAGCGCTGTGCCACCATATTGGCAATTCTATAACCATAATCCTGACGTACGATATAGAGCATCATGTCCAATCCCGCCGCTGAGCCCGCTGAGGTCAAGATATTGCCATCTTCGATGTACAGCGAAGATGGGGACACCCGAAGGCTTGGATAGCGTTGTGACAGTAGGTTTGAATGATGCCAATGTGTCGTCACCGCTCGACCATTGAGTAACCCTGCTGCTGCGAGCACAAATGCCCCTGTGCAAATACTACAAATACGTGCGCCTCGTTCATGAGCTCGCTTTAGTGCATTGACCAATACCTCTGGGGGCTGCTCATTAACATCTCGCCAACCAGGAAGAATGATTGTGTCGGCTTGCTCTAGTATCTCTGGACCGTGCTCAAACGTCACCGACACGCCCCCTATCGCTTGCACCGTACTTGACTCTATCCCACACACTTTAAACTGATACAAATCAACGCCAAGCTCTGGTCGTTCAAGTCCAAAAATTTCCACCGCACAGCCAAACTCAAAGGTTCTCAGTAACTCGAATCCCACTAAAACAACAGCGTGTGGCAACGAGTTGGCATGATCTTGATGCATTTTGTCCCTATCCATTCTGTTGTATGAGCCTTTTTGCTTATAGCCTTTGGTAAAGATTACCACACATGGACTTTAGCCAAGCGATGAACCTGACGACCTACTTCAAATTATTCCTTTCTGCTTTTTTTTGGGGAGGCTCGGCCATCGCAGGGAAAATAGCGATGGAGACCTTTTCTGTCTCTATGGTCACTATATTAAGATTCGGTATTGCCGCTTTGGTGTTAGCGCTGCTTTATCGGCGACAGATTCAGCGCTATTCCATGCCAATAATGCGCCATATCAAGGTAGCGCTCACCGCCTTCTTTGGGATCACCGCCTGCTACTACTTCTACTTCCGAGGCCTTGACCTATCAAGTGCATTCAACGCAGGTGTCATTGAAGCAACGATTCCTTGTCTAACACTGTTTATCGCTACTTGCAGCGGAAAACGAGAGAGTCTCACCAAAGTGGTTGGCTTTATCGCGGCCTATGTGGGGGTTATTTACATCGTATTTGATGGGCAATTGGATAAACTGCTCAGTATTGAGTATTCCGTTGGCGACCTGTTGCTTCTGCTTAGCACATTCTGCTTTGCTGTTTACAACATTTTTGTCGAACGCAACAAACAAGATACGCCAAACAATCTGTTTATGTACTATATCTTCCTGTATGGAAGTCTGTTGCTGCTTCCGTGGCCACTCATTGAATGGGCAATGACAGGTAATGCTATGGTATTGAAGCCAATAGGCTTCGACGCCATTGTTGCCATCCTATTTATGGCCTTGGGTGGCTCTGTAGTGGCATATCTATTTTTCAACCAAGCAATTTCCGTTATTGGTGCAGCCAGTGCGTCCTCATTTATTAATCTAGTACCCGTAATTACCGTGTTTCTGTCGGTGTTCTATCTCAAGGAAGACATCTCAGTCAGCCAATGGATAGGCTCCGCTATCATCTTTGTCGGCGTGGCTATTTCGAACTATGAACCGAAGCGTCGCCAAAAAAACATCAGCCAACAATCTAGCTGACGGATTTACAGACAGGACAATTCAAAGTGTATCGCCAGTGGTTCCAGTAATCGCTAGACGAAAAAAAACCGCGATATCAACTATCGCGGTTTTTTTAAACATCACTGTTTACTTTTGCTTACGGTTAATTGGCTCAACGTAAGACAGTGCCATATCCCATGGCTGCTCGATCCAACAATCTTGGTCGATATCAACAATATATTCGTCAACTAGCTCAACGCCAGCAGGCTTAGCACACACTGTTACTAGCTTAGCTTTAGGGTACATTTCACGGATTTTACGAGCCGTGTCGCCGCTATCCACTAGATCATCAACGATTAGGTAACCTTCACCGTCGTGCTCTGGTGCTTTTAGTACCGTCATATCACGTTGGTGATCGTGGTCGTAGCTAGAGATACATACTGTATCTACATAACGAATACCTAGCTCACGAGCTAGAATCGCTGCTGGTACTAGACCGCCACGACTTACACCGATAATGCCTTTCCACTGTTCAGCTGGCATTTGACGCTCAGCGAGTTGACGGCAATATGCGTGCATATTGTCCCAAGTGATGATGAATTTGTTAGCCATAATAATAACCTAATTAAACCGTATTCGAGACTTAAGCAGCCACAATGTACTTGATGACAAAGATTGCAGACATTACCCATACACTCATAGATACGTCACGACCTTTACCACTCAATGCCTTAATAGCCGCGTAAGCGATGAAGCCAAGTGAGATGCCTTCTGCAATTGAGAATGTAAATGGCATCAGCAAGCAAGTTACAACAACCGGTGCCGCTTCAGTAATGTCTCTCCAGTCGATACCAACTAGACCAGACATCATGAGAATTGCTACATAGAATAGCGCACCCGCGGTTGCGTAAGCTGGGATCATACCCGCCAAAGGCGAGAAGAATAAAGCAAGTACAAACAAAATGCCAACAACAACTGCAGTAAGACCAGTACGACCACCTGCCGCAACACCTGCTGTACTTTCTACATAAGAAGTCGTGTTTGATGTGCCGAGTAGCGCACCTACTGATGTTGCTGTTGAGTCAGCCAGTAGTGCTTTATTAAGACGTGGGATCTTACCATCTTTACCGATTAGGTCTGCTTTTTGAGCAACACCTACTAGCGTGCCTGCCGTGTCGAACAAGTCAACAAATAGGAAAGCAAACACAACAGAAATCATACCGATTTCGAACACTGCAGAGAAATCAAGCTGCATGAACGTTGGTGCAATGCTTGGTGGCGTAGACATAATGCCGCCCCACTGAACATCACCAAAAATAAGGCCTAGACCTGTTACTGCAAGGATAGCAATCATTACCGCGCCTTTCACACCACGGTGAACAAGAGCGATAGTAATGAAGAAACCTACAGCAGCTAACGTAGCTGGAAGAGAGGTAATGTGACCTAGAGATACAAGCGTCGCTGGGTTATCAACTACGATACCCGCGTTCTTTAGAGCAATCAGCGCTAAGAACAGACCAATACCCGCAGAGATACCAGTACGAAGCGACATAGGAATGGAGTTAATGATCCACTCACGGATCTTAAACACACTCAAGAGAATGAATAAAATACCAGAACAGAATACCGCCGCCAGCGCGACTTGCCATGTATAGCCCATGCCCAGCACTACCGCGTAGGTAAAGAAGGCGTTTAGACCCATACCTGGCGCTTGAGCAATTGGGTAGTTAGCAACAAAGCCCATGATAAAACAGCCAATCGCAGCTGCTAGACAAGTAGCAACGAATACTGCGCCGCGATCCATGCCGGCATCAGCTAGAATTGCTGGGTTAACAAAAATAATGTAAGCCATCGTCAGGAAGGTAGTAATACCTGCGATAATCTCAGTGCGCACTGTAGTGCCATTTTCACTGAGCTTGAACAGCTTCTCGAGCATAATCGAATCCCTAAAAAGTGTAAAAAGTAAACGGTTGCGTAAACGATTGGCGCGAATTATAAGGTTATCAAAACGCAAATTCCAGCTAGAATTTAGACTCTAATCAACATATTTTCCGCTTGATATGAAACCTATTCGGTAACGACTGCTAACAAATTGAAATAGTTACCGCGTTTGCGCCCTATTTCATCATAGCGATAAGGTGAGATAACTGGACAAAAATTCACCATCCTTTTTGAGATTAAGATGGCATTTCTTAGAAAAAGGCAAAAAAAACGCCACTCCAGAGAGTGGCGGTAGAATAATTTGGTCATCAATTGGGGTATATAACCAACAACAAATTCTCAATTTAGGGGAAAATCTTAATGACTATCTACCGTAGTAGACATTGTACGCGAAGTCTTTCGTGTATACGTTTTGGTTGGTCCAAAACATCGCGCTTGCTAAACCTTGCATAACATCACCTTCTAACAAAACAAATAATGGATAAAGTTGCTTTGAATCTCGGTTCCTTGGAGGCGATAAATCGGGCTCAATCCTTGAACAAGCTATGTTGAATCACTCAACTGTTCAAAAGAATACCATATTGGATTTAAATTACAAGACTTATGGCGATCTAAGTCACATAAATTTCATAATCATTGAAATCCACTGCCAATTCTGTAATTTTATTACGGATAGCATTATCACCAATATGCATACCAGTGCATTTTATAAATCATTCCAGTAACACGCGACATTACATAATTGCTTTGCTTTTACTACTCGTTGTTTACAACTAATGGTATCCTTCTCTTTATCTTAAATAAGCTAGAAAACCAGATGTTCTCACCTCGAATCTAAACATCTGGGGAATAACAATCTAGCCTAGTCTGCATAAAGGAGAGTTCCGTGTCTGAATTCCATTCTGAAATCAGCAAGTTGTCACCGGCACCGGTTTGGCAATTTTTCGACAAAATCTGCTCAATCCCACACCCTTCAAAACATGAAGAAGCCCTAGCACAGTACATTATTGGCTGGGCGAAAGAGCAAGGTCTTGATGTAAAACGCGACGATACAGGCAACGTATTCATTAAAAAGCCAGCAACGGCAGGCATGGAAGACAAGAAAGGTGTGGTTCTACAAGCGCACATCGATATGGTGCCTCAGAAAAATGAAGACACTGACCACGATTTTACTCAAGACCCAGTCCAGCCATACATTGATGGTGAGTGGGTAACCGCAAAAGGCACAACGCTTGGTGCTGACAATGGCATCGGTATGGCAACTTGCCTGGCTGTACTTGCTTCAAACGATATCAAACACGGTCCACTAGAAGTTCTATTGACCATCGATGAAGAAGCTGGCATGACTGGCGCATTCGGCCTAGAGGCAGGCTGGCTAGAAGGTGACATTCTTCTAAACACTGACTCTGAGCAAGAAGGCGAAGTGTACATGGGTTGTGCGGGCGGTATTGACGCAGCCATTACGTTCGACATCACTCGTGAAGCAGCACCTCAAGGCTATGTTGCGCGTCAGCTAACACTGAAAGGTCTGAAAGGCGGCCACTCTGGCTGTGATATTCACACTGGTCGCGGCAACGCCAACAAACTGCTCGGCCGCTTCTTAGCGGGTCACGCAAAAGAGCTTGATGCTCGCCTAATTGAATTCCGTGGTGGCAGCCTACGTAACGCTATTCCACGCGAAGGTTTTGTTACTCTAGCACTACCAGAAGAAAACCTACCGAAGCTAGAAGAACTTTACAGCTTCTACACTGAGCTAGTGAAATCTGAGCTAGGCGCTATTGAAACTGACATTGTTAGCTTTAACGAAGCAAATGATCTTAGCGATGTGTTCGAGTCTTACGCTCAATCGCGCTTTATCGCAGCACTGAATGCTTGCCCGAATGGCGTTATTCGAATGAGTGATGACATTGAAGGTGTCGTTGAGACCTCACTAAACGTTGGTGTGATCACGACGCAAGCGGATAAAGTTGAAGTACTATGCCTTATTCGCTCGCTTATCGATTCAGGCCGCTCTCAAGTAGAAGGCATGTTGGCATCGGTCGCAGAGCTTGCGGGTGCGACGATTGAATGTTCTGGCGCCTACCCGGGTTGGAAGCCAGATCCAGAGTCAGAGATCATGGCTATCTTCCGTGATATGTACGAAGGTATCTACGGTCACAAACCAAACATCATGGTGATCCACGCGGGTCTAGAATGTGGTCTATTCAAAGAACCGTATCCAAACATGGACATGGTCTCTTTCGGCCCAACTATTAAGTTCCCTCACTCGCCTGACGAGAAGGTGAAAATCGACACGGTTGAGCTATTCTGGAACCAAATGGTAGCACTACTAGAAACGATTCCAGCGAAAGCTTAATTAAGTCAGAACTGTGATTGATAAGCCGATGTTTAACCAAAACGTCGGCTTTTTTGTTTCACATCAATTGTGCCTTTTGAGTTTCCTCTGCAGCCTGTGTATATTGAGACCAGTTATCATTTATAGAGAAAGACATTATGCAAGTTTACGGTTGTTGTGATTTGGTTCGCGAAATCTACGCACAAATTGGCAGTGGCGATCAAGCCTACATTCCACAAGCAATTTCATGTGCCGTTCGTACTCTAAACGAAGTGGCTGCAAATGAAAGCCTACCAAAAGATATCCGTGAGCAAGCGGCATTCGCGGCAGCAAACCTTTTGATTTCGGATTTTGAAGATAAGTAGAAACTAAAGATGAATCTAGCCAACTTTGAAACTATGGATCCTGTGATGCTAATGAGTATCGTCAACATGAAACTGCGTGACGACTTTGGAGGTGATTTAGATAAACTCGTCAACTACTTCGACATCAGTAAACCTGCTCTTATCGAGAAGCTTGCCAGTGTTGGCTTTGACTTCCTAGAAGATGCCGGTCAGTTCCGATAGACAAAAACACCGCTAAGGGAAACCTAGCGGTGTTTTTTTCATTCTTGATTCATAGTCAGTGTTTAGCCAAATGACGCCCAAATCACGGTAACAACAAGTACTGGGCACACAAACTTCACGTACCAAGGCCATACCTTACCAAACCAGCCAAGTTGGAACTCTGGGCAGCCTTGTTCAAGCTCTTTAATCTTACTCGCGCGGCTCCAAACCCAACCACCAAACAAGCAGAACAACAGTGCGGCAATAGGCTGTAAGTATTGCGTCGCAACCATAGCGACAAATCCAAACAGATCACCAAAGTTAAATACGATGTAGATACTAAACAGCGCAATAAGCGCACCGAGTACCCAGCTGGTTTTCTTGCGGCCGGTGTTAAAGCGCTCATCGACAAGGGCAACCGGACACTCTAGCATCGAAATAGATGACGTTAGCGCTGCAATGGTCAATAGCAAGAAAAACACCACTGAGAACACTAAACCAAGTATGCCCAATGATTCAAACATCAACGGTAATACCGTAAAGACCAAGGTATCTGAGCTCAATAGAGAGCCATCTTCTGCATAAATCTGAACGCCTTTTTGCATCGCGACAAACATCGCCGGCATCACCACAAGGCCTGCAATAAACGCCACTGAGGTATCCACTAAGGTCACATTCATTGCCATTTTCGGCAGGTTTTCTTTTTTCGACAAGTAAGAGCCGTAAATAAGCATCGAACAGCCACCAATCGTCAGCGAGAAGAAGCCTTGCCCCATGGCCGCGAGGATGAGTTTTCTGTCCCACACTTTTTCAAAATCTGGGATCAGATAATGTTTAAGCCCTTCAACTGCGCCCTGCTGCATCATGATATAGATAAACAGCAATCCAAAAAGGATGAACAGCGATGGCATCAAACGTGTCGACCATTTTTCAATGCCCTTCTTTACCCCGCCTTGAACAATCAACACCGTCAGCAAATAGAAAAGCACTGTACCAAATACATTTCTTTCGACACTAAAACCTTTGAACCAGTCCGCAAGTGACGTCAGACCGGCAATGTCTGCCAGTGCGCCAAACAAGAAGCAAATCAGCCAGCCGCCGACGATGGAATAGAACGCCAATACTGCGCAAGGCACCGCGAGGCCAATCCAACCGACTATGCCACCAACCACCTTGCCGATAGGGTGGGAGGTAAGAGACTTCATGCTATCGACAGGGTTGGCTTGCCCATGTCGACCGATGGCCATTTCCACCACTAACATAGGAAACGCCACGACCAATATCATGACTAAATACACCAATAGGAAAGCACCACCACCGTTGCTGGCGGCTTGTGTTGGGAAGCCCCAAATATTACCCAATCCTACGGCTGCACCTGCAGCGGCTAAAATGAAGCCTAAACGAGAACCGAAATGCTCCCTTGGAGCCGTCGCTAAGTTTGAATTATCCACTGTAAAGATTCTTATGTACTAGTTTGCTGGTACATTAAGATAAAAATCGATTATAAGCAATCAATTTGGCGCAATAAACTAACGAAGACAAAAAATGCAAACGTAAGTATTAATTTACGAACAATACTTAGAATAGGTTCGACTCGCTGTTTTTTTTGCACGCTATTTGTTCGGTTAACACTGTTACCCGTCTGCTCGGTCAGTTCATGTTGAGCGTAAGCCCCCCTAGTTCGTCATTCCTGCGCAGGGGTGACGACTTAATTGAGTTTGTTGAACAAGCTACATTCGTCATTCCTGCGCAGGCAGGAATCTACTCAAGGCTTGGTGATCGCGTATAGAAGACCCCTGTCTACGCAGGGGTGACGACTTAATTGAGTTCGTTGAACAAGCTACATTCTTCATTCCTGCGCGGGCAGGAATCTACTCAAGGCTTGGTGATCGCGTATAGAAGACCCCTGCCTGCGCAGGGGTGACGACTTAATTGAGTTCGTTGAACAAGCTACATTCTTCATTCCTGCGCAGGCAGGAATCTACTCAAGGCTTGGTGATCGCGTATAGAAGACCCCTGCCTACGCAGGGGTGACGACTTAATTGAGTTCGTTGAACAAGCTACATTCGTCATTCCTGCGCGGGCAGGAATCTACTCAAGGCGGTATTGACCGGGCTCATAGGTAACAGTTCTAACCGGGCACATGGGTAACAAGTGCTAATGTGTAAGCTTCGAAGAGGAGAAGCTTATGCCATGGGAAGAGACTTGCATCATGAGCCAAAGAGAACTTTTCATTGAAGATTGGCTTAGCCATCGATTTTCTATTAGCGAGCTGTGCCAGCGTTATGGCATAGCTCGTAAAACAGGCTACAAATGGATCAACCGTTTCCGCGAGCAAGGAATGACTGGTTTAGCTGACTTGAGTCGAGCTAGACATACCCATTCCAATCAAACGCCGG